>DXZT01000053.1 GCA_019419545.1 Collinsella sp. | reverse complement strand
AACCCGCGACCCCAACCTTGGCAAGGTTGTGCTCTACCAACTGAGCCATGTCCGCATATGTAAAACAAAACGGGCGCCGGAGCGCCCGGATGTTGCCTGGAGGCGAAGCCCGGATTCGAACCGGGGGTAAAGGCTTTGCAGGCCTCTGCCTTACCACTTGGCCACTTCGCCGAAAAAGGACCGCCTAAACGGTCCGGAAATGCAATGGAGCGGACAACGGGGCTCGAACCCGCGACCCCAACCTTGGCAAGGTTGTGCTCTACCAACTGAGCCATGTCCGCTTGCGGGTTATTAATTTACGCGAGTTGTCCAAAAGACGCAAGTACTTTTTTCAAAAAACTTGTCTGCCGCATGTTCTTAATAGCCAAACGCGCTAAAGCGATTGGCTAGGCACACGATTCCAGCGCTCCGCTAAACAGCTTCACCATCTGCACGCGCGTGCCGGCGCCGTCCGTACGACGAGCAACCTCCACGTTATCGACGAGCATACGCATAAGCTTGATACCACGGCCGCGTTCCTCAGATGCAACCGGCTCGCTCGTTTCATCGATAGAATAGCCGGCACCTCGATCAAGCACCTCAACCACAACGCGATCGCCATAGGCCTGAACCGTCAGGACGCACCCGATACCGCCCGCATGGTCATAGGCATTACCCAGCGCCTCCCCCGACGCCAATGCGACATCGTAGCGCTCGTCACGGCGCAACGGAAGCGATTCAAGGAGTTCGGCGATGCGATGTCGGTAGTATGGAAGATTCTCGATACCCTGACGGACCTCGACGCTCTTACTCCAGCGAGGCAGCTCCCCCACCGGAATGGCGGGAATAGACTCCCGTGCCGGCCCCGCGACATGAAGGATATCGACAAGACGAGCAATCTCCAAAAAGCGAACAACTTCACCTGATGCATTGACGAGCGAAAGCAGGCCTTCTCGCCTCATAAGCTCACGAGCGCGCGTAAGCAGGAATGCCAAGCCCGTAGAATCGATAAAGCTAACAGCCTGACAGTTGATGGCGACACGACGCACGCCGCGGCCAATCAAAGCATCCAACCGCCGACGCAGCGCAGGCACCGTGGCGATGTCGATATCGCCTGGTGGCGTCAAAACCGCTATGTCATTCCACTCATTCATACGACCATGGTTCCCCAAAAAAGCCCACTCGATGCATTCGTTTCCCCAACCGTACGGATTCAGCCCGCCCAGCGTCGTCTATGAACGACCCCGTAAAAACTCAAGGGACACCAATGCAATGTCATCGTCCAGCGCCGATTCGGTAAATCGGTCAAGCTCGCCCAAGACCTTGCCGCAGATTCCTGATACGCCCTCACCCGAGACAGAGAGCAGAAGGTCACGAAGGCGCTGCTCACCAAAGAACGCTCCGGTGCGGTCGCGGGCCTCAATCGTTCCGTCCGTATACATGAAGAGCATGTCGCCAGGAGCGAACGTAAACACGCCTGTCTCGTACACCATGCTCTCAAAGGCACCGATTACGCCCGATTGGCATCCAAGCAGCTCGACCTCTCCCCCACGGGCCTCGCCGCCACCCAGCGGCATCGACTCTGGCCTAATGACCATGGTCGGAGGATGGCCCGCCGAACAATACGTTGCGCGTCCGGCTTTAAGGTCAATCTTGGCGATAAAGGCCGTCACGAACGTCTCGACCCTCGAGAAGCCCATGAGCATGCTGTTAAGGGAGCGTGCCATGCGGGCCGGTCCAGCGCCCTCCCAGGCATATGCCGTCAGGGCCGTCTTGACGAGCGCGGACATCGATGCAGCCTCAATGCCTTTGCCAGACACATCGCCCAGAATCATGACGGCGCAGTCGTCGGGAAGACGGATGAGCGTATAGAAATCACCGCCGACCAACGCCGAGTTCGTGGCTGACAGGTACACCGAATCGGTTGCGATACCCGGAACATCCCCCAGGGAATTTCTCATGCCGATCTGAAGGGTCTGAGCGATATGGCGCTCCTCGCGCTTTTGAGATTCGCCTTCGTAGATCAGTTCAAAGTCATGCGCCAAGTGCACCAAGTAGTCATATTCAAGATCATCAATCGGCTCTTGGCTACCATCACGAAGCAGCAGCGCGCGCGTCGTCGGGCTCTTCGCAACAGAAGCAGGAACAATCGCGTCGTTACTGTGCTTGCCATCACCCTCAGAGCGCGGGCGCCCCGCCTCGATGCCGGAGTCGACGTAGAGACCTTGACAAGGCAGGCCATGCGCCCTAAGCCAGCCTCCCATAGGCATCGATTCATCAACGCGAGTTATACGGACGTGTTTAAGGTCCTCGGCACTCGTACCTCCCAAAACAGATGCCTCAAAGCCATCAGGGCCAGCCCCCAGACGTGCCGCTGGCGCCGTCGTGGAAAAGAAAAGCCTCTCGGGATCGTCCGGCAAAGCAACGCGACTACCGCCTTCAAAATCTATGACGTAGGAATCCAGACTGGCGTCATACTCAACAGGGCAAAAATGGCAGTTAAGCATTTTGCAGATCTCGGACGATACCGCCTGGGTAGCCGCGGCGGAATCGTCTAGAAAGGTAAACAACTCATCACGCAAGACATTGAGCGAGCGGCCAAGCTCGGCCGTGCGACGGGAGCGAAGACTCGATGCCATGCCGACCAGCTGGATAGATAGGTAATCGCAAATGACCTCGAGCACATTAACGTCATAGGCGAGCGGTGCCTGAGGGCGTTTCCAACCAACTTCCAGCACGCCAAGGATCTGCGTACCGTAAAAAACGGGAAGACAGATCTCGCTGCGATACGGAGGCATATCCTGCACGCGCAATAGGTGCTTAGAACGATTGTCCAGGTCCATGAACATACCGGAGGCGGCCCTATCGCCCTCAAGGTCCTGTTGAATCGACAAGCGACAGGCACGCGACTCACGAAGAACATACGTCGGAATGCCAGCGCCATACGGCAAAAACTCAGGCAGGTAGCTGTCGTACAGCTCCTTGGAAACACCACGAAGCTTAAAACCGCCGCTCTCAGAAAAATAGATAGCGGCACCCGAAGCACCGAGCGTTCCTACAAGCTGGTTCAAAACGGTATCAAGCAGGCTAGGTAGCTCATCGGAGCCCACGGTACTCATAATGACCGAGAGCGTGCCAGAGAGACGCTTGTTCGCCACTCTAAGCTCCGATAACGCACGCTTGAGTTGACGGTCGTGAGAATACTGTTCCTCGATACTGTGAAGCGCCACAAGGACACGTGGTGCGCGGCGCCCAAAGATGCGTGGGGGCGTTACGGAGCCCGCACGAACCAAGACGGGGATAAAGGAGCCGTCACTCAGCTTGAGCATCAGTTCGTTCTCTGAGCCATCAGTTTCAAATGGCAGACGATGTTCCGTCGCACGTTCAAAAGCGGATGAGTACAGGACGTCTTTAACATCTCCACCGATGACGTCGGCGCGTTCCTCGCACATCAAACCAAGTAAGCGATTATTCACATGCAGAATGGTTCCGTCGAACTCACAGATGATGACAGCATCGCTCGTGATCTCGACTAGTTGGGCAACGTCTGCCCACTCGTTGCGTTCAAGCGTTTCCATCGTGGACCCCACCGTCTATCGGTAACAAAAAAGCCTCCGAAGAGGCTTCTCAAATGCGATGGTGTCGGAGGCGGGACTTGAACCCGCATGACCAAAAAGCGGTCACTAGCACCTCAAGCTAGCGCGTCTGCCAATTCCGCCACTCCGACATGCTATGTTGTTGATTCGCAGTTCGTTTTGTTAGACCCGCGCGTTCAACGAGGAAGATAATAACCTATGATTCGAGAACTGTGCAAGCACTTTTTTCAAAAAAGTTTACGAATTTGTAAATGCGCAGGTAGATCCGTGTGTCCGGCCCCGAATCGGTGTTGCCTCCCGGCGCGTCCTCGGGCATGAGCGATATTTTGCTGCGCACTTCGTGCTGCAAAATATCGCTCCCCCTGCGGAATGCGCCGGGAGGCAACACCGATTCGGGGCCTGCAAATACGTACTTCAGGCACAGTTCTCAAACATGTTCTGGGAGCTGATATAAATTTAGTGGCTCGGCTTTGCCAAGCCCTTATATAAGGAGGCCGGAGCTAAAGCTCCGGCCTCGCTATCTTTCCCATTAGATTAAGTGAGCGATCAAGGAATCGCACCCCTCTGCAGTGGTAACACAGGGCCCGTGCTGGACTTAGTTTTCAGAACATTCCGCAGACCAGGAAACCCCCTTATCCGCGGCTCCGAAGGAGCAGGATAAGGGGGTTTCCATGGTCGAGGACGTTCTGAAAACTAAGTCCAGCACGGGCCCGGACGAGAACAACCGACTACAGGTCGATGTGCGATTCCTTGATCGGGAACGGCTCCGCGAAGTGGCAGGCGCAGCAGTGGCCCGGTGCGACTTCCTTAAACTCGGGAAGCTTCTCAGAGCAGATGCCCTGCGCGATCGGGCAGCGCGTGTGGAAACGGCAGCCGGTCGGCGGATCCAGCGGCGACGGCGGATCGCCAGCGAGGATGATGCGCTTGCGGGTCTTCTGGATATCAGGATCGGGAACCGGCACGGCAGACAGCAGCGACTGCGTGTACGGATGGTGAGGCTCGCTGTAGAGCGTCTTCCAGTCCGAAACCTCAACCATCTTACCCAGATACATAACGGCAACGCGATCGGAAATGTGCTGCACGACGGACAGGTCGTGAGCGATAAACAGATACGCGGTACCGAACTTGTCCTGCAGTTCCTTGAGCAGGTTCAGAACCTGGGCCTGAATGGACACATCCAGAGCAGAAACTGGCTCGTCGCAGATAATCAGCTTGGGCTTCAGCGCAAAAGCGCGGGCAATACCGACACGCTGACGCTGACCGCCGGAGAACTCATGCGGATAGCGGTTGATGTGCTCGGGGTTCAGTCCAACGACGTCGAGAAGCTCGCGGACGCGCTCAATGCGCTCCTCCTTGGTACCCACGCCATGAATGGTCATGGGCTCGGAGACAATCTCTCCGATGGTCATACGAGGGTTGAGCGAAGCATAAGGATCCTGGAAGATAAACTGCATCTCGCGACGCATGTCCTTGATCTCATGCTTGCTCATCTCTGCAACATCTTTGCCCTGGAAGAACACCTTACCGGCGGTCGGCTTGGTCAGACGCATGATGGTGCGGCCCGTCGTGGACTTGCCGCAACCAGACTCGCCAACCAGACCAAAGGTCTCGCCAGGATAAATCTCAAAAGAGATGTCATTTACAGCAGAGACGACACGCTTGGAGAAGCGCTTGGCGAACATGCCGGACTCAGCGGGAAACTCCTTGGAGAGGTGCTCGACCTTCAGCAGTGGAGTGCGCTCGTTATTGTCTGCCATTTACGCCTCGCCTCCCTTCTTGGAATCCTTGCGCGTACGGGACGTCTCAGGAGCGTTCTTGAGGAACTCGGGGTCACCGGAATAGTGGCACGCAGAATAGTGACCGGACTCGGTGACAACGCGCTCAGGGCGCTGCTTGCGGCACTTGTCCGTCGCGTAGGGGCAACGAGGAGAGAAGACGCAGCCCTCAGGCAGGTTCATGAGCGAAGGCGGGTTGCCGTGAATCGGCGTCAGCGGCTTCTTCTCTTCGATTGCCTGCTCCGGGATGGAGCGGATAAGACCCCAGGTGTAGGGGTGGCGGCTCTCGTAGAAGATTTCCTCAGCAGTACCGAACTCAACGGGGCGGCCGGCGTACATAACCATGATCTTATCGGCCATATCGGCGACAACACCCAGGTCATGGGTAATCATGATGATGGCGTTGCCGTTCTTCTCCTGCATCTCCTGCATGAGCTCGATAATCTGAGCCTGGATGGTAACGTCCAGGGCAGTCGTGGGCTCGTCGGCAATCAGAATATCGGGATCGCAGGCAAGGGCCATGGCAATCATGACTCGCTGACGCATACCGCCAGAGAACTGGTGCGGATACTCATTGACGCGCTTCTCGGGCTCGGGGATACCCACGAGGTCCAAAAGCTCGGTGGCACGCTTGAGCGCCTCCTGCTTGGAGTAGCCACGGTGCAGACGAAGACCCTCGCCCACCTGCCTGCCGATCTTATAGACCGGGTTCAAGGAGGTCATAGGATCCTGGAAGATCATCGCGATATCGTTGCCGCGAATGTGCTGCATCTCTTCCTCGGTCATTTCGAGGATGGAGCGGCCGCGATAGCGAACGTCACCGCCCTCGATCTTTCCCGGAGGCATCGAGATGAGGCCCATGATGGTCATGGCGGTCACGGACTTACCGGAGCCGGACTCACCGACGACGCCCAGGGTTTCGCCGCGATCGAGCGTGTAGGAGACACCGTCGACAGCGCGAACAACGCCATCCTCGGTGTGGAAATACATCTTAAGGTCATCGACCTCGAGCAGATGCTGGCCCTCAGGAACCGGCTGATCCTTCAGGTCCACATAGTTCTTGTTCTTCTTCATCCTTATGCGTCCTTCATCTTGACGTCGAGGGCGTCGCGCAGACCGTCACCCAGCAGGGTGAAGGCGAGCACCGTCGAGAGAATTGCCAGACCGGGCATGATCATCATCCAGGGAGCGGTCAGAAGATACTGCTGACCGTCCTGAATCATGGAGCCCCACGAAGGCGTAGGCGGAATAACGCCCATGCCGAGGAAGGACAGAGCGGACTCGGTCAGAATGGCGCCACCAATGTTCATGGTCGCGTAGACCACGATGGAGGCGACGGAGTTCGGGAAGATGTGACGCACGACGATACGAGCATCAGATGCACCCATCGCGCGCGCTGCATCAACATAGTCGTTTTCCTTGACCGTCAAGATTGCAGAGCGGAAGACGCGCGCAATCGAAGGCCAGCCAAGAATGCCGATGGCGATAAAGACGTTCTGAAGACCACGGCCGATAACGGCGATCATGGCGACAACGAACAGCACGTACGGGAACGCCAGGAAGATGTCCGCACAGCGCATGATGATCGTATCCCAAATGCCGCCGTAGAAACCGGCCAGGGCGCCCATGACCAGGCCGATCAATGTGGAGATGGCGGTGGCCATGATACCGACAGAAAGCGAAACGCGTGCACCGTAGATAACGCGGACGAGAATGTCGCGACCGAGGGCATCGGTGCCAAACGGGTGCTCGGCACACGGAGCCAGTAGCGATGTCTCGGCCATGGTGGTCGAATCGGAAGCCGTCGGCGAACCGAGCCAGGGCTTAGCCCACAGATCTGCGGTCAGGGCAACCACAACGACGATGATGATCCAGCAGACACCGATAACGGCGAGCTTGTTCTTACGAAGACGCTTAAAAGCGTCGCCCCACAGCGTGCGGGACTTGGCGGGAGCAGATGCGACCTTGGTGGCGGTAGCCTGCTCCTGAGACTGAGAATCAGTTTCCTGCATGAGACGTACCTCCCTTAGGCCTTATCCGACGGACCGCCAAGGCGGATGCGCGGGTCGAGGAATGCATAGCTAATGTCGACGAGCAGGTTGATCACCATGACGACGACAACGATGAGCGTAACGCCGCCCATAACGATGGGCCAGTCACGCATGCTAATGGCGCGATAGACCTCATAGCCGATACCGGGCCAGTTGAAGACCGTCTCGGTCAGGATGGCGCCCGAAAGCATGCCGCCAAAGTCGACACCAATATAGGTAACGACGGGGATGAGTGCATTCTTAAGCGCATGCTTGACGATGATCGCACGATTGGAGAGACCCTTGGCCTTTGCCGTACGGATGTAATCCTGGTTCATGACGTCAAGCAGCTGCGAGCGCATAATGCGCGCAGCATAAGCGGTCGAAACCGAAGCCAGCGTAATGGTCGGAAGCACATAGTGCATCCAATCCTGATACTGAGAGCTGGAACCGCCGGCACCCGAGATCGGCATGGAGATTGCACCGCCCGTGGCGTCCTTGAGGATGACGCCAAAGAACAGCTGCAGCAACATACCGAGCCAGAAGGCCGGGACCGCAACGAGGATCGACGTGGTGAGCGTTACCAAAATATCCCAGAAGGAATAACGCTTTACCGCCGAAATGATACCCGCACCGATACCCATAATTGCCTCGAGCACGATGGCGCACGCGGCAAGTTTGACCGTATACGGATACTTCTGGGCAAAGATTTCCGTAACCGGCAGCTTGCGCTGATACGAATTGCCCAGATCGCCATGAAGCAGGCCGTTCATGTAATACAAGTAACGGTCCACGAGCGACGTTTGAACGGGGTCGCCGTTCTCGTCAAGGATCGCGTTGCCGTCATCGTCCGTCTGGACCAGGTGATAGCGAACGCGAAGCTGAAGCTCCACCTCGGGGGACAGAGCCTTGTCTCCACCGATCAGCTTGATCGGATCTCCCGGCACGATATTCTGGAGGGCGAACAGAATCAGCGTAACGCCCAAAAACACCGGGATGAACTGAAGCACACGTTTAACGATGTACTTACCCATACCACTCCCCTATCTAGGGATTAACCTAAATGGGATGCCGATCGCCAGACCGGCATCCCAAAATTACCATCAGCCAGTTTACCCCAGGTTAGGGAGAACTGTATGTTTCCCATGAGGTCTACGTAAATACTTGACCCTCACGGAAGCTGCAAACTCTTAGGCGAGCTCAGCGGTACCCAGATCGGCGTGCTTCTGCGGATCGACATAGAGGTACTTAACGCGGTCGGAGCCAGCAATGGTGTGCGTATAGAACATCACCGGGATGACCGGGCAGTCAGCAGCGACCATGGCGTCGGCCTCCTGCATCTTAGCGACGCGCTCCTCGTCGTCAACAATAGTACGAGCCTCGTCGACCTTGGCGTCGAACTCGGGGTTGTTGTAACCGGAGCGGTTGTCGCCACCGAGGGAGTCGGAGTGGAACAGCGGATACAGGAAGTTGTCCATGATCGGGTAGTCGGCAATCCAACCCAGACGACCGAACTGATAGTTATAGTTCTGATACTGCTCGAGCAGGGCAGACCACTCAGGGGTATCGGAGACAGCGGTAACGCCAACCTTGGCGAGGTCACCGATGATGGACTCCATGATCTCCTTGTGACCGCCGTCCTGGTTGTAGGACAGGGTCACGCTAATGCCACGATCCCCGTTAGCGCCAGCGGGAGCAACCTTGTCGAGGTACTCGTTAGCCTTGTCGACATCGTAGGCGCAGAACTCCCATGCGCCCTCCTTGTAGCCATCGATGCCCGGAGGAACAATGCCGTCGGCAGGAGTACGGGTACCCTTGTAGATGGTCTTGCAGATGGCCTCACGGTTGATGGCCAGGGAGATACCCCTGCGCAGGTCGGCGTTGCTGAACGGCTCGGCCGTGGTGTTGCAGGTCAGATAGTACGTGGAAGGCTCGGCGCCGAGCAGCATGCGCTCGCCGTCACCCATGGTGTAGCCGTCCTTGGACACGCCGCGATCCTTCTTGGCGGCGTCGATCTGAGCGACGGGAACGTCGCAGACATCGAGGTTACCGGCCTGGAACTCCTTGTAGGCGGTCTCCATGTCCTTGATGACCTGGAAGTGGATGCCATCGATCTTGGCCTTGTCGCCATAGTAATCGTCGAACTTCTTGACGTTGATCTCCTGGCCATCCTCCCACTTGCCGTCCATCATGAACGGGCCGTTACCGACCGGGGCGAGGTAGAAGCTCTTGACATCGGACTCGGCGCACTCGGGAACCGGGGCCAGAGCCGGGTGAGAGGCGACGAAGGGGAAGTCGGCGTAAGCGGAAGCCAGCTTGACGACGAGGGTCTCATCGTCGGGGCAGGTAACACCGCTGAGCTCGGTAGCGTTACCGGCAAGCAGATCGTCATAGCCCTCGACCATGGAAAGGTGATAGGAGACCTCGGAAGGGCCGTACTCGGTAGCGACAGCCGACTTGGTGTTGACCAGACGCTCCCAACCGAGCTTGAAGGACTTGGAGGTAACGTCGTCACCGTTGTGGAACTTGGCCTTCTTGATCTTGAAGGTGAACTCGGTGGCGTCGTCGTTGGCCTCGAAGGACTCGCAAGCCAGCGGAACGATCTCGCCCTTCTCGGCGTCATAAGAGGTCAGAGCATCAAAGAGCTGGTACTCGACCTGAGTGCCCTGGTCCTCCTGGACATTGTAGGGGTCGATGCAGACCGGGTTGTTGATGTAGAAGTTCAGCTTCGAACCGGACTCAGAACCGGAAGCGTCGCCGCCCTTCTTGCCGCATGCGGCAAGAAAAGCCATGGAGCTCGCAGCAAGGGTACCGCCGACAAAGGCGCGACGACCCATAACGGGCTGGTGGAACATAGAATCAGCCATGCCATCCTCCTTATGAGATAGGACAAAGAAATGTTCAGTCGGACACATGTCGAGACAATCCGATCCGAACCATCAAAACGCCGCCCGTTGCTATGGCTGGTTATGCACAACGAACCAACGTTTCTCAATACAGTAGCGCATTTTATGCACGATTTGGGGCTAATTCCGGTCAACGGTCGAGAATTTCTTTAGTTGGGCGAAGTATGTGGGGATATTTTGGCTCTGTTACAAATATGTAAACAAAAAGGGTCCCGCACTTGCGGAACCCTTTTCAAGTATTTATGTGGCTCGTGCTTAGTAGCCGACGATACCCTGCGGGAAGAAGAACATGCACAGGACGACACACACGGCAAAAACGACGGCCATAATTACCGTCAGGCGATCGAGGTTCTGCTCCATGACGCCCGTGGCAGAGCTGGAGTTATACAGCGAGCTAGCGATCATATCCGAAACGCCGGTGCCCTTACCAGAGTGCATCAGGACGAGAATCGTCAGCGCCACGGCAGAGACAACCCAAACGACAAACAGAAGAATCTGAAACGGACCCATAGATAAGCTCCTTAATAGAACAATTCAAACTCCAGTACTGTACCACAACCCCCAGCACTCCCCCATCAGCCATTTGGTGACGAGGTAGAAATAGCGCAAAAAAAGAGGGTTGTCCGGTTGTGGACAACCCCCTTACTAGAAAACGGTATTTGTTTTCTATTAGGCCTCGGTGGCGAGTACGCGACCCGTCATCTCGGCGGAAGGCTCAATACCAGCCATGGTGAGCATGGTCGGAGCGATATCGGAAAGACGGCCGTCCTCGATACCGGTGAGCTGTGCCTTCTCATCAACGATGATGAACGGCACGCGGTTGGTGGTGTGAGCCGTGAACGGATGCTTGGAACCGTCGGAAGCAACGTCAAACATGTGATCGGCGTTGCCGTGATCGGCGGTAATCAGCGCAAAGCCGCCCTTAGCGAGAATCGCCGGGACAACCTTGGACAGGGCATCGTCAACAGCCTCGACGGCCTTAACGGCAGCGTCGAAGACACCGGTGTGACCAACCATGTCGCAGTTTGCGAAGTTCACGATGTAGAAATCAGCGCGATCCTCGTTGATGGCGGCGACAAGCTTCTCGGTAACCTCGGGAGCGCTCATCTCAGGTTGCAGGTCGTAGGTAGCGACCTTGGGAGAAGCGACGAGCACGCGCTCCTCGCCCTCCTTGGGCTCCTCGATGCCGCCGTTGAGGAAGAACGTCACGTGGGCGTACTTCTCGGTCTCGGCGGTGTGCAGCTGCTTCAGGCCATTGGCGGCGATAACGTCGGCCAGAACGTTCTCGGGGAACGTCTTGGGGAAGGCGACCTCGACGTCAAACGTCGGGTCGTACTCGGTCATCGTCACAAAGTGCGAAAGCTTGATCTGCTCGCGCTCAAAGCCGTCGAACTCCTTGTCCGTGAACACGCGAGTCATCTGACGAGCGCGGTCGGGACGGAAGTTGAAGAAGATGGCCGCGTCGCCCTCGTGGATGCCCTCGTTGTGGGCAGCGAAGGGCTCGACGAACTCGTCGCCGCGCGGATCCTTCTCGTAGTAGGCCTTGATACCGGCAACAGGGTCGGTATCGGCATCGGATGCGTTGACCATGACATCGTAGGCGCGCTGGATGCGCTCCCAACGGTTGTCGCGGTCCATGGCCCAATAACGGCCCGAGACGGTGGCAACGCGAGCGTCGCAACCGGTCTCCTCGGAGATCTTAGCCAGGAAGGCGCAGAACTCACTCATGTAACCGGCACCGGACTGCGGGTCAACGTCGCGACCATCCATGAAGGCGTGGACGCGAACGGTCTTGACACCGTGCTCGGCAGCCATCTTGACCAGAGCCTCGACGTGGCTCATATGAGAATGAACACCGCCAGGGCTCATAAGGCCCATGAGGTGGAGAGTCTTGCCGTCAGCCTTGACGTCGTCCATAGCCTTGACGAAGACCTCGTTCTTGGCGATGGAGCCGTCCTTGATGGCATTGTTGATGCGCGAAAGCTCCTGGAACACGATGCGGCCGGCACCGATGTTGAGGTGACCCACCTCGGAGTTGCCCATCTGGCCATCGGGAAGACCCACGTCCTCGCCCGAAGCACCGAGCGTGGTGTGGGGATACTGAGCGTACAGGCTATCGAGGAAGGGCGTCTTGGCAGCGGCGACGGCGTTCTCGCCATCGGCCGGAGCCAGGCCGCAACCATCCATGATGATCAGGAGTGCAGGAAGATGACGCTGTGCCATATGTCCTACTCGCCTGCCTTGACGACCATAGAGGCGAAGTCGGCAGCCTTGAGCGAAGCGCCGCCCACGAGGGCGCCGTCGACGTCGGGCTTGGCGACGAGCTCGGCGATGTTGCCGGGCTTGGCAGAGCCACCATAGAGAACGCGGATGCCGTCGGCGAGCTCCTCACCGAACATCTCCTTGAGGGTCTCACGGATAGCGCCGCAGACCTCCTGAGCGTCCTCGGCGGTAGCGGTCTTGCCGGTGCCGATGGCCCAGATGGGCTCGTAGGCGACGACGACCTGCTTGGGGCAAGTGATCTCGAGACCCTCGAGACCAGCCTTGACCTGGTTCACGACGTGCTCGACATAGGTGCCGGCCTCGCGGACCTCAAGGGACTCGCCGCAGCAGAAGACAGGAACAAGACCGGCGGCAACGAGGGCCTTGGCCTTCTTGTTCTGATCCTCGTCGGTCTCGTGGAAGTAATCACGACGCTCGGAGTGACCGATGATGCAGTAGGTGCAGCCAGCGGACTTGAGCATGTCGCAAGAAGACTCACCGGTGAAGGCACCCTTGGCCTCCCAGTACACGTTCTGTGCACCGAGGGCGATGGGGGCAGCCTGAATACGGTCATGAACCGTGGTGATGTCGATGGTCGGAGGGCAGACGAGCACCTCGACGCCAGCCGGAACCTCGGGCAGAGCCTGAGCCAGCTCGTCGGCGAGCTTGGCGGCCTCGGCGACGTCGTTGTTCATCTTCCAGTTACCAGCGATAAGAAGGGTGCGATTAGGCATCGAGAAGCGCCTCCACTCCGGGCAGGGCCTTACCCTCGACGAGCTCCATGGAAGCGCCACCACCGGTAGAGATCCAGCTCATCTTGTCGGCCAGGTTGAACTTGTTGACGGCTGCGACAGAGTCGCCACCACCGATGATCGAGGTGCAATCAGCCTCGGCGACAGCCTCGGCGATAGCCTGGGTGCCGTGAGCGAAGTTATCGAACTCGAAGACGCCCATGGGGCCATTCCAGAACACAGTCTTGGCACCCTTGACAGCCTCGGCGTAGAGCTCCTCGGTCTTGGGGCCGATGTCCATACCCTCACGGTCGTCGGGGATAGCGTCGGAAGCGACAACCTCGGGGACAGCATCCTCGCCAAAGTGATCAGCAACGCGGTTGTCGATGGGGAGCAGGATCTTGACGCCCTTCTCCTCGGCCTTCTTGAGCATCTCACCGGCGCGCTCGACCCAGTCCTCTTCCTTGAGGGACTGACCGACGGACAGGCCCTGAGCCAGGAAGAAGGTGTAGGCCATGCCGCCACCGATGATCAGGGTATCAGCGGAGTCGATGAGGTGATCGAGAACGCCGATCTTGGAGGAAACCTTGGAACCGCCGACGATGGCGACGAAGGGGCGCTCGGGCTCGGCGAAGATGCCGGTCAGCGTGTCGACCTCCTTCTCGAGCAGGAAGCCGGCGACGGCAGGCAGGTAAGCGGCGGGGCCCACGACGGAACCCTGGGCGCGGTGTGCGGTGCCGAAGGCATCGAGAACGAAGACGTCACCATAGGAAGCGAGCTTCTTGGCGATCTCGGGATCGTTCTTCTTCTCACGCTTGTCAAAACGGACGTTCTCGAGAACGAGGACCTTGCCCGGCTCGACGGCGGCGACAGCCTCGGCGGCCTTCTCGCCATACGTGTCGGCAACAAAAGCAACGTCAAGGCCAGAGAGCTCAGCGAGCTTCTTGGCGACAGGCTCGAGGGAAAGCTCGGGCTGGAAGCCAGTGCCCTCAGGACGGCCGAGGTGGCTCATGAGGATGACGCGAGCGTTGTGCTCAACGAGGTAGTTGATGGTGGGCAGGGCAGCCTTGATACGGGTGGTGTCGCCAACGACGCCATCCTTGATAGGCACGTTGAAGTCAACGCGGACGAGAACGCGCTTGCCGTCGACATCGATGTCGCGGACGGTCTTCTTGGTAAAGGCCATGTTTGCTTCTACCTTTCGTACGTGTCTGCCTCCCATTACGGCAGACGATTTCCTATAAAAAGGGCGCGACCCTAGGGTGTAAGCCCTATGAGGCCGCGCCCTTCTTTAGACGCTCAACGAGCTATTCGCTAAAAGCTAAATTAAGCAACGAACTTCTCGAAGTACTTGATGGTGCGGACCATCTGAGAGGTGTAGGAGTTCTCGTTGTCGTACCAAGAGGTGACCTGAACGAGGGTCTGGCCGTTGCCGAGATCAGAGCACATGGTCTGAGTGGCGTCGAAGATGGAGCCGTGGGTCTCGCCGACGATGTCGCGGGAGACGATCTGGTCCTCGTTGTAGGCGAAGGTATCGGGGATGGTCTCGGCGTAGGCCTTCATGGCAGCGTTGACCTCGTCGACGGTGACCTTCTTGTCAACGACGGCGTAGAGGTTGGTCAGCGAGCCGGTCGGCGTCGGGACGCGCTGGGCGGCACCGATGAGCTTGCCGTTGAGCTCGGGGAGAACCAGGCCGATGGCCTTGGCAGCGCCCGTGGTGTTCGGGACGATGTTCTCGGAGCAGGCGCGGGAGCGACGGAAGTTGCCCTTGCGCTGCGGGCCGTCGAGCGGCATCTGGTCGCCGGTGAAGGCGTGGATGGTGGTCATGATGCCGGAGACGATGGGAGCGAAGTCGTTCAGGCCCTTGGCCATCGGGGCGAGGCAGTTGGTGGTGCAGGAAGCAGCGGAGATGATGTTGTCCTCAGCGGTCAGCGTCTCATGGTTGACGTTGTACACGATGGTGGGCAGATCGCTGCCGGCCGGAGCGGAGATGACGACCTTCTTGGCGCCAGCGTTGATGTGGGCCTGAGCCTTAGCCTTGCTGGTGTAGAAGCCGGTGCACTCGAGAACGACGTCGACGTCGAGGTCGCCCCAAGGCAGGTTGTTGGCGTCGGCCTCCTTGTAGATCTTGATCTCCTTGCCGTCAACGGTGATGGAATCCTCGCCAGCGACGACCTCGTGATCGCGAGCATAGTTGCCCTGCGTGGAGTCGTACTTCAGCAGGTAAGCGAGCATATCGGGAGAGGTGAGGTCGTTGATAGCGACGATCTCGGAGCCCTCATGACCGAACATCTGGCGGAAGGCCAGACGACCGATGCGACCGAAGCCGTTAATAGCAACCTTTACTGCCATTGTGTCTCCTTTCGTAAGGCCCCCGCAAGCTACAGCGCCTGCCGTTGAGGCCCACAAACTAACCACTCGCCTAATATACCTTTTTTTTGGCTTGAATTTCACGAGAATGCTCGAAATTGAAAATCAAATTTGCGTTAAAACGCTTTAACGTATAAAACAGCAGTTAAACCACCATAAAAGCTATTGCGTTAAACTACCCGCTTGCTTCAATGAGCTTTTCAAGGCGCAAAACACGGTGATACAAGGCCGACTTCGACAAAGGAGGGTCGGCCATTTCCCCCAAATCTCGCAGTGAGAGATCGGGGTAACGCTCGCGTAAGTCACAAAAAACTGCCAGAGCGTCCGGCAGCGTTTCGCGCAAACCGCGCCGATCAAGCTCATCGATGAGCGCAAGCTGATGTTGGGCGGCACCGGCACTTCTGGTCTGGTTGGCAAGCTCTGCGTTCACGCGACGATTCACGTCGTTCTTCACCAGCTTAACCGCGCGGGCCTCTTCAATCTCGGCAACGCTGCGCTTGGCGCCAATCAGCTGTAACAGACGTTTAATCTCCTCGGCACTCTTGATGTACACGGCATACGAGCCGCGACGCGCATTGACGCGGGCGTGAACTCCAATCTGCTCCAGAAGGTCGCAAAGTCCCTTTGCATACTCCTCGCCCTGAACCGCGATCTCCAAATGAAAATCGCCACGCGGGTCGGCAACAAAGCCTCCGGCAATCAGCGCACCGCGAATATAGGCGAGCCTGCAGCAAGGACGGGCGACGATGTGGCGCGGCACACCCGCGACGAGCCCTCCCCTACGGTCGAGAATGCCCAGCAGCACCAGAGCCTTATCCAAATCGGGCTGATCGGGCAAGGTGATGAGATAGTTTCGTACCTTGTGCAGGACCGACTTACGAACCGTGAATTCGGTCTTGAGCTTAAGGATACGATGCGTCAGCGCAATCATCGTGCGCGCCACAGCACCCGTCTCGGTCGCGACCGTCAAGCGGTACCGTCCCGAGCCCGCCAGCGAAAGCGTGCCGCTCACACGCGTTAGCGCAGCAAGCGTCGACAAATCGCAGTATTCGCATTCTGGTTCGCAGCGCGCAAGCTCGTCACGCACCTCAGCGGTAAACGACATGTAAACCTATGCCTTCGTGTTGGCACGCGACAGGTCACGGTGGGAGATGCTCACATGATACTGAGCACCCTCCAGGTAGCGGGCCGTGGCCTCGGCAATGGCGACGCTACGGTGCTGTCCGCCTGTGCAGCCGATAGCAATGGAAAGCTGCGGCTTGCCCTCTGCGATATAACCCGGCATGACCGTATCGAGCAGCTGAGTCCAGGCCTTCCAGAACTCCTGGGTCTTGGGGTGGTCCAAGACAAAATCGGAGACCTTCTTATCGAGACCGGTCATGGTGCGCATCTCGGGATCGTAGAAAGGATTGGGCAAGAAGCGAACATCGATCATGATATCCGCCTCGATGGGCATGCCATGCTTAAAGCCAAACGAGAACACGTGGACATCCATAAGCTGCTGGTCGGACAGCTCGGAAAAAGCCATGCGCAGCTTGTTGCGCAAGGCAGAAGTGCGCAAGCGGCTCGTGTCGATAATCATATCGGCTCGATCGCGAACGCCCTGCAGCTGCAGACGTTCACGCTGAATAGCGTCGGCCGTGGTCTCCCCCGGCTTTGCAATGGGATGGCGACGACGGTTTTCGCTATACCGGCGAATCAGCACCTCGTCAGACGCCTCGAGAAACACAATGTCGCAGCTCATCTCGCGCTCTTCCAGTGCGGCAACAGCATCGAGCAGTTCATCGAACAAGCCCTGGCTACGCAGGTCGCAGGTAACGGCAAGGTGCCTGCCCACGCCCGTATTGATGCCAACGAGCTCAGCAAGCTGGGCAATCAGGCGTGGGGGCAGGTTGTCGATACAAAAATAGCCCATGTCCTCAAACACATGCATGGCTTGCGTTCGGCCCGAGCCGGACATTCCGGTGATGATAACGATATCGGGGATACGCTCCGAGCGCTCCGCCGCATCCATGGCATCTCCCTTTTGCATGTGTGCCTCCTAAAATAAGCGCGGGACCCGGCCAGCGGATCCCGCGCGATCAATTGCCTTTATTGAGTATACCGCCCCAAGCGGATACAAGGCCCGTCTTACGCCTCAAGCGCAGCCTTGAACCAACTTGTAATACTCGTGGGGTGCGTGATAGCGGTGCCGACGACAACGGCCCACGCGCCGGCGTCGATTGCAGCGCGAGCCTCCTCGGGCGTATGCACGCGACCCTCGCAAATGATGGGAAGGCCGGGAAATTCCTCGGTCGCCTGACGCAGGAGCGGCAGGTCGGGGCCATCGGCCATGGTGCAGTCGATGGCGGCGACACCGTGAGAGAGTGTGGTGGATACCAGGTCGAAGCCCATATCAACCGCACGGCGAATGTCCTCGATGGTGGCACAATCCGCCATCAGGAGCACACCCTCCTCGTGCAGCGGGCGGAAGGTATCCTCGACCGACTTGCCATCGGGACGCGGACGATCGGTGGCGTCGATCGCCACGATATCGGCACCCGCAGCAACGCAGGCACGAGCGTGACGCAGCGTCGGCGTGATGTAAACGCCCTCGTGCCCGTCCTTCCACAGACCGATGACGGGAACCTCACAGCGACCCTTAATGGCGGCAATGTCGGCAAGGCCCTGGCAGCGAATGGCGGCGGCGCCGCCAAGCTCGCAAGCGCGAGACATTTGAGCCATGGTCTCGGGCGTACGAAGCGGCTCGCCCATATACGCCTGAACGCTCACGACGAGCTTGCCCTTCAGGGACTGGATCAAAGGATCAACGGTCATGTTCGACTCAACCTTTCTCAAAACAGCCTTCTGAGACACCGCACCTTGACGTTCAAACCGTCGCTCGCGTACCGAAGTACGCTTCGCTCCTCTTTCACGTCAATCTGCGGCACCTCAGAAGGCGCACTTGGTAGTTATGTTTACTTCAACGATGCAAGAAGGTGTTCGGCGGCACCGATGAGCGGCGCGTCGCCCTCCAGAGAGCCGATGAGAATCGGCGTGTCCTGAAGCGGGTCGAGCGCCTGGCTGGCATAGCCCTCGTGCACCGAGTCCTTCCACGTCTGTGAACGCCAATCGGGACCTTGGTGAATCACGCCGCCCGAAAGCACGATGACCTCAGGGTCCAGGATGTTAGCGAGCGAGCCCAGGCTGGCGCCCAGCGCAAAGCCGGCGTCATGAATGACCTCGGTCGCCTTTGCGTCGCCTGCGCGGCACAGGTCGTTCACGTCACGGCCGACCGAAGGACGGCTGGGGTCGACGCGGCCAAAACGCTCATCGTACATGCGCCCGATTGATGTTCCGGAAGCAACCGACTCCAGATGGCCGGAACGCCCGCAGGCGCAGGGAATGCCGGCGGCAGCCGAGCACTCGATGTGGCCCATATGGCCGGCAGCACCATGGAAGCCCTGCATCACGCGGCCGTTCTCGACATATGCGCCGCCGATGCCCGTACCGATGCCCAAACACAAGACGGAGAACTTGCCCTTGCCGACGCCCCAGTGGGCCTCGCCCAGAGCATGAGCCTGCACGTCGCCTACAACGGCAACGGGAAGGCCGAGGTCCTCGCGCAGACGCGGCCCCAACTGAACGCCGGACCAGCCGGGCATAATCTCATTGGCATACGCGATGGCGCCCGTCTTGGGGTCGACGACACCGGCAGCGCCGATGCCAACTCCGAGGACCTCGACATCGGGATTTGCCTCAAGAGCTGCCTTGATAGACGCCTCGATGCGCTGGAAGACCGCTTCGCCACCCTCCTGGGCCTCGGTGGGAACCTCAGCCTCAAAAACGGGATGGGGCACACCGCCGTCAGCCGGGTACTCCATGATGGCAGTCGCGATCTTAGTTCCGCCGATATCGACAGAGCAGACGTACTTGTTCTCCATGTCGTTCTCCTTCGGAGACAAAACAACTACAGGAAATGCGCCGTCAGGCTAGCCGTCACAGCGCGGTAAAGGTTTTCCAGGTGCCCGAGATCGCCGAGAAACCGTGCGGCCATTGGCCTAATGGGTCATGGCCGCACGGTTGAACGGCGAGGTCGGGTGCCTGGGAAACCTTTAAAGGAGACCGTTGTCCTGGAGGACCTTGCGAATCGCCTCGACGTTCTCACCGGTCATGGCCTTCACCGGGCGCGGCATGGTCGGGCTGTCGAAGATGCCCATGAGGTTCATAGCGGTCTTGAAGGCGCCGACGCCACCGGCATAGCCCTGGACGCCCGAGGTGACATCCCAGATGTGCGAAATCTCATTGAGGCGATCCTGCTCGGCCTTGACGGTAGCCCAGTCACCAGCCTGAGCGGCCTTCCACTGACGAACGTAGCCCTCGGGCTCAACGTTGGCGAGGCCCGGAACGGAACCGTCGGCGCCACCGAGATAGGCACCGTCGACGACGACCTCATGGCCGGTAAGGATGCTCATCGGATGGCCGTTCTTCTCGTTCTCCTGAATGAGGTAGCGGAACGAGATGTCATCGCCCGAGGAATCCTTGACGCCAGCCAGGACGCCCTCGGCGCCGAGCTTAGCAAGGAGCTTCCAGGGGAGCTTGGTGTGGACGCACACGGGGATGTCGTAGGCGAAGATGGGCAGGTCGAGTTCCTCGTGAAGGATGCGGAAGTGCTCCTCGACCTCGGTCATGCCCTGCAGGGCATAGAACGGGCAGGTGGCGACGAGCGCATCGGCGCCCAGCTCCTGAGCGACCTTGCCGTGCTCGATCATGCGCTCGGTCTCGGTGTCGATGATGCCGACCAGAACGGGAACGCGGTGGTCGACGATACGGACGGCCTCTGCGACAATCTGGCGACGGCGCTCGTCGGTGGAGAAGACGACCTCGCCCGAGGAGCCCAGGAAGAACAGGCCATCGACGCCGGCATCGATCATGCGGTTGATGCTGCGCTCAAAGGAGGCAACGTCGAGCTGGTGGTCTTCGGTATCGGGAACAACGACGGGAGGGATAACGCCGGTGAATTTCTGAGTTGCCACAAGAATCTCCTTAGTTGTCTGGCGGGCAGCCCTATGCCGCCCACTCTTGTTGGCGGTGTCCAGGCCGTCTAGGCCAAAGAACACGAATAGAACGTTTGGTTAAAGAAGTCGACGACTTCGTTTTCGAACGCATTGATGCGCTCGTGAGCGTATTTGGCATAGATGATATGCCTCCGGTCACACTCAAGACCGTTGAATACGGCAAACTGGCCCTTGGGATCACTCACGGTATCCATGAGCGATGTGCCCATGAGCACCGAGCCACGAACCCGAGGCGACAGCGTCTCGAGACCGCTGGGAAGCGGATTGGCAAGCGCCGTGCAGGCAAGGCCCCGCTCGTCCAGAGCAGAAACCGCCAGCGCGACACCGCCGCCAAGGCCCTCGCCCCATGCAAAGATGCGGTCGGGATCCATGCCATCAAGGTTGCGCGCAACCTTCGCCAACGCGCAGCCCCAACGGACACGCTCGACAAAAGCAGGCGAGGTAATCCCCTGCTGCAGATCGCTGGATCCAATAGTCTCATCGTCCAGCGCAAGCACGGCATATCCCATGGCGGCAAACCGCGTCATGTGATGCCATCCCCGCACGGGTCGGTCGATGTCATGGAACATCAGACACAGCGGAACAAGCTCGGATCTTCGGGCGCAACCAGAGGGCTCAATCAAACGGCCGTGCACGACATACCCGCCGAGCTCAAAGGAAACCTCGGAGTAGCGCGCGCACGGATTGGCGAAATCAATCGCCGTAACGGTCAGCCCGCAAACCTCAAGGTCCGAAGCGGCTGTCTCCAACTCGGAAACATCCGCAGAAGCATCGCCGCGCCAATCCCGGAAATCAGAGAGCCTTGACGAAACCGTCCCAGCAATTCCCGCAAGCTCGGGGACAATCAGCTCATCGATATTGCTCTCGCACTTAGACATGAGCCTCCCCTCCCTTGCAGAAAAATGGAATGATCAGATCGTCAAAATCCTGAATCTCCTCGTGACCGAAGCCTTCAAAGAACTCATGACGCTTTTCACAGGTCAGGTTGTTGTAGACTGCAAACTGCGTCGCCGGAGGACAGACGATATCGGCTGTGCCCGTGCCAAACAGCACGGGGCATTTGACTATGGGGGCAAAGTTCTTGGAATCGAAGTACGCCAGCTTGGCATAGGCCTCGTCAATACGAGTCGAGTCCTCGTCAAACCAGCGAGACCAATAGCGCAGACCCTCGTAGGCAATGTCGTCGGCATCCAAATCCCAGACCAGGCGGAAATCCGACAGGAAGGGATAGAGGATGGCGGCGCGATTGATAAGCTCGCTGTTAAGCGCACAGGTCGCAATGCCCAAACCGCCGCCCTGCGATGCGCCGTTCACAAATACACGGGCAAGATCGATGCCCTCGAGCTCACGAACAATACGGCAAAGAATGCGGATATCTTGGTGCAAGCGGACATAGTAGAGGTTGGCCGGGTCGCCGTCGATACCGGCGACGATATGGCCCGCGACCGTCGTGCCCTCAAATCCACCAATGTCCTCGGAGGGACCTCCTTGGCCGGGGCAGTCGAGGGCGATGAGTGCCATGCCCATGCCCGCAAACGACGCCTGCTCAAACCAGCTGCGGCTTGCACCCGGATACCCATGGAACTGAAGTACCAATGGCACGGGCTCGTCCGAGACAGGTTTAAGGTACTTGGCGTGCAGGCGAGCGCCGCACATGCCGGTATACCAGAGATCGAAAAGCTGGCAGGTCACGGCATCGGTGACCGATGCCGCCTCGATCGCATAGTCAAGCCCGACGGCGTCAGCCTCGGCCATGCGATCCTTCCAAAAGAGATCGAAATCTGATGGACGGGACATAGCGCCTCGATATTCACCAAATTGATGTTGTAGCTCCTGAGCACTTGGCATGGCTCGTGAACCCAACCTTTCGAAATCGCAACGGAGGTGCGCCCGGCAAGGGAACCGGGCGCACGGGAGGGAAAGCGAAGTTACTCGCCGAGCTTGGGATGCAGCAGCGACGGCGCAGCGCCGAGCAGCATCTTAGTGTAGGGGTCTCGAGGATGCTGGAAAACCTGCTTGGCCTCGCCCTGCTCGACGATCTTGCCGCCATTCATGACGATGATGTCGTCGGAAATATAGCGGACCGTCTGGATGTCATGGCTGATGAACACCATAGCCAGGCCGAGTTCCTTCTTAAGGTCGGTCAGCAGGTTGAGAATCTGCGCGCGGACCGAAACGTCCAGAGCCGAGGTGGGCTCGTCGGCGATGATGGCATCGGGGTTCAGCGACAGGGCACGGGCAATTGCGACGCGCTGGCGCTGGCCGCCCGAAAGCTGGCCGGGAAGAACCTCGGCGGCGGAGGAGGGCAGACCGGTGAGCTCCAAGAGCTCCTTGACGCGCTTCTCCTGCTCGGCCTCGGTACCCAGGTTGTGGACGCGCATGGGGTCGAGCAGTTGCTCGCGAACGACCATGCGGGGGTTGAGCGCCGTGGCCGGGTTCTGGAACACGACCGAGATGACGCGACCCATGTGGCGACGGTCCTCGGCGGTACGCTTGGTGACGTCCTTGCCCTTAAAGTAGACCTTGCCGCTCGTGGGGGCCTGCAGGCCGCACATGACGTTAGCCGTGGTGGACTTTCCGCAACCGGACTCGCCGACGATGCCGATGGTCTGTCCGGGCATGAGCTTAATCGTTACACCCTGGACGGCGTGAACCAGGTTGGGGTGCAGAATCGAGCCGGTACGGGTCCTAAAGGTGACGTGGACGTCATCAAGGAAGATGATCGGCTCGACGCCGTTGACTGCGGTCTCGCTCATCTACATCACCTCCGCGTGAGGGGTCAAACCATTTGCCTTGAGCACCTCGTCGGGGAGCTCGGAATAGAAGTGCTCGGTGCCGGGCACGCGCTTGAAGACCGGACGGGTGTCCAGGCCAATGCGCGGATGGCTCGAGCGGGGCGCGAAGCGATCGCCCTTGGGGAAATCGCGCGGGCTCGGAACGGCGCCGGGCACCTGGTGCAGGCGGCCCGAACCGCTCTCGATGGACAGGACGGAACCCAGAAGGCCGCGGGTGTACTCGTGAATCGGGTTGGTGAGCAGCTCCTTGGTGGGCGCCTGCTCAATAACCTGGCCGGCGTACATAACCGTGATGTTGTGGGCGACCTCGGCGACCAGCGCCAGGTCGTGCGAAACGAAGATCATGGCAAAGCCGAGCTTGGCCTGAAGGTCGTTGAGCAGCTTGATGACCTGCTTCTGGACCGTAACGTCCAGAGCGGTCGTGGGCTCGTCGCAGATAACCAGCTTGGGGTCGCGGGTAAGGGCCATAGCGATCAGAACGCGCTGACGCTGACCACCGGAAAGCTCGTGCGGATAGCTCTCGAGCGTACGCTTGGGGTCGAGGCCCACGAGCTCCAGGAGTTCCTCGGCGCTACGGGTGCCGCCGCGCTTGGTGAGCTGCTTCATCTGGGCAGAGATGAGCATGGAGGGGTTGAGCGAGGACAGGGCGTCCTGATAGACCATGGCGATATCGGTACCGCGCAGGCCGAACCACTCCTTCTTGCTCATCTTGAGCAGGTCGCGGCCCTCCCAGAGAACCTCGCCGGAAAGATGCTCGTCATCGTCGGTCAGGCCCATGATGGCCAGCGTGGTGATGGACTTACCGCAGCCGGACTCGCCTACCAGGCCCATGGTCTGGCCGGGACGGACGTCAAAGTTAACGTGGTCGACGACGTTGATATCACCGTGGTGCTCAAACTGGATGCAGAAATCGCGGACCGAAAGGATCGGCTCAACGGACTCATCGGGCACATGGCGGTCGTTACGCTTGAGCTCGACATCGCGCAGTGCGCCAAGACGGGCGGACAGGGACTGAGCCTGCTCCTTGTAGGCACGAACGGGGTCGGAAACCAGCAGGTCGGCCTCGCGGCGCTTGGAGGAATCGGTCGGATCCAGGGCGGCGGAGGGAGCAGCGGCCATGGCGTCGGTAATGCCCTCGGAGAGGATGTTGAGCGCCAGGCAGGTGATCATGATGGCCAGGCCCGGGAACAGTGCCTGCCACCAACGGCCAGCGAGCACGCCACCGCGTGCGTCGGCGAGAATGTTGCCCCAGGTAGCGGTGGGCTCCTGGATGCCGGCGCCGATGAAGGTCAGCGAGGCCTCGAAGATAATGGCGTCGGCGACCAGGGTAACGGTGAAGACCATAATCGGAGCGATGCAGTTACGCAGAACATGCTTGATCAGAATCCACGGAGCCTTGGCGCCGGACACGATGACCGCGCGGACATAGTCCTCACCGTACTCGGACACGATGTTGGCGCGCACGATACGGGCGATCTGCGGGGTGTACATAAAGCCGATCGCAAAGATGATCGACGGCACGGAATTGCCCAGGATGGAAACGAAAACGGCTGCGAGGGCGATACCCGGGATGGACATGATGATGTCCAGGATACGCATGATCGCCTCAGAGATAGACTTGCGCGAAACCGCTGCAAGAGCGCCGACAACGGAACCACAGACCAAAGCCATGGCGGTAGCACCAAAGCCGATAATCAGCGAGTAACGTCCGCCGTAGAGCATGCGCGACAGAATGTCGCGACCCTTATCGTCGGTACCGAAGATAAATCCGTTGCCGGGAGCCTGGCGAGCCGTAAAGATCTCGACCGGGCTATAGGGGGCAAGAAGGGGCGCCAAAATCGCAGTCAGGGCGACCAGCACCAGCACGACGGCGGCAATCTTAGAAGACAGCGTCATCTTCTTCCAGCCACCGAGCTTGAGCCCCTTGGAGGCAGCCTTCTCGAGCTGCTCGGTTTGCTTCTCTCGAATCTTTACCATAATCTACACCGTCCTGATGCGCGGGTTGATGAGCAGGTAGAGCATGTCAACCACGATGTTGATGATGATGAAGGCAAGAGCAACGACGATAACGACGCCCTGAACCAGGTTCGCCTCGTTGCCCTGAACGCCCTGCAGAATCGCAGTGCCCATGCCGGGGAGGTTGAAGATAACCTCGATGACGACGGCGCCGCCCATGAGGTAGCCGATCTTAAGACCGAGGGTGGTGACCGGGGTGATCAGCGCATTGCGAAGAACGTTGATGCCGACGACGACCTTCTCGGGAACGCCGGCGCCACGAGCCATACGGACATAGTCCTTGTCGAGCTCCTCGACCATGGCGGTACGCACGATACGAGTCATCTGGCCCGTCAGCGGAAATGCCAAGGCGATAGCGGGCATGATCATACGTCCCAGATAGCCAACCGGATTCGTGGTGAAGTGAGGCAGAGCACCCGATGCCGGGAGCACCTTAAGGTAGGAAGAGAACAGCAGGATCAACAGAACGGCAAGCCAGAACGACGGGGTTGCCAAGCCGGCGATGGAAAAGACGCGGATCACTTGGTCCGGCCATTTGTCGCGATACAGTGCCGCGATGACGCCGAGCAAAAACGAAACGACCGCACCGATGGCAAGACCGATGAAGGTCAGCTGCATCGTGACGGGCAGGGCCGTGGAGATGCGCTTGGCAACGGAGTTGCGGGCAGCGCCGTAGGTACCCATGTCGCCATGAATCAAATCGCCCATATAGCGCACGTAGCGCACAGGCCAGGGGTCGTCCAGACCATACTTCTCATGGTACTCGGCAACCGCCTCGGGCGAGGCACCGTCACCCAACGCCGTGTAGGCGGGGTCGGTCTTGGAGAACGACATAAGGAAGAACACCAGGACGGTGACGCCCAATGCCATGATCGGCAGCGCCACAAGACGCCTTCCAATCAAACGTAGCAAGTTGTTCACGTTCTCTCCCCTTTCTTTTGTCGGTAGGACCAACTGGTATATGAGTACGGATACTCATTACAAGACCCGAGCGACATCGTTGCCGCCCGGGTCTTTGTTTCAACTATGAGGATACGGTCCCAACGGCCGACATCCTGCATACAGACTCAAGCGAGTCTTACGCCTTGACGGTCGTAACGCCCCTGAAGGACATGCTCGTCGTGCCGATGCCCTTGAAGCCGTCGAGAGCCTCGCCGTTGGGCGCGGTGGACGGATCGTCCCAGGAAGCGGAGACGGTCTTGACGTGGACAACGGGGTACAGAACGGCGTTGTCGGCGATGATGTCGAAGCACTCGTTCCACTTCTTCTGCTGCTCGTCGCCCTCGGCGGCAAGAGCCTCGTCCATGAGACCGTGAAGCTTCTGCCACTCAGCGGACTCCTTCCACGGGCAACGGGTCTGCATCCAGACGTTGTCGCCATACCACCAGTTGAGCAGCAGGTCGGGGTCAGCGCCGAAGCAGGAAGGATCGCCAGGGGCAAGGAGGATATCGTAGGCCTCGCCGCCGTCGATGGCAGCGTAGGTGGCCGGCGAGGTATCGGTCTGGATGGTCACCTCAAAGCCGAGAGCGTCGAGGTCGTTCTTGACCTGGGCGGCCATGCCCTTGATCTGCTCGTTGTCGGTGGTGCGCAGGGTGATGGCACCCGGGGTGATGCCGGACTCCTCGATGAGCTTCTTAGCCTTCTTGGCGTCGGTCTTGTACACCGTGGAAGCCTCATGATAATTGGTGAAGCTCTTGGGCAGGTAGCAGCTGGCAGCGGTGGCAAGGCCGGCAAAGGTGTTGCTGACCATCTTCTCGGTGTCGAGCGCATACATGACAGCCTGACGGACCTTGACGTTGTTCCAAGGCTCCTTGGCGACGTTGAACATGATGAAGCGGGTGCCGAAACCCTGAACGTTATCGATCTTGCAGCCGGCGCTCTCGAGCTGGTCGACGGCGTCAGCGGTAACGAGCTCCATAACGAGCGTGGAGCCCTCCTGCTGAGCGGTAACGCGAGCGGTGGGGTCGGTCAGGATGCTGTACTGGATCTTCTTATCCTCGGCAGCATACTCACCGTTGTACTCGGGGTTGGGAACCAGGGTGATCTCGGTATCGGAGATAGAGTCGTACATCCAGGGGCCGGAGCCGATCGGCTGCTTGGCGCGATCCTCCTCGGTCTGGGTGGCCGGGGTAACGCGGATGATGGCAAGACGATCCTTGAGCAGAGAGAAGTTGGGGACCTTGGTCTTGACCGTCACGGTGCTGGCGTCCTTAGCCTCGATGGACTCGAAGGGCTGGAAGAACGGAGCATAGGTAGCGGAAGCGGCGCAAGCGGTGTAGGAGGCAACGACATCGTCAGCGGTGACCTCGGTGCCATCGGAGAACTTGGCGCCCTTGCGGATGGTAACCTCGAAAGTGGTGTCGTCCACAGACTTGGGGTCGTCGGTGGCGAGCTCGTTGAAGGTGCTGTAGTCGTGGTAATCGATGCCGTAGAGGCCCTCGACGACGTGCCAGTTAGCACCCAGGCCCACAGCGGAGCCGGTGCTGGCGGGGTCGAAGCTGGACGGAGCGTAAGCGGAACCAGCGGTGATCACGCCGCCGCCACGGTTGGCGGAATCGGTGGAACCGGAAGCGGAACCCTCGTCGCTAGAGCTGCCACCGCAGCCGGTGAGACCAAGCCCTGCGACAGCAGCGACGCTGCCGGTGAGGCCGAGGAACGAACGCCTGGACATACCCTTGTTGATGATGGCCATGTCTTCTCCTATCAATAGAGAATCTTACCCGGGAGCACCTAGACTTGCCCCCGCGCAACTTGCGGACGATATATACCTTACCTACCGACAAACCCAACTTGGGTGCCGCGCTCGGCGACCGATACATACATACGCTTGAACGGTATTTACTACCGTTCACCGAATTCATTGACAAACGATTCGACAGACAGTATGTATCGACGAGGTGAGATATCAGTCTTCGTCAACCCGCAGGATAGCAGGGTTATTCACCATGGCTAGTCAAACGTTTTAGCGTTAATAAAACCCGAAATCAGCAGGTAATCGCCGCGAAATAAATGATTGAAAATCAGCCAATCATGTATATCAGTTGTTTAGAAGCGCGTTTAGCATTCGGAACGGTTGGCCGATGCCTGGGCGCGCTCGGCATTCCATGCAACAAGTGCCTCGTGGACCGCTTTGGCAACATCGGCCGGAACGCCTCGAACTTCTGCAATCTCCTGCTCGCTGGCCGCGCGCAAACGCTTCATCGAGCCAAAATGGCGCATAATTGCACGTTTTCTGGTGGGCCCCACGCCTGGAACGTCGTCAAGCACCGAAACCGTCATAGCCTTATCGCGCAACTCGCGGTGGAACGTAATCGCAAATCGGTGGGATTCATCGCGAACCTGCTTGATCAGATAAAGCGAAGCGGAGCCGGTCGGCAGCACGACGGGAGTCTCGTCCCACGGCACGAAAACCTCCTCATCGGCCTTTGCCAAGCCACAAACTGGTATATCGAGGCCGAGTGCCTCAAGTTGCTTAATTGCAGCGGTCAATTGCGGCTTGCCGCCATCAACAACGAGCAAATCGGGGCGCGAGCCAAAGCGCTCGTCCGCCATGCGCTCGGGAGCATAGCGCCGCCCCAGAACCTCGGACATCGATACGAAGTCGTTCGCCTCGTCCAATTCGGCCTGAATTTTAAAGCGACGATACTGGCCCTTGTCGGCACGGCCGTTGGTAAATACCACCATAGAAGCGACGGTAAAAGTGCCGTGCAACGTCGAGATATCGAAGCACTCGATGCGCAACGGCGGCGCAGGCAGCGCCAGCGCACTTTCGAGCTCCAGGAGCGCCTGATTGGTGCGATCGTCAGCATACCCCGTACGCATCATGTAGCGCATGAGGGCATGGCGCGCATTTTTGGAAGCCATATCGAGCAGGCGGTGCTTTTCGCCACGCTGCGGCCTATGGAGATGGCAAGAGCGCTCGCGCTTGCCCGCAAGCCACTCCCCCAACGCTTCGGCATCCTCAAGCTCGACAGAGAGATTGATCTCGGCTGGAATATCAGCCGTCTCGTCGTAATAGCGCTTAAGAAAGCCCGATTGAAGCTCTTCCTCGTCGACGTCTAGGCCTTTATCGAGGATGAACTCACAAGTTCGAACCGTTCGGCCCTCGCGAACGACAAAGACGCAGGCGGCAGAGATAGTCTCTTCGCGATAGAAGCCGATGACATCGATATCGACGCTTGATGGAAAAACGACCTGTTGGCGATCGTCCAGGCCTCTAATGACTTCCAGACGACGCTTGACGCGCGCTGCACGCTCAAAATCGAGCGTCTCGGCTGCCTCCGTCATCTCGGACGTAAGCTCGTCGACGACATCCTTGCGATGGCCCGACAAGAAACGTTCGACACGCTTGACGTTCTTGGCATAGTCGGCAGGGGAAATCGCGCCGACGCATGCGCCCGGCCCGCGCCCGACATGGTAGTCAAAGCAGGGACGCCCGTTTTGCGCGCAAATCATATTGACGATGTCTTCTTCGCCCTTATGAGATTCGACGATGCGGCGGCAGCGGCGCCATTCCGCACAGGATGCCGAGCAAATAGGAATAACCTTGCGTAGCGTATCGATGGTCTCACGTGCCGCACGGCTATCGGTATAGGGGCCAAAATAGCGCGTTCCCGGTTTATGACGCTCTCGCGTGTATTTAATAGCCGGAAACAGGTCGCCCTTGGTAATGGCGATAAAGGGATAGCTTTTATCGTCTTTGAGATCGACGTTAAAGTACGGATGGTACTGGCCAATCAGATTGCGCTCGAGCACCAGTGCCTCGTGCTCGGTCTCCACCACGATATAGTCGAAGCTCGCCACCAGCTGCATCATGAGCGGGATCTTTTGACGCTCGTCCTGCAGCGTCACGTATTGACGCATACGGGCACGCAAGTTTTTTGCCTTGCCCACATAGATGACATCGCCCTTGGCATCTTTCCAAAGGTAGCAGCCGGGTTGCGTGGGAACGCGCGAAACCTGTTCGGCAAGTGTTGGAATGTTGTCGTGACCTGCCACGCGCACCTACTTGCGACGAAGCAGCGCCGAGACCTCGGGCATCTTAAAGACGAAGGCAAGGCCAAAAGTTACAGCGAGCGAGACGACGCCTGCAACACAAACGTAGCCCAGGGTAATTAGGATCGAGCTGCCAAGCACTCCGAAAAAGTGCTCGAGTGCCCACATGACGCCGGCGCCCGCGGCAGCGCCCAAGCCACCGAACAGTAGGCCGAAGAAACCGCCGTGCAGGATAGACTTGACCTGAAGGCCATGCAGACGACGGCGCAGCCACCACAGTGAGCATCCGACCAAAACCACGTAGTCAACGACGTACGAAAGCGCAATTGCCGGCATACCGTAGCCCAGCACCACGCCAAACAACAGCACCGAACCGGCCTGACCGATAGCGGAGTACAGGCAATAGCGGCTATAAGGTTTCATATCGAGCAGGGCCGAGAAGCTCTTCTGCATCAGCACGACCACGCCGTAGAGCGGCAGGGAAAGTGCCAGATAGATAAGGAACTCCGACACCAGCGCCACACCGGATTCATCGAACTTGCCGGCGCAGTAGATCATGTTGAGCGGACGGGCGAAGACGATCAGGTACAGCGCAAACGGAATCAGGAAAAAGAGCATCTGGGCGACACCGCGCGAAATGCCCGTGCGGACGCTGTCGTAATCCTTCTCCTGTGCATCGTGAGACAGTTCGGTATAGAGCGCCGTCGAAAGCGAGGCGGCGATCAGCGCATAGGGCAATGTGTACCACAGGCGCGCATATGCGATGACGGAAGGGCCGGTCTCGGGCTGCACCACCAGCGCGGCGGCATTGGTAATGGAGGTCGAGACAAACATGCACACCGTGGCGAGCAGCGTCGGGATACCAAGCGCAATCGTCTGTCGCAGCGCGGGGTCCTTAAAGTCGATATGGATATGAGGATGTACGCCATGCTTGCCAAGCGCGGGAATCTGGCAGGCCATCTGGACAAAAACGCCGAGGGTCGTACCAGCTGCGATCAAGATAATACCGGCCTGCTCGCCAAATTGTGCAGACACGGGAGCAAAGCCCATAAAGCTGGCGATGACGATGACATTGTTGAGAACCGGGGCAAACGTCGACCAGAAGTAGTCGCGGTGTGCGTTGAGAACGCCCGAGAACACCGAGCCCAAGCCATAAAACAGAATTTGGATAGCAAAGAAGCGGAACATGAACGCAGCGGTATCCATGCTGCCCCCATCGCCCGAAAGGAACGACTGCGTCCAAATAAAGCCGGGAGCAAACACGGTGCCCAGCAGCGAGATGCCGCCCAGCAGCAGAAGCAGAATACCGAGCAGGTTGCCGACATACTCGTTCGATGCCTCGCGGCCCTGCTCGCGCCTCACGCCCATATACACCGGCAAAAACGCCGTAACGAGCATGCCGCCCATCACGAGCTCGTAGAGCATGTTGGGCAGGTTGTTGGCAACCTGATAGGAGGACGAGAGCAGCGACATGCCGATGGCGGCCGCCATGGCCCACGTGCGGATAAACCCGGTGACGCGAGACACGATGGTCAGGATGGTCATAAGCCCGGCGGAACGACCAACCGTGGAGTAGTCCGACGAGCCCATGTCGTCAGTGTCATCTCGCGACGAAGAAGCTTTGGATGAGGGTGTCTGAGGCGCAGATTCTTTTGCAAAATGAGCTCCGCGCTTCAATTCTTCCTGCGGCATCGCTCAGTCCTCTCTCGTAATCGCGGCAACCGTCGCCCCGCAAAATGCAATTAAATCATCGGGTGCAAGCTCGAGCTGATAACCACGCTTGCCTCCCGAAATAAAAATGGTATCCCAAAGGACACACGTCTCATCAATGAGCGTCCGGTAGCGTTTTTTCATACCGACCGGGCTGCAGCCGCCGCGAACGTAGCCAGTCGCCGCAAGCAAATCCTTCACATGCATCATGGCCAAGGACTTCTCCCCCGCGGCACGCGCGGCGGACTTTAGATCGAGCTCGTCGGCAACAGGGATGCAGCACACGACATAGTCGTTGGACGGTGTCACGCAGACCAAAGTCTTAAATCCTTGACCGGGCTCCTCGCCAAGCTGCTCCGAAATCGCGACCCCCAGGCCCACCGACTCATCGCCATCGTCTTCGTACGTATGTAGAACATAGGAAATGCCGGCGCTTTCCAGCTCGCGCATCGCATTGGTTTTTGGCGTCTTTACAGCCTTTGCCATGGCATATCCTTTCCCTCGCATTCGGACGCAAGGATTAAGTATATGTCCAATTCGGCTGCATACGTCACTTCGACACAGCAAGCGCCATCGAATCACAAGGAGTCGATGGCGCCCATAAACTGAATCGCCTATTTATTGAGCATCAAGTTGAGCCTGACGCTCCCGGTCACGCCTGAGCAACGGCGCCAAAAACTTGCCCGTATAACTTTGCGGACAGTCCGCAACCTGCTCCGGTGTGCCCGAAACCACGACGGTTCCGCCGCCGTTACCGCCCTCGGGGCCCATATCGATCAGGCGGTCGGCAACCTTGATGACATCAAGGTTGTGTTCAATCACCAGCACCGTGTTGCCCGCATCGACCAAGCGCTGCAGCACATCGAGCAGCTGGCGGACGTCCTCAAAATGAAGGCCGGTCGTCGGCTCGTCCAAAATATAGAACGTCTTGCCCGTCTGGCGTCGATGAAGTTCCTTGGCGAGCTTCACACGCTGCGCCTCGCCGCCCGAAAGCGTCGTGGCGGGCTGGCCCAGGCTCACGTAGCCCAAGCCTACATCGTACAGCGTCTGGAGCTTTCGCTTGATCTGCGGGATATTCCCAAAGAAAGCCAGTGCCTCGGTGACGCTCATGTCAAGTACGTCCGAGATGGTCTTGCCACGGTAGGTGACCTCGAGTGTCTCGCGGTTGTAGCGTTTACCGCCGCAGACCTCACAGGGGACATAGATATCGGGAAGGAAGTGCATCTCGATCTTAATTTGTCCGTCGCCCTTGCATGCTTCGCAGCGACCGCCGCTCACGTTAAAGGAGAAACGTCCCGGCGAGTAGCCGCGCGCCTTCGACTCCGGCGTACTCGCAAACAGCGCGCGAAGATCATCCCAAAGGCCAATGTACGTAGCAGGGTTGGAACGCGGCGTGCGGCCAATCGGCGACTGGTCGATGTCGATCACCTTATCGATGCACTCGATACCCTCGAGCTTTTTGTACGGGCCCACAGGGCGCGTCGAACGGTGAATGGCATTCGTAAGCGCAGGCGCAATGGTATCGGTAACCAGGGAGCTCTTGCCCGATCCCGACACGCCGGTAACAACCGTAAGCGTACCAAACTCGATCTTGGCAGTAACGTTTTTGAGGTTGTTGGCTCGAGCGCCCGTAATTTTAAGGCAGCCGCGACCGGGCTTGCGCCGTTCATCAGGCACCCGGATCATTCGTTTGCCGGTCAGATAAGCGCCCGTCATCGACTCAGGACACGCCATGATATCGGCAGGCGTTCCCGCGGCGACCACGTGTCCGCCGTTCACGCCCGCGCCGGGGCCCATGTCGATCACATAGTCGGCAGCGCGAATCGTATCCTCATCATGCTCGACGACGATAACGGTATTGCCGATATCGCGTAGGCGCTCAAGCGTCTTGATCAGGCGCTCGTTGTCACGCTGATGAAGACCGATCGAGGGCTCGTCCAGAATATAGAGCACGCCCATGAGACCCGCGCCGATCTGCGTTGCCAGGCGAATACGCTGCGCCTCGCCACCAGAAAGCGTCGCCGAAGCGCGATCGAGTGTCAGATAGTCGAGTCCAACATCGACCAGAAAACGCAAGCGCTCCAGGATTTCCTTGACGATACGCCCACCGATAAATTGTTGGCGCTCGGTAAGCTCCAAGCCCTCAAAAAACTCGAGCGACTCGCGGCACGATAGACAGCAGACCTCGTAAATGGACTTACCGCCTACGGTAACGGCGAGCATCTCGGGGCGCAGACGAGCACCATGGCAACTCGAGCACGGCTCCTCGCGGATGTACTTCTCCAAGCGCGCCTTGGTGTTCTCATTCGTCGTCTCGGTATAGCGCTCGTACAGGATATTGCGCACGCCCGAGAACTTGGTGTCCCACTGGCTGCGGCGCCCATCGAGCTTTTGATAGTCGACCGAAATCTTCTGGTCGCCCATGCCGTCTAAAAACGCGCGACGCACCCGCGGAGGCAGATCCTCCCACGGCGTATCGACGCTCACCTTAAAGTGTTTGCAGACCGCAGCGAAAATCTGCGGATAGTAGTTAGAGTTGCCAAACAGGCTGCCAAAGACCCCGTCGGCGATCGACTTCGAGGGGTCTTCGATTAGGGCCTCGGCATCGACCGTCTTCTTAAAGCCTAGGCCATCGCACTCGGGGCACGCGCCATAGGGCGCGTTGAACGAGAAATCACGCGGCTGCAGGTCATCGATGGAGTGCCCATGCTCCGGGCACGCTAACGCCAACGAATATTCCAGCAACTCGCCTTCGGTCCCCTCGGGAGCGTCGCGGTCGGGCAGCAAGTATACGTTCACATTGCCGTGCGCCAGCGCAGTCGCCTGCTCAACAGACTCGGCGATACGGCCCAGAGAGTTCTCACGGATCACGATGCGATCGACCACGACCTCGATATCGTGCTTGAACTTCTTATCCAGATCGATCGGATCGTCGAGCGAACGCACTTCACCGTCGACACGCACGCGGCTAAAGCCCTCGGCGCGAAGGTCCTCAAACAGTTTGGTGTACTCGCCTTTTCGCCCGCGCACCACCGGTGCCAGCACAAACGCGCGGCGGCCCTCCCCCGCCGCCAAGACCTTGTCGGCAACCTGGTCGGTGGTTTGGCGCTCAATGACGCGGCCGCATTCGGGACAGTGCGGGGTGCCCACACGGGCGAACAGCAGGCGCAGATAGTCATAAATCTCGGTTACGGTGCCAACCGTCGAGCGAGGGTTTTTAGACGTCGTCTTTTGGTCGATCGACACCGCCGGCGAAAGGCCGTCGATTGAATCCAAGTCGGGTTTGTCCATCTGGCCCAAGAACTGGCGCGCATAGCTCGAAAGACTCTCGACGTATCGACGCTGGCCCTCGGCATAGATAGTGTCAAATGCCAGCGAACTCTTGCCCGAGCCAGAAAGACCGGTAATGACCACGAGTTGGTCACGCGGAATGGAAACATCGATATCACGGAGGTTGTGCTCACGAGCGCCGCGAATAACGATAGAAGAATCAGACATGGAAGCTCCTTGCCTCCTATTGCATCGAATCATACTGCCGATGAGTTTAGCGCACTCGACGCGCACAGATGTTCGTAATACAAGATTCGCAGACCTTTAGCTTTGCGTATCGGGCGCTTTGTTTCTCGAAATGCCGTGGAAAGGTTACAGTAATCTAATACTGAACTTAATTTGCCGTAACAGAGGAACGTCCATGACCGAAGATATCCCCCTTGAAATCACTTCGAGCGACATGGCCAATCTGCCCATATTCATCGCCGTCCTTATCGTGGCCATCGTCGTGGTGCGCGTATATTTTTCAATCAAACACAATGAAAAGCCGCCCATTGCCCGCGTCTTTTGGTGCGCGACGCTCCTCATCCCGCTCGGCGTGGTAGCTGTATGGATTACGAATCAATTGCTCGTAAATGAGGACAGTTCCCTATGGGTCCTTTCTTATTCGGCGCTCGGTGCTGCCGCCGTCATACTTCTTGTCGAACCCTTGGTTTCGGGACTTATCGACCAAACCGATCTTGCGACGGGAACGGTTGCCTGTATTTGCCGTGACATCCTTGTCATCGCCGCTGTTTCAGCGCTCTCGTTCGTTTCACTCGAAATTGCCTGTAACGAAACGTTCTATCGCATTCCCGCCAACTCATTCGGGTTTTCCGTCGGGCTGCTCGCGACGGTTCTGCTCTCCCTTTATTTGCTGGGACAGCGTCATGGAGGCGTCATGGCCCTCGTGCCCGTCGCCTGTTGCATCCTTGGCATTGCCGAGCACTTCGTCATAACGTTTAAAGGCGAGGCCATCCTGCCAAGCGATATCTTGGCCCTTGGCACCGCAATGGAAGTGAGCGAGGGATACGAGTTTACCTTTACCGCCGGAATCGTAACCTCTCTAGCCCTGCTGGAGATTTCCCTGGGGCTTCTTTCGCTTATCCGACCGAGAAAGCTCCGTACACCCACCCATGTCTTCCCCGCAATCGCCGCCAACCTCTGCGCTTTTCTGCTCGTGACCGTTGTGGGGCTCTCGGGCTTTTCCAGCATCGACTTGGAGCAGGCGCTGAATTTTGGATTTGACCGTTGGCAGCCCATCACCACGTATGCGTCTCAGGGTTTTATCACTTCGTTCACCGAAATGGTCAACGAGTTGCCCATTGAGAAGCCCGAAGACTATACGCCCGATGAGGCGCAGAGCATCGAGCAGGAGCTCGCCGCCACCTACGACAGCACGTATGGCTCGAGCGAGCAGCGCGCGGCGGCCGTTGCCCAGTTCAATGAAATCAAGCCGACGATTGTTGCCGTCATGAACGAGAGTTTTAGCGACCTTTCGTGCTTTGAGCAGCTCCAGGCGGCCGGGTACACCGGCCCCGCATTCTACAACTCGCTTCCCGACACACTTGTTCGCGGCACCATGCTCGCTTCGGTCGCCGGTGGCGGAACGGCGAACTCCGAATTCGAATTTTTGACCGGAGCGACAACGGCCTTTGTCGGATTAGGCAAAATCCCCTATCAGCTATATCAGATGAATGGCGTCAACAGCCTGGCAAAGGACCTTAAGGAGCTTGGGTATACCGCCACCGCTATGCACCCGCAAAACCCCGTCAACTACCATCGAGATAAAATCTATCAGCAGCTGGGCTTTGGAGACTTTCTTTCAATCGGCGATTTCGAAGGTGCGCCCTGTTACCATGCCGGCGTATGCGACTACGCCACCTACGACAAGATACTCGACCTGCTTAGAACCGACGAAGCCCCACAGTTCATCTTTGACGTCACGATGCAAAATCACGGCGGCTACGACTATGGCACCGTTCCCGCCGAGGAGCTGACAAACTATTGGGTCGAGGGAGCCAGCGAGGGTGCCAATAGCGCGCTCAACACCTATCTTACCTGCATCAACGCATCCGACCGGGACCTCGAGTACTTTATCAACGAGCTCCGCAATATCGGCAGACCGGTTGTCCTTGTCTTTTTTGGCGACCATCAGCCGAGCGCCGCAACGACTCTCAACGACGAGCTGTACCCTCAGGAAGATACGGCAAGCCACGCTTTCCGTATCTATCAGTCAACATATTTCGTCTGGGCTAACTATGAAATCGCCGGCGATACCGAGCTCAACGTCTACGACACCGTCGGGGCAAACGAGATTGCAGCCATTACCCTTAATAAGATCGGCGCCCCGCTCACCGACTATCAAAAGGCTCTGCTAGCAACAAGGTCAGATGTGCCCACCATCAATGTCGCCGGCTACCTTGGTGCCGACGGGCTGCGCTACGACTTGGAATCTGAAGACAGCCCATACGCCTCGACGATCGACAAGCTGCAGCGCATGCAATACCTCGAGTTCGCCAGCAAAGTTCAGTAAGCCCGCCCATTCGCTTGGACCCATCGTATTGCAAGCACGCTCGGCCCAAATGCATCGCAAATGACTCCCGCTCGCAAACGAGGGTACAATGACGCTCGTGTCACACCACGGGGCCCCGGCCCCAACATATACAAAGGAGTCATACATGGGTTGCGAGCACGCACAGGCCGCCGGCGGACAAACGTCGCCGTCGCAATTTGAGGAGAACACACTGTCCGAGGTCAAACGCGTCATCGCCGTGCTTTCCGGCAAGGGCGGTGTCGGCAAGTCGTTTGTCACCGGTGCTATCGCCACCGAGCTTGCCCGTCACGGCCACAAGGTCGGCGTCCTCGATGCCGACATCACCGGTCCCTCTATCCCCAAGATGTTCGGTATGAGCGGACGCCACGTCCATGCCCTTGGCAACCTTATGCTGCCCGAAATCTCCGAGCACGGCGTCAAGGTCATGAGCTCCAACCTGCTGCTCCAAAACGAGACCGACCCCGTCCTTTGGCGCGGTCCGGTCATCGCAGGCGCCATTAGGCAGTTCTGGAGCGAGACCTCGTGGGGCCCCATCGACTACCTACTGGTCGACATGCCTCCGGGAACAGGCGACGTCGCGCTCACCGTCTTCCAGTCGCTGCCCGTCGACGGCATCGTCATCGTCACGAGCCCGCAGGATCTGGTCTCGATGATCGTCGCCAAAGCGGTCAACATGGCCGAGAAGATGAACGTCCCCATTCTGGGCATTGTCGAGAACATGAGCTATATTGAGTGCCCCGACTGCGGCAAGAAGATTGAGGTCTTTGGCAAGAGCAAGCTCCCCGAGGTCGCAGATCGCTATAACCTCGACATCTTGGGCCAGCTTCCCATTAATCCGGCACTCGCCGAGGCCTGCGATAAGGGCGAGGTCGAGACCGCGCTGCCCGATGGCATGTTGCCCAAGGCAGTCTCTGCCGTCGAGGCCATTACCCCGCACGAGACCGACGAGGCCTAAGTGAACGCGAGCGCCTTCTATGACGTCCTGGTAATCGGCGGCGGGGCTTCAGGCCTCGCCGCCGCCATTACGGCCGCACGCGTTGGCAAAAGCGTCTGCATCGTTGAGCGCGATGTCGCCTGCGGCCTTAAGCTCCTTGCGACCGGTAACGGCCGCTGCAACCTCTCCAACGAATCGATCGATCCTCAGCGGTATAACCACCCCGCATTCGTCGAATCCGTCATGGGCCCCCAGCCCGAACAAGAGCTTATGGGTTTCTTCTCCTCGCTGGGCATCATGACAACCTCCGAGGAAGGCCGGCTGTACCCGCGCTCCCTTCGCGCCGAATCGGTGCGCGACGCACTTCTCAACGCTTGCGACCGCCTAGGTATCACCTTAATCTGCGGAGCCAACGTTGCCACGGCGCACAAAGCTTCCGAAGGCTGGGCACTCCAAATAGACCGTCCAGCGCGGGCGCTCAAGGCAAAAAAGCACGACGACCGAAAATCGGAGCTCCGCTCGCTTCGGAAGGCGCTCGCCGATGTCCCTCGCAAGAACGAGGCCCTGCAGGCACATGCCGTAATTATCGCTACGGGCGGCAACCCCACCGGTATCGCCGATACGTTTCGCCTTCCCCTCACTTCGCTGCGCCCCATCCTCTGCCCCGTATCGGCAACGGTCGTTGGCGATCGAGCGGCACTCAAGACGTTGGATGGCCTGCGCGTCCGCGCCTGCTTGACGCTCGCCCGCAATCATAATGAGCTCTGGCACGAAGACGGTGAAGTGCTGTTTCGAACCTTCGGTATCTCGGGTGTCGCTGTCTTCAACCTCTCTCGTCGTATCCAGCACGGCGATACGATCCTGCTCGACGTTTTCCCCGACCTCTCCAAAGACGAGTTGCTCGATATGCTCAACCGGCGCGTTGAGCTGTTCGGTGACTTTTCACCCCGCGATCCCCGTTGGCTCGACGGCATACTCGCCCCGCAACTCTCCCGCGTCGTCTGCACAGCGTTCGAGCAGTGCCATCCAGGCTCCAACGATGTCATCCATCTGGTCTCGATCCTCAAGCACTTTAAGCTGTTTGCCGAGGGGACGACCGATGAGCGCTCGGCGCAGGTCACGCGTGGTGGCGTATCTGTCGAGAGCATCTCAACACCCAGTCTACGCGCGCGCAGCGTTGTCGACGCCCCGCTTTACGTCTGCGGCGAAGCGCTCGACATCGACGCCGATTGCGGAGGCTTTAACCTTGCGTGGGCCTGGCTCTCGGGCATTCGCGCTGCAAGCAGCCTGTAGCCGCGCAGTCTATAATCAAAAACACATTCGGGCCGTCTGGGATACCGGACGGCCTCTTTCTTGCCTCTAAGGAGACCTCGATGATCGAAATCACCCAAGTCAACGCGTCGCTCGATGAAGCCGGCGATGAAAATGCCTGTCTCATTGTTGGCAAGCGAGTCGCCAAGCGCGTCCTACGTTGCAAGGACTCCGAGATCAAGTCCATCGAGCTCCACCGCAAGTCAATCGACGCTCGCAAAAAACGAGACGTCCATTTTATCCTGAGCTTTCGTGTTGAGCTGACTAGTCCCCACCTCGAGCGAGAAGCGGTCGACAGCGTTGCCGAGCGTGACCGCTCGCGCGTACGCGCGATAGAAGACGATGAGCCTTCATTCCCCTCCCCCGCCTCCGACGCGCCTCAAGAACGCCCTGTCGTTGTCGGCGCCGGATGCGCCGGCCTTTTCGCTGCGCTTACGCTCGCCGAAGCAGGTCTTAAGCCCTTGCTCATCGAGCGCGGCGACCCGGCATTTCGCCGTTCGCAGGCGATCGACCTCTTTCTAAAGGAGCGCATCCTCGACCCCGAGAGCAATATCCAGTTTGGCCTGGGCGGCGCGGGAACCTTCTCGGACGGCAAACTCAATACGGGAACCAAAAATCCCGCCCATCGCCTTATCCTCGAAACCTTCGTCGAGGCGGGCGCGCCCCGCGATATTCTGTGGGATGCCAAGCCGCACATTGGCTCCGACATCCTTCCCACGGTCGTCACCGCTATATCCCAGCGCATCGAGCAGCTCGGAGGTGTCGTCCGCTATCGAACGAAGCTCGTCGACATTCGCATCGACGCGTCTGGCGCCATCACCGGTATTGATGTCCAATCGTCCCAAGACGCCGCTTGCGAGCCAATCGAGACAAAGCACCTCATCCTCGCCTGCGGGCATTCTGCTCGCGATATTTTTGAGCTCCTTAAGGGCCACAACGTGGCCCTCGCACAAAAGACCTTTGCCATGGGCGTTCGCATCGAGCATCCGCAGCGCGACATCGACCGAGTCCAATACGGAGCCTCGGCGGGACATCCTGCCCTCGGAGCAACCCCTTACAAGCTCGTCGCCCATCTTCCCAACGGCCGCAGCGTGTTCTCGTTTTGCATGTGCCCCGGCGGGCAGGTTGTCGCCGCCTCTTCCGAGCAGGGCCACCTGTGCGTCAACGGCGCCAGTCTCAATGCCCGCGACGGACGCAATGCAAATGCCGCCTTACTCGTTAACGTCACGCCTGAGGACCTTCCCAACGATGACCCGCTCGCCGGCGTCGAGCTCCAGCGTGCCTGCGAGGCGGCCGCCTATCGCCTGGGCGGTTCCAACTGGAACGCACCGGCACAACTCGTCGGAGATTTCCTCGCAGGACGCGCCAGCAAGGCGCCCGGAAAGGTAAAGCCCACCTATCCGCTCGGTGTGACCTGGACGGCAATTGACGAAGCCCTGCCGCAGCATATCGTCGAGTCGCTCCGCCTGGGACTTCCCCTACTCGGAAAAAAGCTACGCGGCTACGACCGCCTCGATGCCGTTCTTACCGGCGTGGAGACTCGTTCGAGCTCACCGGTCACTGTCACCCGAGACCGAACGTGCCATGCCGTGTCGACCCCGGGCCTCTACCCTTGTGGTGAGGGAGCTGGATATGCCGGCGGCATCATGAGCGCAGCCACCGACGGCATCCGTTGTGCCGAAGCCCTGATCGCAGACCTCTAACGCACGAATTCCAGCGCGCAAAAGACACAGGCCCCAAGCTCCACAGGGAACTCGGGGCCTGTTCACTATTTCTTAAACCGTGCACCCTGGCGCTTTCTGCCCGATGCGAACGTGGAACCCTTGCGGGCCTGCGAACGTAAGCGCTCGATCGTCTCGTCCTCAGACGCACCCTCGAGCATCGCCCGAATCTGAACGATGGCATCGCGCAGGCGCGCCGCCTCCTCAAAGTCCATGGCAGCAGAAGCGTTACGCATATCCTCTTCCATGGTTTCGACGATCCGCACGAGCTCGTCATGCGGCAGTTCTTCCAACTGCTCCGCAAGTGTCTGCTCGGGCGCCACCGTTTCCGGCACGCCACCCTCGCCCGACTCATCGGGCGTATAGAATGCGCCATGGCCAAGAGAGTCGCCCTTCGAGCGTCCCTTGGAACCCACGGTTTTTTCGGCCTCGGCAATAAAACTTGAGATGTCGTTGATGGCCTTGCGCACCGTCTTGGGCACAATGCCATGCTCTTCGTTATATGCCATCTGAATCTCGCGACGGCGCTGCGTCTCCTCGATGGCCTCTTTCATCGAATCGGTCATAACGTCTGCATACATGATGACTTCGCCATCGGCGTTACGGGCCGCGCGGCCAATCGTCTGAATCAGCGAACGGCGGTTGCGCAAGAAGCCTTCCTTATCGGCATCGAGAATTGCCACCAGTGAGACCTCGGGGAGATCCAAGCCCTCGCGAAGCAGGTTGATGCCAACGAGAACATCGATCTTTCCCTCGCGCAGCGTTCGCAGGATCTCGACACGGTCCATCGTCGCTGTATCGGAGTGCATGTAATTGACCTTAATGCCGGCATCAAGCAGATGGTCGGTCAGGTCCTCGGCCATGCGCTTGGTGAGCGTGGTCACCAGTACGCGCTCCTTGCGCACCACGCGCTCGCGAATCTCGTCCTCAAGATCGTCAATCTGCCCACGAACCGGACGCACATCAATCTTGGGGTCGAGCAGACCGGTCGGACGAATAATCTGCTCAACATCGTTTTGGCTCACCCGCAGCTCATAGTCGCCCGGCGTGGCCGAAACATAGATGAACTGGGGAATCCTCGCCTCAAACTCATCGAAACGAAGCGGGCGGTTATCGAGCGCCGAGGGCAGACGAAAACCGTGTTCCACCAGCGTCACCTTACGCGAGCGGTCACCTTCGTGCATGCCGCGAATCTGCGGCACCGTCACATGGCTCTCATCGATGATGCAGAGCATATCCTTGGGAAAGTAATCGATTAGGGTAAACGGCGGCTCACCCGGCTTGCGACCGTCCAGATGACGCGAGTAGTTCTCGATGCCGTTGCAAAAACCCATCGTCTCGAGCATCTCAAGATCATAATCGGTGCGCTGCTGCAGACGCTGCGCCTCGAGCAACTTATCAGTCGCCTTGAGCTCCGCCACGCGCTTCTCGCACTCTTCGCTGATCGATTTCAGAGCCGCCTTGACCTTCGGCTTCTCGGTCACGTAGTGCGATGCCGGCCATACGGGGATGGCCTCGTACTCACGAAGCATCTCACCGGTAACCTCATCGATCTCGGCAATCAGCTCGACCTCGTCGCCAAAGAACTCAAACCGCAACGGATGCTCGGCATAAGGCGGATACACGTCGACAACATCGCCGCGCACGCGGAACGTGCCGCGCGCCAGGTCATAGTCATTGCGATCATATTGAATGTCGATAAGTGCATGGATAAAGTCATCGCGCTCGAGCGGCACCTTCTTGTCGACGTTTGGAGCCAGACCCGCATAGTCCTCAGGAGAGCCAATGCCATAGATACACGAGACCGATGCGACAACGATCACATCGCGTCGAGAGAGCAGTGACGCGGTCGCCTGATGGCGCAGCATCTCGACCTCTTCGTTAATCGAGGAGTCTTTCTCGATATATGTATCGCTTTGCGGCACATACGCCTCGGGCTGATAGTAGTCGTAGTACGAGACAAAGTAGACCACGGCGTTGTTGGGAAAGAACTCTTTGAGCTCGCTCGCAAGCTGAGCGGCGAGCGTTTTATTGGGAGCCATGACCAGAGTCGGCTTCCCCAGGGCCTCAATAGTCTTAGCCATCGTGAAGGTCTTGCCCGAACCAGTCACGCCCAGCAAAACCTGATAGCGATCTCCGTCCCTCACACCCTGCACAAGCGACTCAATGGCCTTAGGCTGAGAACCTGCAGGCTCATAGGGAGAAACGACTTCAAACGGCACCTCAGCGCCCTCAACGCCAAAGCGCTTAAGTTCACCACCAACGCGTTCTACTTCAAATTCCGCCATGGATACTCCTAACTCATACATCTGCAGTATACGCAGGAGGTGGGCTTAGTCCTATACGAACCGATCGGGATAGAGCGTCTTATAGCGAACCCAGGCATTATTGACGCGAATCAGATAAGCCTGCGTCTCGGGGAAGGTAATCGCATTGTGAAGCGAGGTGCTCTGCTGCGCCCAACCATCCACATTGCCCATGCCGGCGTTATATGCGGCAATAGCGCTATCCGTCGACCCGTTGAAATACGTTAAGAGATACGAGAGGTACGCGCAGCCAAACTCGATATTCGTAGCAGGATCGTTAAGGTTGTCGGCCGAATACTCCCCACCGTCGACAAGACCCTTGGCGATCATATCCTGGGCAGTCTCGGGCATCAGCTGCATCAATCCCTGAGCACCCTGATTCGACTCAGCCTCGGGATCCCAATTCGATTCCGACTTAATGACAGCGCACACCAGATACGGATCCAGATTATGCGAAATACTAGATTGCTTTACATACGCCTCGTAGTCAATGGGATACAGTGGCTTAAAGAAAGCCGCAGGAGCACACGAGTAAACGAATGAGATAAGGCCGAAGGCAAAAACGGCAGCCAGCGGTATAAGGCGATACCACGCAAAGAAACGTGTCCTAGGCATCGGCATCCTCCTTATTCGCAGTGTCTATAAACCCATGGCATGCAAGCCATGAGTCAAGCTGCTCAAAGAGAGAATTATCGCCTGCGGCATTATCAATCACCGTTGTAGCGAGATTGCACAGCGCAGACTCATCGGGCTGGCAAGCAGAACGGGCATCGAAATCAGATGGCTCCATGCCACGCTGAATAGCACGCTCGCGACGAACTGACAAAGGGGCGCTGATGACCAGAATTTCATCAGCCAAGCCAAATGCATCCTCAAAACCAGTCGGAGCAGAAACCTCGACAACCGCAAAGGGATAACGGGGAGATGAAACCGTACAACAAACCGGATCGAGAATCCTAAGCGAAAGCTGTTCAATGAGAACGGGGTGCACAAGGTCATTGAGCCGTGCGACCGAATCAGGAGAAGCGAAAGCTCGAGAAGCGAGGATGCTGCGGCGAATGCCGCCCTCCTCATCCAAAATATCCCAGCCAAATTCTTCCGCGAGGGCATTGACGATATCGGAGCCTGGCACATACAGCGATTTGGCAAGCTCGTCCAGATCGATAAGCATAGCGCCATGAGATTCGAGATAGCGGCAGGCAGTCGACTTACCCGAAGCAATATTGCCCAAGACAAAAACGGTAAACATCAAGTCCTCCCTAACGCCAATGGGAGTTATTATCGCGCAAATACAAAAGAAGGACTCAAAATACAGCCAAACAGTAAGACAAGCTAAAAGAAGGCGAGTTCTTGTATTACAGCTCTCTATAAAACGCAAAAAAGGGGGAGGCCGCGAGGCCTCCCCCTTCTAAGTTCGATGACGGCTCGGTGCCGTCCACCGGTCAGCGGCGCCCTGGCCTCCCACGGGCTGGC
>DXZT01000052.1 GCA_019419545.1 Collinsella sp. | reverse complement strand
CGTTCTCCCAGGCGATCTCCTCGGGCACGGACACGGGCAGGTCCTGGGAGTGCTCGACGGCGCGGACGAACTCGGCGGCCTCGTGGAGGCTCTCCATGGTGCCGGTGTCCAGCCACGCGTACCCGCGGCCCAGGGTCACCACGGACAGCGTCCCCTCCTCCAGGTACATCCGATTGAGGTCGGTGATCTCCAGCTCGCCGCGGGCCGAGGGCTTGACCTCATGCGCCTTGGCGGCCACGTCGCCCGGGTAGAAGTACAGGCCGGTGACGGCGTAGGAGCTCTTGGGCTCGGCGGGCTTCTCCTCGATGGAGACGGCCCTCCCCTGCGCATCGAACTCCACGACGCCGAAGCGCTCGGGGTCGTCCACGTGGTAGCCGAAGACCGTGGCCCTCCCCGACTCCGCGTTCTGGACGGCGCGCGTCAGGTGGCGCGACAGGCCGTTGCCGTAGAAGATGTTGTCGCCGAGCACCAGGGCGCACGGCTCGCCGGCGATGAACTCCTCGCCGATGGTGAACGCCTGGGCCAGGCCGTCGGGGCTCGGCTGCTCGGCGTAGGACAGGTTCACGCCGTAGCGCGAGCCGTCCCCGAGCAGGCGCTCGAAGTTGGGGAGGTCGGTCGGCGTGGAGATGACCAGGATGTCCCGGATGCCCGCCAGCATGAGGGTGCTAAGCGGGTAGTAGATCATGGGCTTGTCGTAGACCGGCAGCAGCTGCTTGGAGGTCACGAGCGTGAGCGGGTACAGGCGCGTGCCGGACCCGCCGGCGAGGATGATGCCTTTCATTGGCTATAACCTTTCATTTCTTGCTGCCCTGCGACCAGCGCGGTTTCCGAGAAGGCGGGCGCAGCAGTCGACTCCGAAGGCGATGAACTCGACCAGATTGCCCTCCCGAAGGAGCTGGGAGGAGACCGCTTTGACGAGCCGGCCCCCTTCACCGATCTCACTTGCATGCATGAGATTGTCCGCATGCGTTTCGAGAAAGAAGCCGACGGCGCGGTTTCGGGCAAACTGTTGGAATGGCGTCAAGTTATGCGAGTGATAGACCTCCGCACGCGGCTCGTAAGCCACCTTCAACCCTGAGGCGATAAACCTTGCCGCCATGAGCATGTCCTCGTTGGTGTTAACGTGCTCGAATCCGCCGCATTCGAGATATGCAGTTCGTCGATAGGCGGAACAGGCATCAGATGCAAAGAACGTCTTAATACCGAGTTTCTCGAGATCACATTTGGAACGAACGGATGGCCAGTCGGGATAGTTAAAACCACGCACCAGCTGTTCAAAACGTCGGGCATCCGCCTTAGGCAGCTGCCTGCCGCTTACGAGAGCGATATCGGAATCATCAAGCATGGGAGCAACAAGCCGCTCCAGGTAATCATCAGAAACAGGCACAGCATCTTGGGTAAGGAAGCATACAAAGTCACCCCTCGACTCCCTTAGTGCCATGTCTCTTGTGGTGCCGTGGTTGAAATCCTGGCGATCAATCTTCAGCAGGCGGACTCTTTTGTGCTGCCGGACCAGCTCTATAGTTTTATCTTCCGAAGCGGAATCAACGATCAGGATATCAACCGGCTGAATAGACTGGTGTTCGAGGGCAATTAAAAGCCCATCGATTTCATGCTCAGCATTAAGAGTCGGAATGATGACGGAGATTTCCATCTATCGGCCCGTCCTCTCCTTGCCAAACATGGCGCCGAAAGTGCCAGCAAAACACTTCCAATCCATTCGGAAACAACGGTTCCGCACGTAATGCAATTCGATTTTTTGGCGCAAACCGCTTTCAAATGACGCATCGTTGCGATCCGTTGCCTGCCATAAACCGGTAATTCCAGGTTGAACCGAAAGAAATACAACCTTATCCTCATCAGAAAAATGCATTTCGAGTTCATCACGCGTAATGGGACGAGGACCGATAACGGATAAATCACCATTTAAAACAATAAGAAACTGCGGCATCTCATCGATAGAGCACTTACGAATAAACTGCCCTACCTTAGTGATGCGCGGATCGTTATCGACCTTGCGCTCAATTTCCCACTGATGCAGCTGCTCATAATTTAAATACTTCTGAACATTGCCCGCATCGGCAACCATGCTGCGCAGCTTAAAGATCTTAATGACCTTGCCATTTTTGCCAATTCGCTCCTGGGTGTACAAGGGATTACCCGGAGACTCTAGACAAATCAGAACGCACACAAGCCCCACTGGAATGAATAAAATAGCGATCGCCATAAGACTAAAAACAAGGTCAAACAGCCTCTTAACAAAGCGATAGCCCAATGTTCCACTAGGCTTTATTTGATTTACAACAAGTGCATCTCTCGTTGGGATACACTTCTCAGTTACTTCTTTAGCAGCCACAGTCAAACTTACGTTCCTGTCCCCAGGACCCCCCCCCATCTATGAATCCAAAAACCAAATAAATTGCCGGCGCAACGTCTCCCTTACGTTTTGCTGGGCACGTCTAACGGAAGCAGCTCCCTAAATGTGGAGTCACCCTCGCCCACGTCTACCAGGCACCAGCGCTTATGACGGTCGATCTTTTTAACGCGGGCCTCTTGCCCCACCAAGGGCCCGTGTTCTATGTGCAACGCGCCGTCTTCTATGCGCGCTACGCTGTTGCGCACCACGCCGTCGTCGTCTAGCACACTGCGGTACCAGTCCTGCGCATCGTCCGGCATGGGCATGTAAGCCCGCTCCCTACTGCCGGCGATGCGACAGCCAAAGCTCAACTGGGCCAAGGCCCTATCGAGCGCGGCTGCATCGCGCGTGGCGACGAAGAAGTATTCCTTGTACATAGGTTTGGTTTGGAGAGACCAGGCGCCGTCCCGCTTAAACCAGAACTCCTTTTGCATCACAAAAGCGTCCTGCATCAACTCGTGCGGGATAATGCAGCGGACCTTTTCGCAGGTCTCGCGCTCTTTTCCATGGGGGGTGTGAACCAGATACCAGCGAACGCGGCCGTGCTGGCTGCTGGTGGTGGCGCCGTTAAAAGCGCCTGGCAGCTGCTCTTGGCGCCGTGCCGTCTGTTCCATGTTCTCGCCCCCCTTGGCTTTGCGATGCACGCAAATGCAGGGGCGTTTAGAACAGGCTTCTCGCTCGCAGCTAGGCGCAGTCGCAAAAGTACAGGTTTTTGTATCTTTCGACATAGGCAATTATACGAGCAATTAATCAGCGATTGCCCAGATTACGCAAAATGTCCTGCCGGTAGATACATCTCCATACCCCTCTACAAAAACCTGTACCTTTTTGTGCAACAAAAAAAGCCGCTCAACCAGCGGCTTTTCTTATATGGGCATGAAAAAAGGCGACCGCCCTGTGTGGACGGTCGCCTTTGTTAATTGTTGTGAAGTTTGCCTTAGGCGCGAGTCTTGATCTCCTCGGTCACCTTGGCAACAAACTCATCAACGCTCATCTGAACGGTCTCATTGGAGCGATCGCGGACGGAAATGTTGCCGGCCTCGACCTCCTTCTCGCCCAGGATGAGCATGTAGGGCACGCGGTCGATGCTGCGAGCCTCGCGGATCTTGTAGCCGATCTTCTCGTCGCGGTCGTCACAGACCACGCGGATGCCGGCCTCCTCCAGCTTGGCGCATATCTCGTGGGCGTAGTCGCGGCTCTTCTCGGAAACGGGAAGTGCCTTGACCTGCACGGGAGCCAGCCAGGTGGGGAACTTGCCCGCAAAATGCTCAATCAGAATACCAATGAAGCGCTCGATAGAGCCAAAGCATACGCGGTGCAGCATGATGGGGCGCTTCTTGGTGCCGTCGGCGTCCACGTACTCCAGGTCAAAGTTGAGCGGCATCTGGAAGTCGAGCTGAACGGTGCCGCACTGCCAGGTACGGCCGAGCGAGTCCTCCAGATGGAAGTCGATCTTGGGGCCGTAGAAGGCGCCGTCGCCCTCGTTGACCTCGTAGTCCATGCCCAGCTTCTCCAGAGCGGTGCGCAGGCCCTCCTCGGCGCGTGCCCAATCATCGTCCGAACCCATGGAGTCCTCGGGGCGGGTGGAAAGCTCAACGTGGTACTTAAAGCCAAACTTCTGGTATACGGAGTCGATGAGGTTGACAACGCCCACGATCTCGTCGGTCAGCTGGTCGGGGCGCACAAACAGGTGGGCATCGTCCTGGTTAAAGCAGCGCACGCGGAACAGGCCGTGCAGGGCGCCGCGTAGCTCGTGGCGGTGCACCAGGCCAATCTCGCCGGCGCGGATGGGCAGCTCGCGGTAGGAGTGCGGCTTGGAGGCGTACACCAGCACGCCGCCCGGGCAGTTCATGGGCTTAATGCAGTACTCTTCGTCGTCGATGACGGTGGAGTACATGTTGTCCTTGTAGTGGTCCCAGTGGCCCGAGGTCTTCCACAGCTGCTTGTTCATGATGAGCGGCGTGGAAATCTCCACGTAGCCGGCCTTGTGGTGGATCTCACGCCAGTAGTCCAGCAGCGTGTTCTTAAGGACCATGCCGTTGGGCAGGAAGAATGGGAAGCCGGGGGCCTCGTCGCGCATCATAAAGAGGTCCATCTCGCGGCCGATCTTGCGGTGGTCGCGCTTCTTGGCCTCCTCCAGCATGTGCATGTGCTCGTCAAGCTCTTCCTTGGTGGCAAAGGCGACGCCGTTGATGCGGGTGAGCATCTTGTTGTCCTTGTCACCCTTCCAGTAAGCGCCCGAGACGCCGGTGAGCTTAAAGGCCTTCAGCGCCTTGGTGTAGCAGATGTGGGGGCCGACGCACATGTCGATGTAGTCGCCCTGCTGGTAGAAGGTGATGCGGGCGTCGTCGTCCAGGTCGCCGATGTGCTCGACCTTGTACTTCTCGCCGCGCTCCTCCATAAGGGCGATGGCCTCGGCGCGGGGCTTCTCGTACACGGAGAACTTGAGGTTCTCCTTGACGATCTTCTTCATCTCGGCCTCGATCGCGGGGAAGTCGTCCTCGCTGATCTTGACGCCCTCGGGCAGGTCGACGTCGTAGTAGAAGCCGTTGTCGGTCGCGGGGCCGTAGGCAAAGTCGGCCTGGGGGTACAGGCGCTTGATGGCCTGCGCCATGATGTGCGCGGCGGAGTGGCGGATGACGTGCGTGACCTCGTCCTGCGGGAGCTCGGCCACCGAACCGTCATTGTAGAGTGCCTTCATGGGTATGTTTTCTCCTCTCGGATGCCTGATGCAAGTGCGTGCGATGCGCTCGGCTTTTTTGACTTGCATCATTATAGGCAGGTTGCCTTGGTATACAAGCGCCCGCCGCACCTTAATGGCACGGCGGGCGATTTTCTACGCATGCTTCATCGTGTGGGGCGGGGCTGTGGGGCGCGCGTGCGGCTTGCGCGTGACGCGCGGCGCCCGTGGCTTACGGCCGGCCCGGCGATGGATGCGTTACTGAATACGAGTTCGGCAGTAGGGGCAGACTTTCCAGTGCGCATCGAGCGGGCGATGGCAGCTGGGGCATACGTTGCGAACCTGGGTATCGCACACCGGGCAGACGACGAAGTCCTTCTCGATGGGCGCGCCGCACTGCGGGCAGGTGCCGTACTGGGCAAGCTGGCGCTCGCGCAGGGCCATGTCCAGCTCCTGCTCCTCGCGGTCGGACGCGTAGGAGTGCGGGCGCAGGACCAGGTAGGCAATGAGGCCTACAAACGGGATGAGGGCGATGATGCCCCATGCCACGTAGGCGCTGGCGCCGCGGCGGCGAGCGTCGATGAACACATAGACGACCGACAGCACATACAGGGCGATGATAAAGCCAACGAAGGCATAGACGACGCCCATAAGCTGCGGCGACATGAGCTCGGAGATGTACTTGGACATTACGGGTACCTTTCGGAATATTTACAGTCCGGTAAAGTTTACCACGGGGTTTGTTTATATGGGACCACGGCTAGGGGCGGGGCTGGTGCGGACACAAACATCTCAATCTGTAACAGGTGGGAGCGGAATCCGGGTCTAAACGTTACAGATCGAGACACAGGGGTCCCTCCCCGACTTCAATCTCGATCTGTAACACGTAGGACCGTAATTCCCCTCTTACTGTTACAGATCAAGACGAACGGTTGCCGTAGCTGTCGGCAGACGAGGCCAACATCCGTGCCGGGTCTCCCCTCGCCTGCCGTTGGCGGGTGTTGCAGGGCTGTTCGCCGCATTGCCGCCGCGCTGGGGGTGTGTAGACCGTAGGATAGTCTTATTGACAGCCTGTCAACTCGTCTGGGAGGCACTGTGACAGAAACGTTTGATATCGCGATTGTCGGCGCGGGCATCACGGGATGCGCCATCGCGCGGCAGCTTGCGCGTTTTGACCTGTCCATTTGTGTGGTCGAGGCGGCCAACGATATCGCGCTGGGCGCGTCGAAGGCCAACGGCGGCCTGGTGCACGCCGGCTACGATCCGACGCCGGGCACGGTAAAGGCGCTGGTCAACGCCCGTGGTTGCGAGCTATATGGCACGTGGGCCCAGGAGCTAGGCTTTTTGTTCCGCCGCACCGGGTCGATGGTGCTGGGATTTAACGACGAAGACCGCGCGCACCAAGAGAAGCTGCGGTGCAACGGCCATGCCAACGGCGTGCCCGAGCTGTCAATCGTCGGACCCGACCGCATCCACGAATTAGAGCCGCGGGCCAGTGCCGAGGCGACGTGCGCGCTGTGGTGTCCCTCCACTGGCTTTGTGGATCCGTTTGAGGTCGCCATTGCCGCGCTGGAGAACGCCGTCGCCAACGGGGTGACGTTTATGCGCTCCGCACCGGTGGAAGCGATTGAGGTTGCTGGCAGCGAGGCTACCGACGGGGCTGCGCGCTTTACGCTGGCGACGCCCGCCGGAGACGTGCGCTGCCGCTATCTGATCAACGCCGCGGGCAACGGTGCCGCGGACATCTCGCATATGGTGGGCGCCGAGGAGTTCCAGATGGTCTGGCGTCAGGGCAACATCGTGGTGCTGGACAAGGAACCGCGCACGCTCATGCCGCTCTACCCGGTGCCGACGCCGATTTCGAAGGGCGTAATCGTCACGGGCACCGTGCACGGCAACACCGTGATAACCGCGACAGCCGCCGTGCGCGTGCACGGCGACACGCAGACCTACGCAAGCGATGTGAACGCGCTGCTGACGGGAGCACGCAAGCTGGTGCCCGATCTGGACACGCGTCGCGTGGTACGCGCGTTTGCCGGCGGGCGTCCGGTCATAAAGGGAACGAACGACTTTTTTATTGGACAGTCGGACGTGGTGCCGGGACTGTTCCAGGCGGCGGGCATTCAGTCGCCAGGCGTGGCGAGCGCGCCGGCCATTGCCGAGCGCATGGAGCACGTGATGCGCGAGGCGGGCGTTGCTTTGCGCGAACGGGCCGATTGGGATCCGATTCGACACGCGCCGGACGACTTCGACCGTGCGCCGCTTGCACGCAAGGAGGAGCTCATTGAGTCCGACCCTGCATGGGGGCAGATCGTCTGCCGCTGCGAGACGGTGCCCGAGGCCGAGATCGTGGCCGCGATCCGACGCCGCCCGGGCGCGGTTTCGGTCGAGGGCGTCAAACGCCGCTGCCGCGCGGGCATGGGTCGGTGCCAGAGTGGCTTTTGCCAGAGCCGCGTAGTGGCGATCCTAGCGCGCGAGCTGGGCTGCGACCCCAGCGAGGTGCTGCTGGAGGATACCGGATCCTGGTTGGTTGAGGGACCGATGAAGGGGGTGCGCTAGGATGGCGGAATTCAAATCGAGCGCGATTGATAGCGGCGCCGCTGAGGCCGTGGCAGCGCACGCGTTCGACGTGGTCGTCATCGGAGGCGGCCCCGCCGGTATGGCAGCCGCGCTTGCCGCGCACAAGGCCGGCGCGTGCGTGGCCATCGTGGAGCGCGAGCAGCATCTGGGCGGCATCCTGCGACAGTGCATTCACCCGGGCTTTGGACTGTCGCACTTTAAGCAGGAACTCACCGGTCCCGAGTACGCGCAGCGCTTTATCGACCAGGTGCGCGCAACCGACATTGCGTTGTTCTTGAGCAGCATGGTGCTTGGGATTGATACGAGTGAGCGCGAGGCTGTGGGGCCGCTGGATGCGGACAAGACCGCAGGAGCCGCCGCAGTCCATACCGTCACGCTCATGAACCCCGCCGGCATGCTACGGCTCACCGGACGCGCGGTCGTCCTTGCCATGGGTTGCCGTGAGCGTACCCGCAGCGAGATCAAGATCCCCGGCAGTCGTCCCGCCGGCGTGTTTACGGCCGGTCTGGCGCAGCGATACATCAATATCGAGAACCTCAAACCCGGCTCGCGCGCCGTCATTTTGGGTTCGGGCGATATCGGGCTGATCATGGCACGTCGCTGCACGCTCGAGGGGATTTCGGTCGAGGGCGTATACGAACTCATGCCGTACGCTAACGGCCTGCGCCGCAACGTCAAGAACTGCCTGGACGACTTTGGAATTCCGCTACACCTGTCTACCACCGTCACACGCGTGATCGGGCACGACCGTGTGGAGGCCGTCGAGGTAAGCCGGGTCGACGAGCATCTGGCGCCCATTCCGGGGACCGAGCGCGTTGTTCCGTGCGACACGCTGCTGCTTTCGGTGGGCCTGATTCCCGAGAACGAGCTTTCGGTGGGGGCGGGCGTTGAGCTTGACCCGCGCACGCGTGGCGCCGTGGTGGACCAGAGCCTGCAGACGGGTGTGCCGGGCATCTTTGCGTGCGGAAACGTGCTGCACGTGCACGACCTGGCCGACAACGTGACGACCGAGTCCGAGAGGACTGGCGCAGCTGCAGCGACGTGGGCGCTGGGTGGCGGAGCCGAGACGGACGCGGTCGCGGACACGGGCTGCGAGCTCACGGTCTCCCCTGCCGGCAACGCGGGATACGCGCTGCCGGGACGCATTACAGCTGTGGCACTCACCAAGCTCAACTTCCGCGTGCGCCGACCGGTCGACGCCGCCCGCGTGCGTATTCTGGCAGGCGACGAGGAACTGCTTGCAGGCAAGGTCCGCGCGTTTAAGCCGAGCGTTATGGAAAGCTTCCCGCTGCCGGCAAAGGTCATCAAACAAGCGCTCGACCTGGGTGCCAGCGAGATGGTCCTATCCGTCGATCCCGTCGAGGAGGCATAGACTATGAGCGATAACGCAATCGAAACGCTGCAGTTCAACTGCACGACCTGCCCATCCGAATGCCTTCTGACCGTAAAGGTGGAGCGCGACGCCAATGGCGCCGTGGTGGAAGTGCGCTCCGTAACCGGCAACAGCTGCCCGCGCGGCGATAAGTTCGCACATCAGGAGCTCACCTGCCCCATGCGCGTGCTCACGACGACCGTGGCCGTCTCCGGCGGCGACGAAGCCCTACTCCCCGTCCGCACGGCCGAAGCCATCCCGCTAGAACTCCACGCCCAAGCCATGATCCTCATCCGAGGCCTAGTCGTCAACGCCCCCATCCGCATGGGAGACGTCGTGCTGGAGAACCTCCTAGACACCAAAATCAACCTAATCGCCAGCATGGACATCGACCCAGCCTAAGCAGCTAATTTAGGACGGCGCTCTTTTAGGTACTCCGCCATCCACCCCGCCCCTCCCCAATTGCGGTGAAATAGTTCCTGATTTCCGCCAAAACCCCGGCATCCAGGAACTATTCCACCGCAACTATCCTTGGAATCGGTATTTAGCTTGTGCCTACTATAGTGCCATTTCAAAACCACCCCGGATTACGGGGCTGATTCGGAGACCCCCATCCATACCGGCAATTTTCGCTTTTTGATAAGCCGTCTACCTGCGGTTTTAATTTCATGATATTTCCCATGGTCAAGTAATACAGGTTCAGCCCCGTAATCCGCCATACTTTTGAAACCAGCCCATTTGGGACGGGTCTCTTATGACTCCTTTTTCCTGCGCGCTTGCCAGCCTCGCCATGGAGTGTCCCGAAGTGCCGGCATAGACGATATGAGCAGGACATAAAACATTGAGAGCCCCCGGCATGAAAGACCGCGGATTAGGCCGACAATGGTGAGTGTCTAATTC
>DXZT01000051.1 GCA_019419545.1 Collinsella sp. | reverse complement strand
CTTGCAGCGACGGACCTCGGGACGCTCTTACACCACGTCTGCGCGCGCCACCACAACATTCGATGAAAATCGCGATTTTGCCGAAAAACGTCGAATGTTGTGATGGTTTGGCCCGCAGACGTCGCAACCACCACAGAGGGCCAGGCACCTTTGTGGTGGTTTTGCGCCAAAGCGCCCCGTGTGCGCTTTGGTATACCATGAACGCCACTTCCAGATACACCCCACACCGCCGCACAACCCAGAAAGGCTCCCATGGACACCACCTTCAGCCACATCAAAGCCGTGTTCTGCGATATCGACGGTACGCTGCTCACGAGCCAGCACACGGTGTCCCCGCGCACCGTGGCGGCGATCCGCGCCCTGCGCGAGCGTGGCGTGCTCTTTGGCCTGTGCACCGGGCGCGACGCCCATGCGACCGAGGCCATGTACGAGCTCTGGGGCATCGAAGGCCTGGTGGACGTGCTCGTGGGCTGCGGTGGCGCCGAGGTCATCGACCGCGCGCACGACATCAACGAGCTGAGCTATCCGCTGCCGGGCGAGACCATCGCGCGCATCTGCAAGCACATGGCGGACCTTCCGGCAACACCCGTCTGCCCCCGAGACGGCGTGTTCTACGTGCCCGAGAGCAACGCGTGCGTCGAGCACCTGTCACGCGTCGACGGCGTGCCCTACCAGGTGGTCGATTTTGCCGAGTTCTTGCGCGAGCCGCAGCCCAAGGTGATGTTTACCATGGCGCCTGAGGTAATGCCGCGGGTGATTGAGCGGGCGTCGACGTTTGCCGATAACACTGTTAAGGCGGCGGCTCTGCAAACCACGCAGCGGCTCTACGAGTTCATGGATCCGCGCGTGTCCAAGACGCGCGGCCTTGTACGCGTGGCAGAGCTCAACGACATGGAGCTTACGAACATTTGCGTGTTTGGCGATGCCGATAACGACACCTGCATGGTGGCCGATGCCGGCGTGGGCGTGGCCATGGCAAACGGCAGCGACGCCACCCGTGCCGCCGCCGACTTTGTAACCGCCAGCAACGACGAAGACGGCATCGCGATCTTCATCCAGGAGCACCTGCTGTAGCGCCGGGGGAGAGCCACCGCAAAGGGGGCAGGCGCCTTTGCGGTGGCCTCAGGCGATTTGGTCGAATTGATACCTAAAATCTGTGTGAAAATTCAAATATGGTTGTCTGAACATCATGCTTCTAACCACCGATGGGTTTTTAGATATTCTCATCAATTTGGTAGGATATTCATCCCGGTTAATGACCCCCGCTCACGGTCGATTTCCGACCGTTCACAGGATGTTTGCTCTTGAGCAAAATGTTGTGCAAATAAATCTAATGCCATTAAAAAATAATAGGCAACTAAATTACCAGCAGAAACAAAAAATAGATAGCGAATAAACGAAGGCAAATCCGAGCAATTGTCAAGAGAATTGAGAACTCACTACAAAACTATCGGTTTTTGTTGCTCAGATGTTTAAACAATCGTTATAATTGCATTACTAAACGAGCGCAATTACAGATTGCGCAGATACGTTTGATAGTGAAAGAGCAAGATCGCGGTCTCTTGGGGAGGAGACATCGATGAAAGCGAATTCGGACAAATCTAAGCAGAGTAATAAAGCGACGCGCCGTGTACTGGCAGGCGTTTTGTGCGGAGCTTCCGTGTTGAGCCTGGTACTGTCGCTCGTCATGCCCCCGATCTCGCAGGCCATCGCCAACGATGGTCAGGCGGTTTCTACTGAGGGAACTGTGATGGGGGGGGGTTCCTCAAGTGAGTCTACTGATGTAGAAAACACCAACAACGGGGATACCGAAAACCAGGATAGCGACGAGACCGAGGGCGACGAGACCGGCGACGATGCTCTCAGGACGGCCCCGTCGTCTGATGACACGGGAGCCGAGAGCGCTGCGCAGCCCGCGGATGATGGACAGTCTGTCTATAAGGTCGCTACTGTTGCAAATGAAGGTGAGGTTTCGGGACTTCAAAAAGATAAGGATGGGTACACGCTGCTGGCGAGTGACGGAGACCTGACAGCGTACCTTAACGCCCCGACTAAACCCGATAAACTACGTCTTAAGGCTGACATTAGTTCAAGTGTGCCAATCACTATCAGGCAAAATACTACAATCGACCTTGCGGGTCACAAGCTTTATTACCGCGTTGGTAATAACGACACGTTCATTACGGTAGAGAGCGGTGCGCTTACCGTTGAAGACTCTGCCCATGTTAGCGATACACCTTCGGTCGTTGATAACAATCCTGGCAAGCTTGCAACTATGGCATGGACCGGTGACAACAAAGGTACTCCTCAGAGCTTAACCTATTATGAAACCACGAGCGCGCCTAACGCAGATACCCTTGGCACCACCACCACTGAAACCACGACTGAGCATGTCGTCAGCGGTTTCGGCGCAATCGTTGCTGCATCCAACAGGGGTTCGGTCCAACAGGTCATCTCTGTTGCGGATGGCGGCACGCTTAACCTCAACGGTGGCATGATCACGACACCGAGGGATTTGGCCAACAACGGTCATATCATCTTTGCCGAGGGGAAAAGCAATGAAACTCAGGTGAATATCAATGGCGGTTTTATTACTGGCGCGAATCTCAATCAGCAACATGGCGGCTGGGGCGGCGGCCTGTGCGTAAACGGCGCGAAAGTCACGGTCAACATGACCGACGGCGTGATCGCAGCGAATAAGGCTGCTTCCGGTGGTGGCATTTTTGCCGATAGCGGTGTCACGTTGAATCTCTCCGGCGGTGTCATCTCGGGCAACGCTACGTATGCCGTTCCTGTCAGCAATGGCGGAAGCGCCGACACCGGCGGCTACGGTGGTGGTGTTTATACCAAGGGTGCAACCGTAACCATCAGTGGTTCTGCCAATATAACTAACAACCGAGTTGAAGCTCAAGTCGCTATTAAGGAAATTTACAACAACGGTCTCCTCGGTGGCGGCGGCATTGCATCAACGAGCAGTGATAATAAAAAGGGATCACTGACCATGACGGGCGGTTCTGTTACGGCCAACTACTCCAAAGAGGCCGGTGGCGGAATTTATGCTGGCTTCTGGAACCGGGCGATTACGTTTACCATGACAGGTGGCACGATTGCCGGCAACAAATCTGAAAACGCTGAGGGCGGTGGTCTCCGTATTTCCACCGGTACTACCGGCGATATTGGGACTAAGCCGGACACGCCCAACAAGATTTACATCACCAACAACAAGACCATGACGGGCAGCACTGACGGCCGTGGCGGCGACTGGGGCGGCGGTGGCGTCTTTATCCAGAAGGGCGGCAGGCTCAATATTTTCAAGACGCTGATCACTAATAATCGCGCCGGTGGCTGGGGCGGTGGCGTCGGTGCTTGTCCTACGGGCGAGACAATCGTTTCGCACTCAAATGGCGCTGCTATCTATGACAACACAGATAACGTTGATCAATATGGCAAAAAGCTGCCAGACCTTGATCAAAATGAACATAAGCATCCAGCGTATCATTATTCCGCTGGCGGCGACAACAAAACTGAAGACCGCGATGAAGAAAATTACGTTACTCATTCCTTCCAAAATTCCGGCCATGAGGATTTCTTCTTGGTCCGTAATAAGAATGGCGCGGATAAGACAATCGCTGTCGTTTTTGGCAAGATGCTGGGCGGCAGATCGGCTGGTTGGCGGGGCACTTGCGACGGTGTACCGATTACCATTGACGCCAACGGCGGTGCCGAGGCTAAGTGGATGTTCGGCCTTAAGGCTAATCCGACACCCGATGCCAAGGAAAAGGCGCAGGCAGAGGCTACGACCATCATCAGCGGTAACTACTCCTATACCCATGGTGGCGGCATCATGACCAACGGCGATCTTGTCGTTGGCGAAGTCAATGATCTGAGGGTTTACCCGAGCATGAAACTCAACGCCACTAAGGTGCTTGTGGATGCAAAGGAAAACAAGCAAAACCTTAATGGGCACGCGTACAAGTTCCAGCTGCTGCGCCAGGATGGTACCGGTGCCAAGGCGCCTTCTTGGAAAGATGACGGCACATTAGATATGGGCGATTGCAGTGGTGCGGGTGAGGCGACTGTTGATCAATCAAGCGGCAGTATCACCTTCGACTCTGGCAAGGACTATTCTTCGGGACAATACGTTTTCTATCTCGTTGAGGAACCCATCAGCGGCGAAAACGAATTGGACACTAAATTCGATAAGACCATTTACAAGATCAAGGCAACAGTTGAGGACGATTCGTCCCACTCTGAAACTCTCATGGGGTTCAAGATTAACTATTACAAGGTACAAACGGTAGCTGTCTATAAAAAGGCCGAGGACGATAAGGACTTCGTACCACTTGATTCCGGAGACTATTCCGTTGGGTACTCAGAGGACAACACAACGGCTACGGTTGCTATCGGTAAAAATGGTAACCCGACCTTTACCAATAGAATCGTGCCCTATACCTCCAGCGGCTCTTGGACTCCTAAGGCGACTAAGGTCGTTGAGGGCGGCGAGATGAAGGAGTTTACGCTTCAGCTTGCAACCGACGAGGACTTCTCGAAGATCGTTGAGAGTAAGTCGACCCAGCCTGGCGCCGATAAGTCCCAGACTCTGAGTTTCGGCAAGATTGAGTACGCGCTCAATCAGCTCGACAAACTCGAGTCTGACTCTACTGGTCGGGGTGCAAGCAAGACCTTTACCTATTACGTCCGCGAACAGCAGCCGACCACACCGTTCGCGAACTACAAATACGACAAGTCGGTCTACAAGATCACGGTCACGGCAACTGATCAGTCTGATAAGACGATCAAGTGCGATGTGACCTACACCAAGATCGTCAATGCCGATGGCAAGGATATCCCCGAGAAAGAGCAAAAGCCGGTCACCTACGTTCCAGCTAAGGACGAGGCCACTGGCAAGGAACAGAGCGTTCCGGTCTTCACCAACACCTACTCCACCTCTTTGCCCCTTTCTGGTATGTCGGGCGTCACTCTGACGTACCTTGCCGGCGCGGCGGTGCTTTGCGCTGCTGCGGCCTGGATGCACATTCGTCGCAAGGCGAATGCGAAGGGAGGCGAGCGTCGTGAATAAGAAAGTTTGCTCCTTCCCGATCTTGTTTGCGCTGCTTGCCCTCCTGATCGGCACCTGCGCGGTTGTGTTCCCCGCTTCCGCGCAGGCCGCGCCGACCTCGACCGGTTCCATCACGGTGAGCGGCACCGTGGCGAGCGGCTACGACGCCTACCAGATCTTTAACGCCAACGTCGTCGACGGCGACAACGACGCCAAGATCGCCACCGACCTCGTCTGGGCAAGCGGCGCCGTGCGCGACGCCGTCCTGCCCGTGCTGCACAGCGCTGGCATGCCCAATTCCCAGACCACCGCGCAGGAAGCTGCCGAGTGGCTCAACACCGATTCCCACCTTACGAGCGCGCTGAGCGCACAGCTCGCTCGTTCCCTTCAGAGCTCTGGCGCCGTGTCCGTGGCCCTTAACGCGGGCACGACGGCCGAGCTGTCCTGCGGCTACTGGCTCATCGTCGCCGCCGACGACGCCATCGCCCAGGGCGAGGCCGGCACCGCGCCGATCATGGCCCTGGTCGGCGGTGGCGCCGTCACCGTCAAGCCCAAGGCGGCGACGCCCAAGGTCGCCAAGCACGTGCTGGAGGACAGCACCGCCGCATGGCAGAAGGCCGCCGACGCCACGGTCGCCGACGACCTGTACTGGCGCCTCTCGGCCACGGTCCCGGCGGGCCTTGCCGCCTACGACACCTACGCGGTTCAGCTAGTCGACACCATGGGCGCGGGGCTCGACCTCTCCAAGGTGGCCGCGAGCATGCGCGTGTACGTGGCGGCGGGCACGGACGGCGGCTTTGACGCCGTCTCGGCCGGTAAGGACGGCCGCGCCGGCACCGAGCCCGCGAAGGGCTGGACCGACATCACGGCCCAGTGCGCCACCAAGGTAGCGGCCGACGGCAAGACCTTCACCGTGCGCACCGGCGACCTGATCGCCGCGCTCGGCGGGGCCGACGCCTTCACCGCGGGTGCCCGCGTGGTCGCCGTGTACAACGCGCCGCTCAACAGCGCATGCAACCACGGCATCGCGAAGGGCAACCCCAACGAGGTCTACCTGCGCTACCCGCGCTCTCCCCTTGCCGATCAGTCCGGCGACGCCGGCTTCACCAGCACGCCGAGCGACGATGCGTGCGCCTACACCTGGGATCTCGCGCTCACCAAGCGCGGCAGCGACGGCGACAAGCCGCTTGCCGGGGCGGTCCTAAGTATCGCCGATGACCGCGGTCGCACACTGGCGGCCGACGGCACGTGGGATGCGCAAGGCAAGGCCACCGTCACCACGGGCGAGGACGGCCGCGTGACCGTCTCGGGCGTGGACTCGGGCAAGCTGGAGGTCCGCGAGCTCAAGGCGCCCAAGGGCTACACCGCCTTTGAGGGCACACGCTGCGTGACGGTCAAGGCCGAGGGCCTGGACGTCGACCAGGTGGCCGCCGCCAAGCCCAAACTCACCATCACGGCTGAGTCGCCCCTGCGCGCCGACAGCGCGGACGGGTCGACGGGCAGCCTGGAGGCGTCGCTCATCAACACGCCCACCGGCACACCCCCTAGCATTACCACCGGAGGCTTTATGCCCTCGACTGGCGATATGGCAATGTACGCCGCGACTGCCGCAGCGGTCGCCGGAGCCGCGCTCATCGTGGTCGCGCTCCTGGTCAGGCGGGGAGGTGGCAGCCATAAAGAGTAGCTGGCAGCCCCACAGAGAGCGGGGCGAGACGTAGCGAAGTAGATGCTAAGACACAGACAGATGATGATTGATCGAATGGGAATCAAGCAGAAAGCAGAGGAAAAGAAGATGAGTATGAGCAAGAACATCGCACGCCTGGCAGTAACCGCCGGCCTCACAGCAGCGTTGAGCTTCGGCGGCGTCATGGCCCCGGTGACCATGGCGTTTGCTGAGAATGTGGCGGCTCCGGCCAACAGCATCACCATCAACAAGAATGCCAATAATGGCAGCGTGAAGTACAAGGCCTACCAGATTTTCGAGGCCGATGTCGTGGATGAGAGCGGCAAGACTGGCAAGACTGACAAGGTCGTTTCGAATGTTAAGTGGGCAACTGGGGTTGATTTTCAATCTCAGCGCAACAGCCTGAACGGACCCCGCGTTTCCGCAGCT
>DXZT01000050.1 GCA_019419545.1 Collinsella sp. | reverse complement strand
CGCAACGCGTTGCGCTGAGTCCTGAGGCTGTTGCAATGAAGATGAGAATCAAGGAAAAAAGAGGGACTATCGGCAAGCGAGGAGCAATTAAACAAGTTGGTTGATAATTGCATGAAAGCAGATATACTACAATTGATTAGATAGAGGAGGTTTCTACATGGACGTTATTAACAAAGATCTCTTGGAGCAACTGAAAGAGTCTCAGGAAGAGGGCGTCGTGGTAGAAGTGTTCGACTTTGAGGACTACATGGATAAATTCTGCCATTAGTTTCGGAATTTACTTGCCTCGCTTAAAGGAGAAGTCGATTATCGATTTCTCCTTTTTTAATTAAAGATATTTTTGGAATACATGCTCTTAGCACAGGTTGGCGTCTCAGTAAACTGGGAGGTTGCTTTGGCTAGTTAGAGATATGTGAACGTCCGTTAGACTGAATCTCAGGGTAGAAGGGGCCTCCAGTGTCCAGATCAACAAGGCAATGCTGCGTTTCGGCTAATAAGAACGATGGCTTTTTGCGTGTGGCGGCGGCGTCGCCGCAGATTCGCGTCGCCGATGTCGAGGGCAATGTCGAGGTTGCGCTGGCGGCTGTTCGCGATGCTGCCGAGCGCGGCGTTCATGCTCTGGTGCTGCCCGAGCTTAACCTGACCGGCTATACCGCGGCCGACCTGTTCCATAATCGCACACTGCTGCATGTCTGCGAGGCTGCTCTGGCGCATATCCTCGATGAAACCCGTGAGTTGCCGGTCGTCTTTACCATCGGTCTTCCCGTCGCGGTGGCCGAAAACATCTACAATTGCGCCGCCGTGTGCTGTGCGGGCGAGCTTTTGGGCCTTACGGCCAAAAAGTACTTGCCCAACTACGGAGAGTTTTATGAGCGCCGCTGGTTTGCTCCGGCGCCGGCCGATCCCGTGTGGATTGAATTTGCTGGTCAGGGTCCGGTGCCGCTTGGCTCGGAGCTTGTCTACCGCTGCTGCGATGAAGGTGCCGAGGATCTGGTGCTGGGTGTCGAGGTGTGCGAGGACCTGTGGGTACCGGCGCCCCCCTCGACCGAGATGGCGCTTGCTGGCGCGACGGTGATCCTCAACCCGTCGGCCTCGGACGAGATTATCGGCAAGGCGGATTACCGCCGCAGCCTCATCTCCAACCAGAGTGCGCGCCTGTACTGCGCCTATGCCTACGCGGATGCGAGTGAGGGCGAATCTACGACCGACATGGTCTTTGCGGGCGAGAACCTGATCTACGAAAACGGCTCTAAGCTGGCCGCCACCAAACTGCTTACCTGCGACATGGCGGTTGCCGATGTCGACCTCGATCGTCTGGTTGCCGAGCGCCGTCGCTCGACGACGTGGACGCGCGCGGACGATGCGCCGGAGGCCACGACCGTTGAGTTCTCTTTTGAGGGCGTGTTGGCCGAAGAGCCTGTCCTGCGCGATGCACTCGGCATCGACCGTGTCTTCCCCCGCGCACCCTTTGTTCCGGCCGACCATGGTGACCTGGCCGAGCGTTGCGAGACCATCCTCGACCTGCAGACCGCGGGCCTCAAGACCCGTCTTGCCCATACGGGTACCAAGGCGGCTGTCATCGGTCTTTCAGGCGGTCTGGACTCCACGCTGGCGCTGCTTGTGACCGTGCGTGCCTTCGATGCGTTGGGGCTGCCGCGCACGGGTATCACGGCGGTTTCCATGCCTGGCTTTGGCACGACGCATCGCACTAAGTCGAATGCCGAGTCGCTCGCTCGCGACCTGGGCGTGAGCTTCCGCGAGGTTTCGATCTACGCGGCTGTGGAGCAGCACTTCAAGGACATTGAGCACGATCCGACCGTGCAGGACGTGACCTACGAGAACAGCCAGGCCCGCGAGCGTACGCAGATTCTGATGGATCTGGCCAACCAGGCTGGCGGTTTTGTCATCGGCACGGGCGACCTGTCGGAGCTGGCGCTCGGCTGGGCTACCTATAACGGCGACCACATGAGCATGTACGCCGTCAACGCGAGCGTGCCCAAGACGCTTGTGCGCCATCTGGTGCGCTATGCGGCCGATGTCTTTGGCGGGCGTATTGCCGAGGTCTTGCTCGATATCCTCGATACGCCGGTGTCCCCCGAGCTCCTGCCGCCCACGGGCGACGGCGAGATTGCGCAGAAGACTGAGGACCTGGTGGGCCCGTACGAGCTGCACGACTACTTCCTCTACTACCTGCTGCGTTTTGGCTTTGAGCCGGGCAAGATCTACCGCATGGCGCTCAAGAGCTTCGAGGGCGTCTACGACGTCAAGACCATTCACACGTGGCTACGCACGTTCTACCGTCGCTTCTTTGCCCAGCAGTTTAAGCGCAGCTGCCTGCCCGATGGCCCCAAGGTGGGCTCGGTCACGCTCAGCCCGCGCGGCGATTGGCGCATGCCGAGTGACGCCAGCTCGCGCCTGTGGCTCGCCCAGATTGACGCGCTCAATCCGATGGACTAAGGTTGCCAAATTGAACCAAAACAGCGGGTGCAAGCGTTACACTTTTGCAATCTGATGGCCCGTATCGCGCGGCGCTCTTGTCGGAGCGCCGCGTTTTTCATATCGAAAGGTGGCACCATGCAGGCATCGCAGCGTCTCGACCGCTTTGGCGCGGAGGTCTTCGCCTCGCTCAACAACAAACTGCTTGCGCTGAAGGCTCAGGGCAAGACCATTTACAACATGAGCGTGGGCACGCCCGACTTTAAGCCGTACGACCACGTGGTCGAGGCGCTCACGCAAGCGGCCCAGGACCCCGAGATGTGGAAGTATGCCCTGCGCGACCTGCCCGAACTCAAGCAAGCCGTGTGCGATTACTATGAGCGTCGCTTTGGCGTTTCGGGCATTACGCCGTCTATGGTGCAGTCGTGCAACGGCACGCAGGAGGGTGTGGGCCATTTGGGCCTGGCCCTGCTCGATCCGGGTGACACCATTTTGGTTCCCGATCCGTGCTACCCGGTCTTTGAGGCGGGCGCCAAGATCGCCGATGCCAAGCTCGAGTACTATCCGTTGGTCGCCGAGCATAATTACCTGCCCTATGTGGCGGGTATCGATCCCCAGGTGGCCGATCGTGCCAAGTATATGATCGTGTCGCTGCCCGCAAACCCGGTCGGCTCGGTGGGCACGCCCGAGGTCTACGAGGAGATCATCGCTTTCGCCCGCGAGCACGACCTGCTCATCGTCCATGACAACGCGTATTCCGATATCGTGTTTGACGGCGAGCCGGGCGGAAGCTTTTTGCAGTATCCCGGCGCGCTCGAGGTGGGCGTGGAGTTCTTCTCGCTTTCCAAGTCGTTTAACGTCACCGGTGCTCGCATCGGCTTTTTGGTCGGTCGCGAGGACGTTGTCCAGGCCTTTGCCAAGCTGCGCAGCCAGATCGACTTTGGCATGTTCTTCCCGGTCCAGAAGGCTGCTATCGCCTGCCTGAACGGTCCGCGCGATGAGGTCGAGGCGCAGCGTCTGAAGTACCAGGAGCGCCGCGATGCCCTGTGCGACGGTCTTGAGGGCCTGGGCTGGGAGCGTCCCAACGCGCATGGCTCTATGTTTGTGTGGGCCAAGCTTCCCGGTGGTCGCACCGATTCCATGGCGTTTTGCGAGGAGCTCATGGAGAAGGCCGGCGTTGTGGTGACGCCGGGCGCGAGCTTTGGTCCTTCGGGCGAGGGGCACGTGCGCATGGCGCTGGTCCTGCCGCCTGATCAGATTGCTTTGGGTGTCGAGGCCATTCGCGAGGCGGGCCTGTATTAGAAAGGTATTTCGGCTCGTCAATAGCTCGAAACCGATTTCGTGCAGTTATTTTACGAATCCTGCAAACAATTTCGGTAAACGGTCGATTTTTGGCTGCGAATAGGAGCATAATCAAAGTCCCGATTGGATGTATTGGGATTACGACAAGCCGCTCGGGTCGTTCCCGGGTGGCTTGTTTGTGGAGAGAGATGGGAGTTTCTAATGGTTAACGAGAAGAAGGTCGCTATTGTCGGCTGCGGTTTCGTCGGTTCGTCTTCGGCGTTCGCGCTGATGCAGAGCGGTCTGTTCTCCGAGATGGTCCTCATCGACGTGGACAAGAACCGCGCCGAGGGTGAGGCCCTGGATATCGCGCACGGCATGACGTTTGCCGAGCCGATGAAGATCTACGCCGGCGATTATTCCGATGTCGCCGACGCCGCCATGATCGTCGTCACCGCTGGCGCTGCCCAGAAGCCCGGTGAGACCCGTCTGGACCTGGTCAACAAGAACGTCAACATCTTTAAGTCCATCATTCCCGAAATTAAGAAGTCTGGCTTCGACGGCATTCTGCTCATTGTCTCCAACCCGGTCGATGTTCTGACCTATGCCGCCATCAAGATGTCCGGCCTGCCCGAGGGCCATGTCATCGGCTCCGGCACCGTGCTCGACACTGGCCGTCTGCAGCAGATGCTTGGTGCCCACGTCGAGGTTGACCCGCGCGATGTCCAGGCCTATGTCATGGGTGAGCACGGCGACTCTGAGTTTGTCGCTTGGTCCAGCGCCCAGGTTGCCGGCGTGCCGCTGAACACTTTCTGCGAGCTTCACGGTCATCTGGAGCATGAGGCTGCCGAGAAGCGCATCGCCGAGGACGTCAAGAACTCCGCCTACACCATCATCGAGAAGAAGCACGCCACCTACTATGGCGTCGCCATGGCCGTCAAGCGCATCTGCACCGCCGTCATGCGCGATGAGCAGACCGTTCTGCCCGTCTCCTCGCTCATGGTGGGCGAGTATGGCCTGTCCGATCTTGCCATCTCCATGCCGACGGTCGTTGGCCGCGACGGCGTCGTCTGTCGCGTCCCCGTGCCGCTGAACGATGACGAGCAGCATGAGCTCACCGCCTCCGCCAAGGCCCTCAAGGACATCATCGACAGCGTCGACTTCTCCTGCTAAATCAAGCTCTTTTGGGCAACAGGCTACAATGAAAGGCGTCCGGGCCACACGGTCCGGGCGCCTTTTTGGTACAAGGGGGTCAGGTTACTTTGCACCATCCCAATGCGCCATAGTTGATGGGAGAGCCATGTCGGATTCGCCTAATTTTTTGACCTATGCCCAGACGGCATTTGGTCCGTTTGAGGAGCGGCCGTTCTGCGCGGTGGATAGCCTGGTCTTTGCGTGGTTGTCCTATTTGCGTTTGCCGGAGGATATGGCGGAGCTGAAGAACTGGCAGGGCCTAGACGTACGCGAGCTGCTGCGTGCCGAGTGCTACCGGGACATGATTGACGACTTGTGGGACCCAGAGGAGAGCAGAGCTTTGTTGGAGGCCGTGGCAGCAAACCCTCGTTACCGTGGCGTGCACGTTTGCGGCTATCGTGCCGTGAGCGATGTGGTAGCGACAGAGCAGTTTGCAGCCATGGCGTTCCGGTTTCCGGCGGGGTTTAGTTATCTTTCCTTCCGGGGGACCGACAGCACGATTGTGGGCTGGAAAGAGGACTTTAACATGGCGTTCCGGTGTCCTGTGCCGGCCCAGGAATCCGCGGTACGTTATGTGGACGAGGCGGCGGATGCGATTGACGGGCCGCTTTTGTGCGGAGGTCATTCCAAGGGTGGAAACCTTGCGGTGTACGGTGCGGCGATGTGCTCCGATGTCGCCCGCGAGCGAATCGAACGGGTGTATTCCCATGATGGTCCGGGCTTCGTCGAGGAGTTTCTGAACGGCAACGCCTTTGCCGATCTTTGCGGTCGAATCGACAAGACGCTACCTCGGTCGTCGATCTTTGGCATGATGTTCGAGACACAGGAGGACTATGCCATCGTTGAGAGCACCGAGTTCAGCCTGCTGCAGCACAATCCCTTTAGCTGGGTGGTTGATGGTCGCGACTTCGTGTACTGTGAGCGCCTGTCCGCCGGTGCTCGATACGTTGATGGCTCCATTCGCGAGATGCTGCTTGCAGTGTCGCCTAGCGAGCGCGAGCGTTTTGTAGATGCGTTGTTCTCCGTGTTTGAGGCTACGGGTGCTGAGCGGTTTGCGGATATCGCCGGGAATCTGCGCGAGAGCCTGCCCGTGATGCTCCAGGCTGCGCAAGGCTTTGACGAGGATACGCGACGCTTTGTCTCGCAGACCATCGTGGCAATCCTTAAATGCGCACTGCTGCCCAAACGACCCCAGATCGACATGCCCGCTGCCGGCAAGAGTTTGGCAGAACAGCTCGAGGCTTGGCAGTCCGAGCTCCTGCGCTAGCCATTGGTGCAAAGCAACCTGTCCCCGATGCACCAATCTTCGATGCGCCTGGGGCGGGCTCGACCGCTATACTGGTTCGTGCTCAATTCAATCTAGAACGGAATGCCGTATATGAAAATCAATCATGCGATTCTGCATATCCTGGACTTTGACTCTGCCGTCAACGTTATGAGCCAGCGCGAGCTCGATATCGAGAGCCGTACCGTGCGCAACTTCGTGACCACGCATCTGCGCCGCGCACGTACCTCGGCCGACAATAAACGCGCCGCGTTTGCCGAGAACTCTGCGTTTGGCGGCGAGCTCAAGGGCTATTTCTTTGGCGAGCGCGAGTTCGTAGACCTGTCGCAGCAGATTGCGGAGTTCATTTCCTCCGAGCTTACCAAGGCCGAAAAAGCCGAGTCCACCGATGTGCTCGTGGCCGACTTTGACGACGATGAGGATGCCCGCTGGTTTGCCGTGATGCTGCTGGGCTCCAAGCAGGCCTTTATGCACGAGGTGGGCCGCGAGGAGGGCGAGGTACGCAACGACATCGCGCGCCACTATGCTATCCTGCCGAATCCTTCCCAAAAGGTGCCAAGCTATGCCATCGTGCGTGCGAGCACCATGGAGATCGGCTATGTGGACAAGAAGCGCAAGATTGCCGGCGAAGACCGCATGCTCATTCCCGACGGTCTGCTGCAGTGCGATACGGGCGTGTCGGGCAAGGAGGTCATCGACACCGTGACGCGCGTGGTCGAGGAAGTCGCCGAGGAGCACGGTGCCAATACGGCCGTAGCGCTCGCTAAGGTTAAGGCTGCCGTTGCCGAGAAGGTTGAGGATGACGAGGAGCTGCCGCCCTGGGATATCGTCGATGAGGTCTTTGAGGACGAGCCGGTCATCAAGGAGAGCGTACGCGCGGCGCTGACCGAAGAGAAGGTGCCCGAGCGTGTGCCCGTGGAGCGCAAGCAGGTCGAGCGTGCGGCCGTGCGCAACCACAAGATTCGTACCGATACGGGCATCGAGATCAGCTTTCCGGCCGAGATGGGCTCGAACTCCGAGTACATCGAGTTCGTCAACGAGCCCAACGGCCTCATTTCCATCGAGCTCAAAAACATCGGCAGCATCGAGAATAGATAAACTGCGCTTGGACGCTGCAGAAAAACAAAGGTCGAAACCCTTCGGGACTTCGGCCTTTTTGCTTGGAGCTGAATTGAGTTGCAGACTGAGCATACGTCAGCGAAAACGCCCCTAGGCGAGCAAGGTGACGTGAAAGAGGAGGGAAGCGTACTTCGGTACGCGACCGACGATTGAACGTCAGATTGCCGCTTAGGGGCGTTTGCAGCGTCGAGCCGTTACGCGGTTTGGTAAAACCGCGTAACTTCTACAGCCGGCGTAAGCCTTCCTCGAGTCCGGTCTTGCTGTCGGTCTTCTCGTCGCGCATCTTGATGACGCGGGCGGGGACGCCGGCCACGACGGCACCAGCGGGGACGTCCTCGACGCACACGGCGCCGGCGGCAACGACAGCGCCCTTGCCTACGTGCACGCCTTCCAGGACCACGGCGTTGGCGCCGATCATGACATCGTCCTCGATGATGACGGGCGTGGCGCTTGCGGGTTCAACGACGCCTGCCAACACGGTTCCAGCGCCGATGTGGCAGTTCTTGCCCACTGTGGCGCGGCCGCCCAGCACGGCGCCCATGTCGATCATGGAGCCCTCACCGATGACGGAGCCGATATTGATGATGGCACCCATCATGATGACGGCGCGGTCGCCGATCTCGACGCGGTCACGGATGATCGCGCCCGGCTCGATGCGGGCGTTGATGCCCTTAAGGTCGAGCATGGGCACGGCGGAGTTGCGGCAATCGTTCTCCACATCGTAGTAATCGATGGAATCGGCATTGGCATCAAGGATGGCTTTGAGCTCATCCCAGTCACCAAAGACGGTCTTGCCACGACGACCGCCGTAGACGTGCGCATCGCCCCAGGCAACCTTCATGCCGGGCTTCTCGCGCACATACAGCTTGACAGGCGTCTTTTTAGGCGCGGTGGCGATGTAATTGATAATCTCCTGGGCATCCATCTCGGCTGCGTTGCTCATATGCTGTTTCTCCTTTGCGTGGGTACGGTAGTTAACTGGTTAGGCGAACATGACCTGATCGAAGGTGTAGAAGCCAGGGTCGCGGACGACGAGCTTTTGAGCGGCGGCCAGAGCGCCGTTGACAAAGATCTGGCGGCTCGTAGCGCGATGGCTAAGCGTGACCTCCTCGTCCTGGCCAAAGAAGCTCACCTCGTGTACGCCGGCGACGGTGCCGCCGCGCAGCGAGTGCATGCCGATTTCCTTGGGATCGCGAACGCCGCACATGCCCTCGCGACCGTAGACGGGATGATAGCCAGCCTCTGGCTCGGCCTCGACCACGGCGTCGAGTAGCAGCTTGGCGGTGCCGCTGGGAGCGTCGACCTTTTGGTTGTGGTGCGTCTCGACAATCTCGCAGTCAAAGCCGGGCAGCTCACGCGTGGCTTGGGCCACTAGGTGACGCAGGGCGGCGATGCCGATAGAGTAGTTGCCCGAGTGCATGACGCGGGCATTCTGGCCCAGCTCGCGCAGGCGGTCCATCTGATCGGGTGTGTAGCCCGTGGTGCCCGAGACCAACGCGGCGCCTGTACGCTCGACATAGGCGACGACGGCATCGAAGGTCACGACGTTCGAGAAGTCGATGATGACGTCGGCTGCCGGGGCGCTCTCGAGCTCGGACAGGTCAAAACCGATCTGGGCCACGATATCAAAAACGGGCTGCCCGGAGGCGTCGGCAATGCCTTCGGCGGTAGTGCGGATGAGCGAGCCCATGCGGCCCGTTCCCATAATGACGGTCTTAATCAAGCAGACCAGCTCCCTTCAGAGCATCGGTAAGTGCGGAACGCGTGTCGTCTGCCATGGGGCACAGCGGCATGCGGTAGTTGGCTTCGATCATACCCATCTGGGCGAGTGCTTCCTTGACGGGGATGGGGTTGACCTCGCTAAAGAGGGCGTTGATGAGCGGCTGGCCGGCAATCTGGATATCGCGGGCGCGCTCCACGTCACCGTCCAGATAGGCGCGGCACATGTCGTGCACGAGCTGCGGCTGAATGTCTGCCCACACGCTGATGGTGCCCGAGGCGCCCAGGCTCATGAGCGGCACGGTGAGCGCGTCTTCGCCCGAGTACATGCGGAAGTCATCGGACAGCAGGTGGGCGATCTTGGCCGCGTAGGCGACGTTGCCCGAGGCTTCTTTAATACCCATGATGTTGGGGTGCGCGGCCAAGCGCTCTACGTTGCGCTCGCTGATGCCGCAGCCGCAGCGGCCGGGGATGTTGTACAGGATGCAGGGGATATCTACGGCATCGGCAACGGTCTTAAAGTGCTGGTAGATGCCCTCCTCGTTGGACTTGTTGTAGTAGGGGGTAATGAGCAGCAGGCCGTCAGCGCCCAGGCCCTGATAGGTGAGCGACTTGGTGAGCATGGTCTGCGTGGAGTTGGAGCCCGAGCCGGCGATGACGGGGACACGGCCTGCAACCTGCTTGACCACCGCGGCGACAACGGAGTTGTCCTCATCGTCAGTCATCGTGGCGCTCTCGCCGGTGGTGCCCAGGGTGAGGATGGCGTCGGTACCGTTTTGCAGGTGGAAATCGATAAGGCGCTCGAGCGCGTCAAAGTCGACGCTTCCGTCCTTTTTAAACGGCGTGACGAGGGCGACGATCGAACCCTCGAGGTTGCGGATATCCATGTTCTTCTCCTTCGCTTCCGCGATCTGGATGTGTTTGTTCCACTGAGCGGCGACGGCCAGACGCTCGTCCTGGGCGCGACGGCGGGCACTTTCGGCGCGCGACTTGGCCAGCAGCTCTCGGCCGCTCGGCAGCACGTCGAGCGTGGCAAAGTAATCGCCCGGGCGCTCAGCACGGCGGATGAGGTCGGCCGAGCCATCGGGGCGCAGCAGCACCTCGGCGGAGCGCAGACGGCCGTTGTAGTTGTAGCCCATGGAGTAGCCATGCGCGCCGGTATCGTGGATCACGAGCAGGTCGCCCATGTCGATATGCGGCAACTCGCGATCAATGGCGAACTTGTCATTGTTCTCGCATAGGTTGCCCGTGATGTCGTAGGTGTCCGTAACGGGTGCTGCGGTCTTGTCGGCGCCACCCGGCTGACCCATCACCGTAATGTGGTGGTAAGCGCCATACATGGCAGGACGGATCAGATCGACGGCGCTTGCATCAACACCGATATAGTCCTTGTAGATCTGCTTCTCGTGGATGGCCTTGGTGACCAGGCAGCCGTAGGGCCCCATCATAAAGCGACCCATCTCGGTGCAGATCGCCACATCGCCCATGCCGGCGGGAACCAGGATCTCGTCGTAGGCCGCGTGTACGCCCTCGCCGATGGCACGGATGTCGTTAGCCTGCTGCTCGGGCAGGTAGGGGATACCCACACCGCCGGACAGATTGATAAAGGCGACATGTGCGCCCGTTTCACGCTCCAGGCGCACGGCAAGTTCAAAGAGGATGCGTGCGAGCTTGGGATAGTAGTCGTTAGTGACGGTATTACTGGCAAGAAAGGCATGGATGCCAAAATTTTCGGCGCCCTTGGCCTTGAGCATGCGGAAAGCCTCGAAGAGCTGCTCGGTGGTCATGCCGTACTTGGAGTCGCCCGGGTTGTCCATGATGCCGTTGGAGAGCTGGAACAGGCCGCCCGGGTTAAAACGGCAGCTGACCGTCTTGGGGATGGGGCCCGCGACGCGCTCAAAGAACTCGATGTGGCTTATGTCGTCAAAGTTGACGATGGCGCCCAGTTTATCTGCAAGGGCAAAGTCCGCCGCCGGCGTGTCGTTGGACGAGAACATGATGTCGTGGCCGGTGATACCCAGCGAGCGGGCGATCATGAGCTCGGTATAGCTCGAACAATCGCAGCCGCAGCCGTATTCGTTGAGGATGGAGATGAGCGCCGGGTTGGGGTTGGCCTTGACGGCAAAGTATTCCTTAAAGCCCGGGTTCCATGCGAAGGCGTCGCGCACCTCTTGCATGTTGCGGCGGATGCCCGCCTCGTCATATAGATGAAACGGCGTGGGGAACTGCTCGATGATATGCTCGAGCGTCTCCTTGTCCACAAACGGCTGCTTGGCCGCATATGCCTCGTTGGGGGTCAATGCCATGTCCCGTAAACCTCGCTATCCAGACGGCGCTACCTGCGCATCGAATCCGCATAGCGTGGACCCAATGTCCGGATAGCGCTCCCGCATTGCTGCAGACAGTCCTGCGGGTGTTTCCCGCAGGCCCACCAGGCTGTTCGTGCCCGAAAAACCCAGTTCGGCGGGTTTCGCCTCCCCGCGGGGTCAAAGCCTGCCGGCTCGCCCGCGGCTCTTCGTGCCCGCGCCTCTATCAAGTGGTAACGACCCTACCACGTTGCACTTTACCAAACAAGAGTATTCGTATATAACGTTTAAAAAATGCAGGGATATGCTGGAAATAAGGGTGTAGCAATCTTGCGGCACAATAGATAGCAGCCGACGCGCACCTACGAAAGGAACCAATATGGCCGAGCTCCAAGAACTCCGTCGCTACCGCCGCGACTTGCACAGGATCCCGGAGCTCGACTTCGATCTTCCGCAGACGATCGCCTATATCGAGGGCGTGTTGGCACCGCTCACCTGCGAGGTGACCCATCCGTGCCCCGGCTGCGTCTGCGCTTTCTTCGACGCTGGCGTTGGCGCCGCGCATGCCACGGCGATTCGCGCCGATATGGATGCGCTGCCCATTGCCGAGGCAACGGGGGCAGCGTTCGCTTCGACCCATCCCGGCAAGATGCATGCTTGTGGGCACGATGGACACATGGCCATGGCGCTTTCGGCGGCAACCTTTGTCGACCGTACGATCCGTGAGCAGCCGGGCGCCATTAAGCGCAATGTGCTCTTTGTGTTTCAGCCGGCCGAGGAGACGACTGGTGGTGCCAAGACGGTGTGCGAGAGCGGCGTGTTCGAGCGCTACGGGGTGGATCGCATCTTCGGCTTCCACGTGTGGCCCGATCTGCCCGCCGGCACGTTGGCGAGCTGCTCCGGTCCGTTGCTGGCGCGTTCGAGTGAGACACACATTCATATCCATGGCACGAGCATCCATATCGCTAAGACCTATGGCGTTCCGGTCGAGGAGTCGCACGATGCGGCGCTGGCGGCTGCCAAGTTCTTGGTTTCCGAGCGCGAGCTCATGGACGAGTTGGGTGTCGACGAGCCCTGCATTGGTAAGTTCGGCCTGCTGCAGGCCGGCACCGTCTGCAATGCGGTGGCGGGGGAGGCCCATGTTGCCGGCAGCCTACGTGTGTTTACGGACGACATGTTCGACCGCGCGCGCGAGGGCGTGCGCCGCGTGCTGGACGATGTCTGCGTCGCAACGGGCTGCACATATGACCTCGATTTTGCCGAGGGCTATCCGCCGGTCGATAACGACCCCGAGCTGTTCGCCCACATTGCGCCTGTCTTGTCCGAGCTGCAACTCGTGGATGAGCCTTTGCTGATTGCCGAGGACTTCGCTTTCTATCAGCGCCATCTGCCAGGCGTGTTCTTCCTCCTGGGTACGGGCGTGCCGGAGGGACAAGATAATCCGATCGATTCGGATGGCTGCCCCGCCTATGCCACGAGCGCCCTTCACACTGATACCATGCTCTTTGACGAGGAAATCCTACTCAAAGGCCTCGATGTCTACAAACGATTGCTTGGCTTGGAGTGACGATGGAACGACGCCGACAGTCTGCCGTATATAGTCCGGGTGGATGCGGATGCGGTTTGCTGCTGCTTCCGGTCATCGCTGTGAGCATTGGCGTGATGTTTGTGTTTGCTGGGCTGGCTGCGGCGGCACTCGTACTGTTTATCACCGCCATCGGCGTGACGGTCTGGCTGTGCCGTTCTCGCGAGCAGCGCCGCGCCGACGGTAAGACCAATGTCGGCTGGGTCGTCTTCCTGATCATTGCGTACCTATTGAGCATCAGCTACCTGGTGTTCTTTGTCCTAATGATGATCAGTGCCTTTACCGGGAAATCCGTCACGGTGGGTTGATGCGCTGCCAGCAGACGGTCACGCAAAGTGCGTTTGCTCGGCGTCTGGATAGCTGCATTGGCCGTTTACCGCAACCTTAGCCCTCAGCTAATGAATTCAAGTTCAATCCTTTCTACGATGTGCTGTGTGCCGGCACGGTAGCCGGATCGTAGGAAGGATGAATAATGGCAAAAGAGGGAAAGAAGCCGATCGGCAAGATTGTCCTAGGCGTCATCGTGGTGCTGGTTATCGTCGGTGCCGTGGGCTCCATGGGTGGCAATTCAACCGATTCGTCTGCGAGCGATTCGGCAAAACCTGCCGAGGCGACACAGCAGGCTGAGGAGCAAAAAGAATCGCAAGAACCGTATACCATTGCTGACGAGGCTGAAGACACCTCCAGTCAGTTTGCCTATAAGATCACGGGCACGCTTACCAATAACACGGACAAGGAAAAGAGCTACATTCAGATTGAGTATGTTCTGTATGATGCCGATGGCAACCAGGTTGGAACGGCTCTTGCAAACACCAATCATCTGAAGGCGGGCGGCTCCTGGAAGTTCGAGGCGCTGGGTACGGTGTCTCCCGACCAGGTTGCTAGCTGGGAGCGTTCGGACGTAAGCGGTTTCTAGCATGTTGCATGCACTGGGGGAGGTGAAGTCGTATGCCCGATAAAAAGCTGACCGAGGAGCTGCTCAATGAGCTTCTCGATGCGCCGAACATCGATGGCTATATCAGGGAGCACGACTTTGCCGCCCCGTCGCTTTCGGACTACCTGAAGCAGCTGCTGCAGGAAAAGGGCTTGGAGCGCTCGCGCGTGGTTCGTATGGCCGATCTCAATGAGACCTTTGGCTATCAGATCTTTACCGGTGCGCGTCACCCGAGTCGCAATAAGGTGCTGCAGATTGCCTTTGCGATGGCGCTGACGCTCAAAGAGGCCAACCGTGCACTGACGGCTGCCGGGGTAAGCGTCCTCAACTGCAAGGATCGCCGTGATGCGATTATCATCTTTTGCATCGATCGCGGGTGCAGCCTCCAAAAGGTCAACGAGGAGCTGTATCGCTTTGGCGAGGAGACGGTGAGTTAGCGGCTGATATCTGAGCCGGCGGAGCTGCCGAACAACGATGCAAGCGAACGGGGCGCGGATGCCATGGGGTGTCTGCGCCCTGCGCTATGATGGAGGCTATGGATACTCAGACCACAACATATTCCGATGACGAGCTGACCGCAGCGCTTGCCGAACATCTGGCGTCGCTCGATCGCGACGACAGCTATCGCGTGGAGCGTGTACTTAAGCGCTCGTCCGTTGAAACAACCGAGCTCGTGTACTTTGAAGGAACCGGCGGTGGTTCGCTCGGCCCCTTTGTCCGTAAACGCATCGATGCTTCGGCTCAAATCGGCGGGGCATACGAGCGTCTGTTTGCCGCCCAGCGGGCAGGCAGGCGTTTTGAGCACCTGCCCAGAATCGTCGATTGTCGTCGTGTGGGCGACGAGCTCAACGTGGTTATGGAATACATCGAAGGGGAGACGCTCGGGGTGCTGGTGGACCGTCTGGGAGCCACCCCCGATTATGCGCGTGAATTGTATCCTGCCCTATGCGATGCCGTGGGCGAGCTCCACGCCGGTTTTGCAATGGCGGGGGAGACGTCGGCGCCGGTGATCCATCGCGACCTCAAACCGTCGAATATCATCGTGACGGGTGCGAACTGTACGCTCGATGAGGGCCTGACGTTTTCGTCGCTGGTGATTATCGACTTGGGGATCGCGCGCGTATGGCGCGATGGCGCCGATGCCGACACCGTCAAGTTTGGCACGCGACCCTATGCGCCGCCCGAGCAGTATGGGTTTGGGCAGACGAGTGTGCGCAGCGACGTCTACGCACTTGGCGCCCTGTTGTTCTTCTGCTTGACGGGAGTCGACCCTAAACCAGGGCTCGACATGCGCGAGCAATGCGAGGCGCGTGGCATTCCCACTCCACTTGCCGATGCCGTCTGCATGTCGATGGCGCTCGACCCGGCCAAGCGTTTTGCGAGTGCGGAAGCGTTGGGACGGGCGACGCGCTCGGCATACGATCTGAGCCGCCCCGTGCGGCCTTCTACACCTGCGCCTGTCCGTACTCCGGCCTCGGAGACGGTGTTGACGCTCCAAGGGCTCCAGAACCCCGCAGGGCTTCCTAGGCCTGCCGCCTCCGCTGCATGCGGTCCGCTCTCTCGCGTTCCGGAGTCTCTGGGGCGCATTTGGAATACGCTTGTCTGCTTCTCCCTACTTGTGTTCTTTGCCGGAAGTCACTTTGCCGTCTTTCACCCCACGGGAGCAAACCAAAGCTACCCGACGTGGTTTCTCATAATCGAGTATTTTTTCTTTGTCGATGGCCTTATGGTGCTTATGCATTTTGCGCTGCTCGATAAGCGCCGTCTTCGTCGGCGATTCGCACTGCTCGACAGCTATCGCGGCAAGAAACTCGCGAAACTTTGGCTCAAGGCATTGGGTGTGCTGCTCCTATGCATGATCGTCATAGTCGCGGTTGCCAATGCGACCGGCGTCGTCGATACCTCCGCTACCTAAAAGAAAAGGGCCCCATTGGGGCCCTTTGCAGTTGCACCTAGATGCGGTTCATCTGAGCGGCGACTTTGTTGTACCAGTCCTGCCACGTGGGCGGGCAGTACTTTTTGGCCGCTGCCGGGGTAAGGGTGGAGCCGTAGTTGGCGCCCAGATAGGCAACGTGAGCGGAGATGCCCTCGCTCCAGCTGCCAAAGCTGCGCCAACCGCCGCCACGGGCACTCCAGCCCCAGGCGTTGTAAGAATTGGCGCAATAAGCACCCTTGGTGCTCTCGATGCAGGCGATGGCGGGGGACCAACGGGGGTCGACACCGGTATTCCAAGCGGCGACGGCAAAGTTATAGCCCTGGCCTGCCATGGGGGAGCCGGCGAGATAATTGTCGATGCGGCTCGTCCACTCATTAATGAACGAATCGTAATCGGAGCTACCGGTATTGGCGTTGTTCACCGTGGTGTCGATGGTGGTGTTGGTGTTGGTGGCCTGGCTGCTGGAATTGTTGCCGCTTACGCCCTCGCCCGAGATCTTCTCGGCGGCAGCGGCCTCATCGGCCTCAAGCTTGGCAAGCTCGGCGGCATTTTCCTGCTCGGCTTTTGCCTGCGCCTCGCTGCGGAGCTGCTGGGCCTGAGCCAACGCATCCTCGGCGTTTTTCTGCTCTGCCTCAAGCTGAGACTTGGCCTGCTGGAGCTCAGCCTTGTTCTGCTCGAGTTCGGTTTGCATGTTATTGAGCTGTTCGATCTCGTCGACGCTCGAGCTCGTGATCTGGTTGGTGTATTTGCAGGTCGTGATGAACTCACCCAGGCTCTGCGCGTTGACCAGGAAGCTCACGATGGGGTTGGTGCCCTTCTGATACTTGTACAGATCGCGCATGGCGGAGCTTGCCTTGGCCTGCTGCTCGGGAAGCTTAGCCTCGATTTCCTCGATGCTTGCCTCATTGGAGTCAATCTGCTTTTGCAGGTCATCGAGTTTGGTGCGGGCGTCGTTGTAGGCGCTCGTGGCGGCTTCGATCTTCTGCTGGGCTGCGGAAAGCTGGTCCTGCGTTGCCTGAGAGGCGGCATACGCCGCAACGGGGGAGAGCATCGGCGTGGCCGTCAGCGCAACGGCGAGCGCGGCGCTCGTGATGATACGAGCCGGCTTCGACGCAATGAGCGCTGCGGCGCGATGATTCGAATGCTGCATCCAGTCCCTCTGCAATCAATCGTGGGTTATGGTTCGAACGGTATTCTACTACTGCTTTCGACCTCAACTTGAACCTTAAAGGTTCCAAAGGGTCAAGTTGAACTTGAGGCTTTGGCTTTGACCTGCAGTTATGATGAATTGTTGAGAAACCATAGAGTTCAACTTTAACGTTACGGAGCCCTATTTGAGAGGTGTTTTGGGCTGTAAAAGCTATCTCAACGTGGGGTTTTACAACTACAGCGTGCCCTCCTGACGAGCCCGCTCAATCTCTTCGAGGGCCTCGGCAGGGGTGAACGAGCAGGTGCCGTCGCCGAGCTTGACCACCTGGATGTCGTCGCCGATATGGACCTCTCCGCCCTTTAGCACCACGCCAAAAACGCCCTCGTGGGGAAAGATGCAGTCGCCGGCGAGATAGTAGATGGCACAGCGTGTGTGGCAGACCTTGCCGATTTGGCTGATTTCGACAAGCACCTCGCTGCCAAGCTTGAGCTGCGTGCCCATGGGGAGCGAGAGTAGATTGATGCCTTGCGTGGTGAAATTCTCCCCAAAGTCACCCTTGCGCACATCGAGCCCGCGGGCCTGCGCCGTCTGGATGGACTCTGCGGCCAAAAAGGAAACCTGACGGTGCCAATGCCCGGCGTGTGCGTCGGAGGCGAGGCCAAATTGTTCTATAACGGTGTCGTGTCCATCGGCGACGGGCGACTTGCGTGTGCCCTTGTGCGCCGACGTGTTGATTGAGACGATGCGGGCGGGCCTGTCGTAGGCATCGTTTGCCGTGCGTAGGGGAACGGCCGTTTGTGCGCGTTCCGCCAGCTCGCGTTTCGCGGCATTGAGGATGGGGTTATCGGTCGGATGGTCTTGGGGCACGTGCGCGCCTTTCGTTTGAGGATGTCAATACGCTGAATCCTACAACAATGGTAGGTTCATTGCCCATTGTCATACAACGGTGAGCGCCGTCTTCGTGCTGGACGATTGCGTCGATTGCCATAGATACGGTGGAGCTTTGGGCGCCGGCGGTTTGGCACGCTAGAATAAATCAGTTGCGCAAAGACCGCCCGTTGTGTGGGCAGTTCATGATAGGAAGTTTCCATGGCATTGCAGTTTACAGAGCGCGAGTTCATTCCCGTGCTGCTCGGTGGCGACATCAACGCCTATTCGGTGGCGCGCGCCTTCTATGAGGAGTACCAGGTCAAGAGTCTGGTCTTTGGCAAGTATCAGACGGGTCCCGCGTACCGCAGCCAGATTATCGACTACACGCCCAACGTGGATATCGATACCATGTCCGTGATGCTCAGGACCGTCAACGGCATTGCCCAAGCGCATGCCGATAAGACGATTGTCCTTGTGGGCTGTGGCGATAACTATGTTGCCCTCGTGGCTCAGGCCAAGGATGCCCATGAGTTGGCGGATAACATCGTCGCGCCTTACGCTCCCTATAGCATGCTTGAGCAGTGTCAGAAGAAGGAGATCTTCTACGAGCTGTGCGAGAAGCATGGCGTGCCCTATCCGCATACCTTTACCTTCACCATGGCGATGCTGAACGCCCAAGGCGAGGCGCCTGCCGAAGTGCTCGACCAGATCGATTTTCCCTACCCGATGATTCTGAAGCCTTCTGACGGCATCATGTGGTGGCAGCGCGAGTTCGAGGGCCAGAAAAAGGCCTATGAGATTGCCGACCGTGCCGAGCTGGAACAGGTCATTCGCGACTCGTATGCCAGCGGCTACACCGACGACCTGATCTTGCAGGATCGCGTGCCCGGCAATGACGAGTACATGCGCGTGCTCACCAGTTATTCCGACCGCAACGGCAAGGTGCGCATGATGTGCCTGGGTCACGTGCTGCTCGAGGAGCATCAGCCTCACGGTGTCGGCAACCACGCCTGTATCATCACCGAGCCCAATGACGAGCTCATGGGCGGCGTGCGCAAGTTGCTCGAGGACCTTCACTTTGTGGGCTATTCCAACTTTGACGTTAAGTACGACGAGCGCGACGGCTCGTTTAAGTTCTTCGATTTCAACACGCGCCAAGGTCGCAGCAACTACTACGTCACTAACAGCGGCTTTAACGTTGCCAAGTATGTGGTGGACGAGTATGTGTTCAACCGCCCGTTTGAGCCGGAGTTTGTGACGGCGCAGGACGAGGCGCTGTGGATGGTCGTTCCCATGGGCGTCGTCGACAAGTACGTCAAGGATCCCGAGCTGCGCGCTAAGGTGCATCGTCTGGACAAGGAAGGCAAGGGCGCCGACCCTTCGTTTATGAAGGGCGACTTTGTCTTTAACCGCTGGCTGCGCATGTGGCACACCAAGCTGCGCCACTTTAAGCTGTTCAAGACGTATTACAAGTAGATGAGTGCGGCGCCCGTCCGGTTTACATCGGGCGGGCGCGGGTATGATACGCGCAATTGCGCAAGCGTCACCAAGGAGGCGGCGATGGAAAAGCTGGGAGTTATCGGCGGCATGGGCGCCGAGGCCACGTCGTATTACTACGACCAGGTGGTGCGCCATACGGCTGCTGCCTGCGATCAGGAACATATCGACATGGTGGTGCTCTCCAAGTCGACCATGCCCGACCGCACGCTTGCCATTAAGACCGGCGAGCATGCCAAGCTGCTGGCGACCATGAAAGAGTGTGCCCAGGCACTCGAGTCGCTGGGCTGTGCACACATTGCCATTCCCTGCAACACGTCGCACTACTTCTACGACCAGATCCAGTCGTTTACGAAGGTGCCGATTATCCACATGCCGCGTGAGTCGGTGCGCTATGCCCTTGCGGGTGCGGTGATGGGGGAGTGCGAGTTCGACCCCAACCTGAGTATGCCGGCCGAGCCGGTGCACAAGATTGGCATCATGGGCACCGACGGAACCGTGGGCGCGGGCGTCTACGGCTGCGAATGCGAGGCTGCGGGTGTTGAGGTTGTCTATCCCAGCGAGAAACGTCAGAACGATGTGATGTCGCTTATCTACGATGATGTGAAAGCCGGACGTGAGCCCGATATGGATAAGTTCGACCGCGTGATGTGGGAGTTCGCCCGTAGCGGCTGCGACCGTGTCATTCTGGCCTGCACCGAGCTATCGGTGCTGCAGAAGTATCGAGAGATGCCCGAGATCACCCTCGATGCTATGGATGTCCTGGTGCGCGAATCCATCATCCGCAGCGGCGTCCCCTACCGCCTCTAGCTTCCGACCCGTCAAAAAGGGACAGGTTAATTTTGGTAGGTTTTATCTGGTGAAACAATAAAGGCCTCGGCTCGTTTGGTGCGAGCCGAGGCCTTTTGCGTTGGGCGGTTGCTGTCGGTGGCGAACTAGAACAGGAAGCCGATGGCGATGAGGGCGATGCTGACGATGAGTACGGCGATGTCCAGGCCCTTGATGGGGTAGCGCTTGTACGAGCTGGCGCGCGTGCGCAGATAGAAGCCGCGCTGTTCTGCCGCCAAGGCCGTGGCATCGGTCTTGCCCACGCTCGAGATGAGCAGCGGCACACACAGTGGCAGCATGAGCTTAAGCTTCTTGATAGGGTTCTTGGTGTCGTACTCGACGCCGCGCGCGGTCTGCGCTTCCATGATGGCGTTCATCTCCTGACCAAACACCGGCACAAAGCGCAGCGCCGTGGTAAAGGTGAAGGCATAGCGATACGGTACGTGCAGCACCTCGACGCAGGCGTTGGCAAGGTCGTTGAGCTTGGTCACCATGAGCATGAGGATGAGCGGTAACGCCACACCCAGCAGGCGCAGACAGGCCTTCGATCCTGTGATGAGGCCCGTGTCGGTGATAAAGCCCCACACAACGTTGCCATCGCGCATAAAGGCAAGCTGGAGCACCAGCATGATAAGCGCGAGCGGAATCAGCAACTTGAGCAGCGAGAACAGACGGTCGACGACGCCGGCATAGGCACCCAGCGCAAGGGTGAGCACCAAAAAGCCCAGCAGCGCCACGTAGGTGTCGGACAAGAAGATGCCGACGATGATGGCGGCGGCGAGGCCCAATTTGACGACGGGGTTCAGGCGATGCAGCAGCGTATCGCCTGGCATGTAGTCGATGACGTTAACCACGGCGGACCATCTCCTTGGTAATGCGAACGACATCGGTGACCTCGCTCACCTGCGCAAAAGCGGGCGAGACGGAAGATGCCAGACGGCGCGAGAGTTCAATAACCTGGGGCGGCTCAACATGGGCACGCTGCATGAGATCGATGTTCGAGAATAGCTCGTGCGTGCGGCCGCGGTCGAGGATGCTACCGTCGGCCATTACCACAATGCGCTCGGCAAAATCCGAGACGACTTCCATATCGTGGCAGACCATGATAACGGCGCAGCCGCGCTCGGCCATGGTGCGCACCGTTTCCATGACGGTCATGCACTCGCGGTAATCAAGGCCGCTCGTGGGCTCGTCGAGCACGACGATCTTGGGCTCAACCACTACGACGGAGGCAAGCGCCACCATTTGTCGCTGGCCGCGCGAAAGCGAGAAAGGTGCCTCATCGGCAGGCAGGCCAAAGCGGTCGATAACGAGTCGAGCGCGACGCAGAGCCTCGGCACGGTCGATGCCGGCAAGCTCCAGGCCAAAAGCGACCTCGTCGAGTACGGTATCCTTGCAGATCTGGCGGTCGGGGTTTTGGAAGAGGGTTGCGACTTCGCGGGCGATGCGGCTCGTGGGAACGGCCGCGGTATCCAGTCCCGTGACGCGCACGCTGCCCGAGGCGGGCTTGAGCAGGCCTGTGAGCAGCTTGGTGAGCGTGGTCTTGCCGGCACCGTTTTGGCCGACGATGCCCACGAGCTCGCCGGGATAGAGCGTCAGGTTGAGGTCGTGTACGGCGGCGCCGCCATTGGGATAGGCAAACTCAACATGGTCGAAGGTGAGTACGGGTTCGGCGTCCTTGGCATGAGGGCGCAACGACGGTGCGTGCGGTGAGCCGGCGGGCGCCTGGGCTTCGCTGGCCGCGTGTGCGGGGTCGACGATGCCCGAAATCAGGCGCTCGGCCTCATCGACATCCAAGCAAGGGGTACCGCTTACCAGGCCATCGGCCTCGAGGCTATTGAAGATACGCGTGACGCGAGGGCAGTCGACGCCGATGGCACGGAGCTCGTCGGTATGCGCGAAGACCTCGTGTGGTTCGCCCTGCAGCGCGATTTCGCCATGGTTGAGCACGAGCACGCGGTTGCAGTACTCCGAGAGCAGGGCGACCTTTTGCTCAACGACGACGATGGTGATTCCAAGTGTGCGGTTTGCCTCACGCAGCGTCTCGAAGACCAACGTGGAGCTGGCGGGGTCGAGTGCCGCGGTGGGCTCGTCGAGAACCAAGACGCGCGGACGCATGGCGAGGATGGCGGCGATGGCTACCTTTTGCTTCTGTCCGCCCGAGAGGGTGGCGATCTCGCGGTCGCGCAGGTCGCTGATGCCGACGGTCTCGAGCGTTTCGCTCACGCGCTGCTCGATCTGGTCGTGGGGAACGCCAAAGTTCTCGAGGCCAAAGAGCATCTCGTCCTCGACGACCGAGGCGACCATCTGCGTGTCGATATCCTGCAGCACGCTGCCGACGATTTGCGACACGTCGGTGAGCGAGGCTTCGCAGGTGTCGTGGCCGTCAACCATGACGGACCCAAAGAACGTGCCGGTGTAGTGGTGGGGCACGGCACCCGACAGGCAGGCGGCAAGCGTGGACTTGCCGGCGCCCGAGGGCCCGATGATGCCGATGAAATCTCCCTTGTTCACGCTGAGCGAGATGTGGCTGAGCGCCTGCTCGGTCTGCGTGCCATAGGAGAACGAGACATCGTCGACGTTGATGATCGTTTCCATGGATACCTTTCATAGTCATTGGGGACGTTCTTTAATGACTAGTCGTTTAAGAACGTCCCCAAGAGCTAGTTGTTTGGGACAGTCTTTACCGATGGGGCACTGTGGGTTAGTTGAGCTTCAGGGCCTTCTGGATGGGCAGGTAGAGGGCGCCGACCAGAATGGCGTTAAAGACGGCGGTCATGGCGACGACGGGCAACATGGCGGCGGCGAGCTCGCCCACCACGCCGAGCATGGCCATCTTGATGACCATGAAGATGACGCCGGAGACAAAGGTGGTCACGAAGGTTGCGACAATGGCGATGGCGGGCTTGACCTGACCGTTCTTGCCGGCGGCGTTGACGATGCCGGCCATGAGCATGGCGGCGATGCCCTCGGCGGCAAAATCGACGAACGGCGAAGTGGTGGTGATCTGGATCACGGCAGCCGAGATGAGGCCAATGACGAGCGCCTGGCCGATGTTGGGGCGAACGACCAGGATGGTGAGGCAGAAGGCCGAGATGATGAACTCGGGGCTGATCATGCCGCCCGAGATGCCCGAGATTGCCTTGCCGACGGTGAAGTTGAGGATGAAGCCGGCGGCGAGCAGGATGGCGAGCAAGACGAGGGCGCGGACATCGAGTTTGCCGCGATCGGCGGTCTGGACGGTGCGGGGCTGGGTGGCGGTGGTGTTCTGAGACATGGTGAAAATCCTTTCGGAAGGGGATTGCAAGAGAAAAGCGGAGGCGCGTGATGCGAATGCGATCGGGCTCGAGATAGAAAAAGGCCCCCGGTCGAAACCGGAGGCCTTCCAATCACCTAGAGCGCAAAAACAGGCGTGAGGGACTCACTGTCGACCGATCGTATTCGCATCACGCCACCACCAGTTGTTGAGAGACTTCATCGTGTTCTTCATGTTGGTGGCTCCTTTCGTGATGCCGTGGCGCGGTCGCACCTAGTTGCTGTTGCGCTGCACTATAGCACAGCGAAGTGTGTGCGGGGAAATCTTTTTTAAAAAGATTTCAGGCGGGTTTCCCGCCGGTCAAAAGAGCGGGCTGAGCGGGCGAGGCTGCCATTGCTGCCTTGCCCGCTCAGCTAAGACGTTACTCCTTATTGCGACGGTAGAGGAAGTAACCGCCCGCGGAGATGACGGCAACGCCAGCGATGGCGAATGCAGCCACCACGCGGCCATCAAAACGATCACCGGTGGTGGGCAGGCCGCCCTTGGTGTTCGTCTTGTTGGTGGTTACCGTGGTCGTGGTGTCCGACTTGCCAGGCTTCTCGGGCTTGGTGGTGGGCTGCTCGGGCTTAGCGGGCTGCTCGGGGGTACCGGGCTGCTCGGGAGTGCCGGGCTGATCCGGGGTGACCGGGTCGGTGGCAAGGGCGTCCTTGGCGTAGGTGATGGACTCCTTGAGGCCGTTGGTCTCGGTATTCAGGTCGCTCGGGGTGAAGGGCTGGTCAAAGTTTCCTGCCTTCTGATAGGCGCGCATCTCCTGGAGCAGAGCCTTGCACTTCTTGTAGGTGTTCTCGGTAGCAGCATTGCCGGCCTTGTTGGCCAGGGCGGTGCGGCCCTCGGTGGTCGTTTCGGCCAGCATGGCGGCGTCAACTTCCTTGTTCTGCTCGATGAGCTCATTCTGGAGCGCGTCGAGGTAGGCGCGGACACCGACGCCAAGGGTGTCAGGGTTTTCAAAGCAGAGAGTGCTGATGTCCATGAGGACGTAGTTGATGGAGTTCTCCGGCTCCTCGTTGTTTACGATGTCTGCCTCATCGCAGTGATCGAAGGAGACGGTCTGATCGCTGAAGTACGGGCTGACCTCAGTCATCAGAGCGGAGTAGAAGGGGATGGCGACGGAGTACGCGGCGCGGGAGAGCATCTCCCACTGGATGGTAGCGACTTCGGGATCAAGGCCGCGACGAATCTGGAAGAGGTTGATCTCGGTGTTGGTTTCGGTGCCGATGGCGTAGGCGCCGTCGGTGTTTGCGTTGAGGCCGGGAACCTTCTCGCCACGGTTGCCAAACGCGCGAATCATCTCAAAGGTGTTCCAGTTGGACTTACCGGGCTGGAAGAATAGCGGCTGCATTTCATTTACCATAGCGCCAACTTTAGCGCGCGGTTTTTTACTGGTGTCCTTTTTGATTTCATAGTCGGTGCCCTCGGCAAGCGGTGCGTCGAAGTAGGCACGGCCCTGGACATAGCGTGTCCAAGAATGCATGGCCTTTTCGCTAATTTCTTCACCATAGGTCTGGGCAACGTCGAACTGGCCATCGTCAAAGTACTTAGCAAAGCCCTTTTCCACGGGCATGGACTCGATGCCCTCGGAGTGGAGGCAGTTTGCACCGTCGTTGAGATTGACCTTGTAGTTGAGGTTGCCGATGTTGGGGTTGAGCGACGCGACGTCATCGGTGAGCTTCATGGCTATCCACTGGTGGCCGGAAAGCGCGGCGAACAGCCAGGTCTCGTTGTTATCGGCGATGATGAGCTGATCGTTGCCGCAGGCGCCCTGCTCGTCGATGATTTTGCCGAGGAGCTCGACACCCTCACGTGCCGTAGCGCTTTCGCCCAAGATGACGCTGCCGTAGCTATACTCGCCAATGCCAGTGTCGGTAAGGGGATCAGCCGCCTTAGCGTCTGCATTCATGTATGTGGTCAGCGTGGCGGAGCAGGATACACCTTTCTCATTGATGCCCGCTTCGGAGTAGGCATCCCAGCGTCCGTGCCACTGCGAAGGATGGTCGCGCACGTAACTATAGCGATACGTGGTATTGGGCGAGGTGTATGCGAATTCGGACTCGTCTGAGCCGTAGATATGGCCGGGACCATGTGAGGGTTCGATGCCGAAGTGCTTGAGATAGCGCTTGCCAAAGTCCTCGGCGCGGCCGTAGTACGTGTTGCCGTCGGCTGTTAGGTCTTTGCCCATGTACATCTGCGTGCAGGCGAGCGCAGAGGTCGGCATGGACATGATGGTTGCAGCTCCAAAGGCGAGGCCTATGCCTAGCTTCTTGAGCGCGTTGACGGGGTGAGTTTTCCTCATTTTCCCTCCCAGCGTGCGAAAGCCCTCTGTCGCCAGAGGGCTTCAGCCAATAAAGACACCCCATTAGCGTAACGAATTGGAAACAATATTCATCTATGAAAGAAACCTACTCGATAAGCGTGATGAAATATGCGATGAGCGGTTAATTGTACTCAGTTTGTAGCTTTACTTTAATAAAGACGCCCTGCAATTACTGTAGACGAATAAAGTAGCTGGGAATGCCCGAAATGAAAATCCCCCGCTGTTTGGCAAATGCATAAACAGCAGGGGAGACGATAATTGGATGAATATCATACCAATGTGGAATTACTTCTTCCGGCGGTGGATCACGTTAATCGCATAGCCGACGAGCATGGCCAGAACGATGACGATAAAGCCGAGCAGGGGATTGTCGTTCATGGGGTCCTCCTATTTACCAAGTGGTGAGAATTCGTCGTCGATGAGGTCGAGGCATTGCGGAAGCGCGCGGGCTCCAAAGACGCCCGAGTTGCTGGAGATGATTTCGCCATCGAACTGCATGCCCAGCGACGGGGTGCAGGTGATCTTGGCTTCTTTGGTCTGGATGATCTTAAACTGCGGACGACCGAGCACCTTACCGGCGGGGTCGAGCGCGGCGGCGATCACGGTCGGGAGCAGCTGCACGGTTTTTACGGGCTCGATGACCGCGATGTCGACCATGCCGTCGTTCATGCGGCAATCGGGGAACAGGTTGATGTCGTTTTGGATGACCGAGGTGTTGCCGGCCATGCAGCAGATGCCATCGAGCTCCTCGACAATGCCGTCATGCTCGATGGTAAAGTGCGCCACCGTGGGGTTGGGCGTGGCGAGCGCGGAGAGGAAGTAGGCGATCTCGCCGATGTCGTTTTTGGTGGGGGCGGCCTTCATCATGATCTCGGCGTCGAAGCCCGAGCCGGCGATGATGATAAAGCCGTGGCGCTTCTCGTTGCCGTTCTCGTCGAGCCAAAAGAGCTCGCCCATGTCCACTTTGACCGTGCGACCGGCGCGGCAGGCCTTGGCAAGTGCCGCCGCCTCGGGGGCATTGCCGATGTTGTTGAAGAACAGGCAGGCCGTACCGGAGGGGAAGATGAGCGTGGGGACACCGCATCCGCGCATCTGATCGAGCACGTTGGAGACGGTGCCGTCGCCGCCCGAAACGACCACGCGATCAAACTCGCGCACGTCTGCCACGGCGTCCTCGGGTTCCATGCCGTCGCCGATAAAACGCATCACGACCTCGTCGCCGCCCTGCGCGAGGGCGTGCGTGAACGCGTAGATTTCATCTGAGCTGGGGCCCGATGCCGGGTTGTGGATGATAAGGCAGCGCATACTTACGTTCCCGTTCTGTGACTAACCGAGTATAGTTGTAAGGCAATGCCGATATCCTACCCGTGTTTTTCGGGCCTAACCTTATTCGATGGGTTGATATGTACATTTCCACACATCAGGCTCTACTCGACTTTTGCCAGCGCGCCCGTGAGTTCGACGCGATTGCCGTCGATACCGAGTTTTTGCGCGAGCGCACGTTCCATCCGCGTCTGTGCCTGGTCCAGATTGCCACCCCTGCCGAGAGCGTAGCGGTCGATCCCCTGGTAATCGACGACCTATCGCCGCTGGCCGAGCTTATGGCCGATGAGAGCGTGACCAAGGTCTTCCACGCTTGCTCGCAGGATATGGAGGTTATGCTTCATACCGTAGGCGTGCTGCCGCGTCCGATTTTTGACACGCAGGTGGCCGCCGCCTTTTTGGGCGAACGCCAGCAGATTTCCTACGGTGCGCTCGTGCAGACGTTTTGCGGCGTCTCGCTGCCCAAGACCGAGTCGCTGACCGACTGGTCGCGTCGCCCGCTGACCGACAAACAGATCGAGTACGCGATCGATGACGTCAAGTACCTGATCGTCGCCTATACCGAGATGATGAGCCGCCTGCGCGAGCTGGGCCGCGTGGACTGGGTGCTCGACGAGCTGCGCCCGCTGGCTGACGAGTCGCACTATCGCGCCGATCGCCACGAGGCGTTCCGTAAGGTCAAACGCATCAATTCGTGCAGCCGTCACCAGTTGGGCATCGCGCGCGAGCTCGCCGCCTGGCGCGAGGACCGCGCCGAGCGCCGTAACATCCCGCGCAAGTGGGTCATGTCCGACGACACGCTGCTTGCGCTCGTTAAGCGCAATCCCGTGCGCGTTGAGGAGTTCCGTAGCATTCGCGGTACCGACCAGTTGGGGGAGCGCGATGTGGACGGCGCGCTCATGGCCATCAAGCGCGGCGCGAGCTGCCCGTACGATCGCCTGCCGCTCATGGTGCGCGGGCACCGTCAGATCTCGCCGGAGCTGGAGAGCGTGACGGACCTGATGTATGCGCTCATCCGCCTGGTTGCCGAACGCTCGGGAGTGGCGACCTCGGTTATTGCCTCGCGCGATGACCTGGCCGACTACATTGAGCATCCCGAGCAGAGCCCCCTGCGTGAAGGCTGGCGTTTTGAGCTTGTGGGCTCGCGTCTGGACGATCTGCTTTCCGGCAATATGGGACTCACCGTGAAGGACGGAAAGATTGAGTTGTTATAGGTATATAGTTACGCGGTTTTACCAAACCGCGTAACAGCTCGACGCTGCAAACGGCCGAGAGCGGCAATCTGACGTTCAATCGTCGCTCGCGTACCAAAGTACGCGTCGCTTCTCTTTCACGTCACCTTGCTCGCTCTCGGCCGTTTTCGCTGACATTGCCAAAACATCGATGTTGATTTGCCTGCTGGGCGAGTGGGTAGAATGCCTCCAACGTGTAACTCGATTTGGAGGAATTCGCATGCCCTATTACTATGGATATGGCTTTGGCATCGACCCGCTGTACCTGCTGGTTGTTCTTGTCTGCACAGTGCTTGGCCTTGCCGCGCAGAGCTATATCAACTCGACGTACAAGACGTGGTCTAAGGTGCGCTCGGACGGCGATACGGGCGCCACGGTCGCTCGTCGCATGCTCGATGCCAACGGTTGTAGCGCCGTGGGCATCAAGGGTGTCGCCGGCGAGCTCACCGACCATTACAATCCGCAGGATAACAACCTGTATCTCTCGGACGCCAACCGTTCGGGCGGGTCGGTCGCAAGCGTTGCCGTCGCGTGCCACGAGGCGGGCCACGCCGCCCAGCGCCAAAGCGGTTACGCCATGATGAAGGTACGCACCGCTTTGGTCCCCGTCGTCAACTTTACCCAGAACACCTGGACGATCGTGCTGCTCATGGGCCTGTTTATGAACATAGCAGGGCTCACGACCCTCGCGCTGATCTTCTTCTCGTTTAGCGTGCTATTCCAGCTGGTTACGCTGCCGGTCGAGATCGATGCCAGCCGACGTGCCGTGGCGTATATTGAGCAGTCGGGTATGAGCTCCAAGCAGGTCAACGGTGCCAAGAAGGTGTTGACGGCAGCTGCGCTCACCTACGTGGCCGCGGCGCTCACCTCGATTATTCAGCTGCTCTACCTTATGGCTCGCTACAACAGAAACTCCAACCGATAACAAATGGGACCGACGGGCGCCGTGGGGATTTGTGTCCCCGCGGCGCTGTACTATGTGTTGGACTTGAATTAGCGCAGGGCCGGAGCCCATGTGCACGATGACGAAAGGGGGCTGCGTGGCAGGCTGGAATCTAACCGGCAACGCCGTTTCCGCCGAGTTCGACGGATCGGACGAGCAGGAGCGCAAAGAGCTCAGCGTGAGCCAAGCGGTGGAGATCGCCGCCGGCGCGCTCGATGCCATTCCGCAGCTGAGCGTTTTGGGTGAGGTCACTGGTTTCCGCGGCCCCAATGCCCGAAGCGGCCACTGCTACTTCCAAATCAAGGACGACTCGTCGGCCGTCGACTGCATCATTTGGAAGGGCGCCTATCTCAAGCGCACCTTCGATTTGCGCGATGGCATGCAGGTGAGCTTTAAGGGTAGCTTCAATCTCTACAAGCCTACGGGTCGCATGAGCTTCGTCGCCCGCTCGTTCTCGCTGGCGGGGGAGGGTCTGCTGCGTCAACAAGTGGCGCAGTTGGCCGAAAAGCTACGCCGCGAGGGACTGATGGACGAGTCCCGCAAACGCCGCATCCCGGTGTTTTGCTCACGCGTGGCGGTCGTCACCTCGCTTTCCGGTGCGGTAATCGACGACGTCAAGCGTACGCTGCGCCGTCGCAACCCGCTCGTCGAGCTTGTCTGCGTGGGCGCCAAGGTTCAAGGCGAGGGTGCGCCGGCCGAGCTCATTGATGGCTTGCGCCGCGCCGCTTCCATTACGCCGGCGCCCGACTGTATTTTGCTGGTGCGCGGCGGCGGCTCCTTTGAGGACCTCATGACCTTTAATGACGAGGAGCTTGCCCGCGCGGTGGCGGCTTGTCCTGTGCCCGTGGTGACCGGCATTGGCCATGAGCCCGATACCTCGATTTGCGACATGGTGAGCGACCGACGCGCCTCCACGCCCACGGCGGCGGCAGAATCGGTGGCGCCGGCTATGACGGAGTTGGCCGATGTGCTCGAGGCGCGCCATCAGCGTCTGGGTGCCGCGATGGCATCGATGATTGGGTCGGCCCAGGTCGACCTAGAGATGCTCGATCAGCGCGGTCGCCGTGCCTGGGATACCTATACGGCTCGCTTGGGTGATGCGCTCGATGCCGCTGCGTGTCGCCCGTGCCTCAACGACCCCACATTTATGGTCGAGCGTCGCGAATCGGAGCTTGCGCTGACTGCCGATCGCCTGTCGGGCGCCATAGTACGCTCGGTCGGGACATTCCGCTCCAACTTTGAGCGCTTGCCCGAGCGTCTGATTACAAGCACCTCGGGGCTCGATGGTAAGCGCCATGCGCTCACGCTTGCGAGTTCCCGCCTAGAGCATCAAGGGCGCACGATGCTCAGCAAGCCAGCGTCCGACCTGAGCCGTGCGGCAGCGTCGCTCGATGCCCTGTCGCCGCTCAAAGTGCTTGCTCGCGGCTATTCCATCGCGTACAGCGATGATGGTGTGGCTACGAGTGCCAAGACCTTTAAGCCTGGCGACGCCATTCGCGTGCGCATGGCAGACGGCAACGTGGCAGCAACGGTCGATACGGTCGAGTAGACCGCGTTTCGCAGTGATAGACCCTTAGGAAAGGAAACAGATATGGCAGAGAAGACCCCGGTCGAGCAGCTTACGTACAAGCAGGCCTCGCAGGAGCTGGAGCTCATCATCCGCAGCCTGGAGTCGGGCGATATGGAGCTTGAGGAGTCGCTCGAGAGCTACACCCGCGGCGTCGAGCTCCTCAAAAGCCTGCGCACCCGCCTGTCCGATGCCGAGCAGAAGGTCTCGGTGCTCCTTAAGGACGTCGACGGCAACGACGTGCTCGCCGACGGCGAGGCCGCCAACACCGATGATAACCTTTCGTTCTAAGCATCTCGACCAAATATAATTACCTTGGTCTGTAAGAAAGGAACCAGCTATGTGCGATTGCATCTTCTGTAAAATTGCCAACCACGAGATCCCCTCGACCGTTGTCTATGAGGACGACCAGGTCATCGCCTTCGACGACCTCAACCCGCAGGCGCCGGTCCACACGCTCGTGATCCCTAAGAAGCACTACAGCGACATCGCCGACAACGTACCCGCCGAGACCATGGGCGCCATAGCTCACGCCATCCAGGAGGTCGCCAAGGCCAAGGGTCTGGAGGACGGTTTCCGCGTCATCTCCAACAAGGGCGTCAACGCCGGCCAGACCGTCATGCACTTCCACATGCACGTCCTCGGCGGCAAAAACCTGGGCGAGAACCTCATCTGAGGGCGCTTGGCCCGTCGACTTGGCTGCCTTTGGAGTAATCTATGCAGCTTTCTCAACTCGAATACCTTCAAGCGGTAGCGAACTATGGCGGCGTGCGCAAAGCAGCTCGCGCCGTTCATGTGAGTCCGCAGGCCGTTTCGTCGGCAATCAAAAAGCTGGAATCTGAGTATCAGATTGTTTTGCTCGACCGATCGGCGGGGGAGGCTGTTTTGTCTCCGGCGGGCAGAGAATTTGCGCGTCGTGCGCGCGTGATCCTGGCACAAGTCGACGATCTCAAAAAGTACGCTCAATCGAGGGGCGACGGCGTTTCGCCCGATGGCCACTTTCGTCTTTACGCCCCCTGCCTTCATGGGCGGGGGCGCCTTTTTGCCGAAAGCTGGTATGACTCGTTTGAACGCTCGCACCCTCAGATTCACCTTGATGTGTGGCATCAGCCAACGGCTACATGCTTTGAATCACTTGTGCTTGGCATTTCGGATGCGGCTATCTCATTCGAGGAACCACGGGACAGCGTCCTTTCTTCAAAATATTTGGGTGAAAAGGAGCTCAAGGTTCTTTCATGCCCAGCGGGTCATCAATCTGTGGGCGCCATGACCATTCGCGAGTTACTGGGCGGCAGGCTCGCTGTTCCCATTAATTTGTCACCCTGTCTCAATGCAATCAATCAATGTCCCGAAGCCCAGCTCGTCAATTTTCGCTTCCGTGATGTTGAATACGGAAACAGGGCGCAGACTGAGTTTCTTCAAGCCGGGGGATTGATATTGAGTTTTTCTGACTTTTCTCTCGAATCAGATGTATTGGAAGTGAGCGAGTGCTCCATTGAAGGTTCGCGTGACGTAGCCTTGCCCATCTACTTTTGCTATCGACAAAATGCCTGGACTGATCGACACCAGACGGTTTTTCTGCACCTATTGCGTCATCTTGCTTCGTGAGATTAATTGGCTTCGAGGCATCAAGTGATTATTGACGCCTTGTAACACATAGCTGACAGCTTTGCCCTCATGCTTTTCCAAGATTCCGATTTAGATTGCTGACTCTTGGAGGGTGGAGCATGAAAAACCGTACGGTTTTGCTTTATATGACGTTCGTTTTTCTGTCGAACTTCAGCACCATTTTGTATTTTCTGACGGTTTACCTTGAATTTGTCGGATTCTCGATGGTGGCGATTTCTAGCATGATGATTGCATACCAAGTGAGCAAGTTCATCCTTGAAGTTCCCACTGGCTATATTGCTGATAGGTTTGGACGAAAGACAAGTGGTCTCGTTGGCGTCGTGGGGATGCTTGGATACTATGTCGCCCTGCTTCTCGTCCGTTCTCCTCTGCTTTTAATCGGTGCGTTCGCTCTCAAGGGTTTTGCCGTTGCATGTGTGAGCGGATCCATCGAAGCGATTTACATTGACAGCGTCTCTCAGGACCAGCTCGTAAGACTTAATGTCGTTGAGCGATTTGTTTTCTATGCCTCTTATGCCATCTCCGCTTGCGTGGGCGGTTTCATTTCGTCTGTCGGTGCATATCTCATTGGTCTTTCGACAGATATCATTGCAATGGTGTTGACGTTGCTTGTCGTTGTCTGCATTCCTGAGATGCGAAGAGGGGGCACTGCGACGACACCTGAACATGGGATTAGCCCGAAGATGATCGGTGCCGCTATTGCGGGTAATGGCGTTCTTCGTTCAGCGTTCATCATGGACTGTTCTCAGGCATTTGCTTTTGTCGCCCTGGAAGACTTTTTCTCACTGCTGCTTGCGGGTTGCGGAATGAATGCCGTCGCTTCGGGTGTGACCATTGCGGTTCAGCTCCTTGCCTCGGCCTCCATGGGACTTATTGTGCCCTGTGCGATTGCTCATGTCGACAAGGGCCGCTTTGCGCGTATTTGCGGCATCGTGCGTCTTTTCCTGACAGCTCTGTTTTTGATTCCCTTAACTCCGGTTTATTTGCTGCCCGTGTTCTATGTGCTGCAGACGGTCGCTTACTCGTTATTTGCTCCAATTAAATACTCAGTTTTTCAAAAAGCAGCCGATCCTTCGATGCGCTGTTCACTGATTTCGGTTCAAAGCCAGATGGTGGCGGTGGGTGCCATCCTTTTCTATCTGTTCAATGCTGCGTTGAGCAGCATCGTGGACATTCGAGTCATATTGCTTGTCGCGCTCGGGATTTCTTCTTTGGTGTATATCCCCGCGCTATTTTGTCTTACAAGTCAAAGGCCATGCGTATTTAGGCACCGATAACTTATATATCAACGCAATAAACCCGAGCGCGAGGGCGTTTGGGTTTATTATTGAAGCATATGTAACCTGGCGGCGCCACACCGCCTGTTAGTAGGGAGACACATGAACGTTCTGGTCGTCAACGCGGGATCTTCGACCCTTAAGTATCAGGTCATCGATACCAAGTCCCACAAGGTGTCCGCAAAGGGATCCTGCGAGCGCGTCTGCTTTACCGGCGGTACCTTCACCCACGCTGCCAACGGTTCCAAGAAAGTGACCGAGAACATCGAGTTCCCTGACCACAAGGTCGCCATCGAGGTCGTTCTGAAGGACCTCGAGGCCAACGGCGTCAAGATCGAGGGCATCGGCCATCGCATCGTTCAGGGCGGTTGGTACTTCGGCGATTCCTCCCTCGTCGACGAGGACGTTCTCGCCAAGATCCGCGAGGTCGCCCCGCTGGCGCCGCTGCACAACAACCCCGAGGCCAACGTTATCGAGTACTGCCTGGAGCAGTATCCCGACCTGCCCAACGTCACGGTCTACGACACCGCTTTCCACTTCAACATGCCCGAGGTCGCCAAGACTTACGCCCTGCCCAAGGACGTCTGCGACAAGCTGCACATCCGTAAGTACGGCGCCCACGGCACCAGCTACCGTTACATCTCCAAGAAGGTCGCCGAGATGACCAACGGCGAGGCCCGTAAGGTCGTCGTGTGCCATATCGGCTCCGGCGCTTCCCTGTGCGCCATCGAGGACGGCAAGTGCATGGACACCACCATGGGCTTGACGCCGCTCGACGGCGTCATGATGGGCACCCGCTGCGGCTCCATCGACCCGGCTACCGTGTGCTACCTGCAGCGCGAGGGCGGCTACACCTTCGACGAGGTCGACGAGATGATGAACAAGAAGTCCGGCCTTTTGGCTGTGACCGGTGGCAAGACCAACGACTGCCGCAACGTCGAGGAGCTCGCCGCTGCCGGTGACCCCGAGGCCCAGCTCGCCTTCGATATGTTCGTCTACAAGATTGCCGCCAAGGCTGCCGAGATGGCCACCTCCATGTGCGGTATGGACACCCTGGTCTTCACTGCCGGCATCGGTGAGCACGCTCCTGCCGTCCGCGCCGGCGTGGCCGACCGCCTGGCCTTTATGGGCGTCAAGATGGATCATGCCCGCAACGCCCTGCGTGGTGACGGCGCATGGTGCCTGTCTGCCAAGGATTCCAAGGTTAAGATTTTCGTTATCCCCACGGACGAGGAGTTCATGATCGCTTCCGACGTCGAGCGCATCGTCAATGGCAAGTAATTGCAAAAGGGGAGGGGCTGGACGACCGAGCGCCGTTCGGCCCCTCTTTTGTGCTCGTTGGGCGATATGCCTGATAGTTATTTATTAAGTTGTGATAACTTCTTATTAACATGTGGCCGCCTTAAGGGGTCTGCGCCGACCGTATCGCACTGCAAAGGAGTCTCATGAACGTACTTGTTGTCAACGCCGGTAGCTCAAGCCTTAAATATCAGCTTTTGGATACCGATACCCGCGAGGTTTTCGCCAAGGGCAACTGCGAACGTATCGGTTCGGACATGGGCATCTTTGGCCACTCCGAGAACGGTAGCGCCAAGCAAACCGAGGAGGTCCCCTTCCCGGACCACCGTTCGGCTATCGCACGTGTGCTCGAGGAGCTCGAGAAGACCGACTTTACGATCGATGGCATTGGGCATCGTATCGTTCAGGGTGGCTGGTACTTTGACGATTCCGCGGTCGTCGACGATGAGGTCATGGCTAAGATTCTCGAGGTGGCACCGCTTGCCCCGCTGCACAACTACGGCGAGGCAGCGGCAATCGAGTATTGTCGCGAGAAGTATCCGGAGCTGCCCAACGTGGCCGTCTTCGACACCTCGTTCCACATGACTATGCCCGAGGTCGCCTACACCTACGCCCTGCCCAAGGACGTGTGTAACAAGTACCACGTGCGCAAGTACGGCGCCCACGGTACGAGCCATCGCTACGAGTGGATGATGGCCAAGGAGATCCTGGGTTCGCGCTGCCACCGTCTGCTTTCGTGTCATCTGGGCAACGGCGCTTCGCTCGCCGCCATTGAGGACGGTGTATGCCGCGATACCACGATGGGCCTCACGCCGCTCGACGGCCTGATGATGGGAACCCGCTGCGGCTCCATCGACCCGGCTACCGTGTGCTACCTGCAGCGCGAGGGCGGCTACAGCTACCAGGAAGTCGACGACATGATGAACAAGCAGTCCGGTCTGCTTGCCATCTCGGGTATCTCCAACGATGCCCGCGACATCCGTACGCGCGCCTCTGAGGGTGACGAGCGCTGCCTGCTCGCCTTCGATATGTTCGCTTACAAGGCCATGCAACAGGCCGGTTCCATGATTGCCTCCATGGCGGGCGTGGACACCATTACCTTTACCGCCGGCATCGGTGAGAATGACTGGTCGATCCGCAAGGCCTTCTGCGACTGCTTTGAGTGGCTGGGCGTGCGCATCGACAACAACAAGAACCGCGAGGCCGTGGGCAACGGTCCGCAGGTCATCAGCGCCGCCGGTTCTTCCGTCACGGTCATGGTCATCCCCACCGACGAGGAATACATGATCGCCCACGACGTCGAGCGTTTGACCGCGAATAACTAGTGCGTTCGCTTGCGATTGAACGAAAGGCCTCCTGAGCAGCAGCTCAGGAGGCCTTTTTGCTAGCAGGCGGAAATTCCAGTCCCAAAGTGATCGCCACCAGTAACGCCAGCGCTCCCAGCAACGACACCCATCCATTCAGATCCTCAGCCCCAGCTCGTAGCCAAGCCGCCGTCCACTCCAGATGCTCTGAATGCTTCGTGGCAGTAGAAGGCCGTACGGGCTAACCCCTGAAAACATTCCGCAGACCAGAAACGCCCCCGTTCGTAGCTCCGAAGGAGCAGAACGGGGGCGTTTCATTGGTCGAGGACGTTTTCAGGGGTTAGCCCGTACGGCCTTCGGGCGAGTGCGTCCGCTACTCAGCCATCTGAGCCTGGACGGCGGTGATGGCTACGACACCCACGATGTCGTCGGCAGAACAGCCGCGCGAAAGGTCGTTAACCGGCTTGGCGATGCCCTGCAGGATGGGGCCGTAGGCGTCGGCACCAGCGAAGCGCTGAACCAGCTTGTAGCCGATGTTGCCGGCCTCGAGGTCGGGGAACACGAGCACGTTGGCCTTACCGGCGACAGAGGAGCCGGGAGCCTTGAGCTGGGCGACGGTGGGGACGATAGCGGCATCGAGCTGCAGGTCGCCGTCGATGGCGAGCTCGGGAGCCTTCTCCTTGCAGAACTTCACGGCCTCCTGGACCTTCTTGGCGACCTCGCCACCGGCGGAGCCCATGGTGGAGTAGGAGAGCATGGCCACGTGCGGCTCAACATTGCCCATAAAGGTGGACCAGGAGTGGGCCGAGGCGATGGCGATCTCGGAGAGCTCGTCGGAGGACGGGTTGATATTGAGGCCGCAGTCGGCGAAGATCAGCGTGCCGTCGGTACCGAACTGCGGGGTGTCGGTGCACATCACGAAGAAGGCCGAGACCAGCTTGGTGCCCGGAGCGGTCTTGAGGATCTGCAGCGCGGGGCGCAGGGTGTCGGCGGTGGAGTGACAGGCGCCGGAGACCAGGCCGTCGGCGTCGCCCATCTTGACCATCATGGTGCCAAAGTAGGTAGCGTCCATCACCTGGGCGCGAGCCTGTTCGATGGTAACGCCCTTCTTGGCGCGGAGCTCGGCAAACTTCTGCGCGTACTCCTCGTGCTTCTCGGCGTTGCGCGGATCGATGACGGTGGCGCCGGGGACGTTGATCTCGTTGGGATCGCCCAGGATGACGATGTTGGCCAGGCCCTCCTCGATGATTTTGTTTGCCGCGACGATGGTACGCGGATCCTCGCCCTCGGGCAGGACGATGGTCTTAAGGTCGGCCTTGGCGGCAGACTTCATACGGTTTAGGAAATCGCTCATGATACTCCTTACAAGCGTTTCGCTAAGCTCCAGGCCCTCGGCTGTACACGAATAAACCCGCTGCTAGCGGGTTTACCTTACAATTATGTACGCCGCGGTGCTTGAGCTTTCCTTGTGTGGCAAGCTCATTATAGGACGCATTAGCGCTATAATCGCTCTGATAAATATGTCTCGACGTATGTTCGAGAAAAAGCCCAGTTAAAAAGCGTGTGGCTTTTGACAAGGAGTATCGATGCAGATTACCTCAGGCCTGCCTGAAGGCTTTAATGCCGGTGCGTATGACATGATCGTTGTCGGCGCCGGTTATGCCGGTGCCGTTTGCGCCCGTCGTCTTGCCGAAACTATCGGCTATCGTGTTGCCGTTTTGGAGCGTCGCGGCCACATCGCGGGTAATGCCTACGACTGCACTGACGAGGCCGGAATCCTGGTCCACGAGTACGGTCCGCACATCTATCACACTTTTAACGAGCGCGTCCATAACTTCCTGTCGCGCTTTACCAAGTGGACGGACTACCAGCACAAGGTGCTCGCCAACATCAACGGCACCCTTATGCCCGTGCCCTTTAACCATGCGAGCCTCAAGCTCGCCTTTGGCGATGAGCGCGGCGAGGAGCTGTATCAGAAGCTCGTGGAGACCTTTGGCAAGGACGTCAAGGTGCCCATTATGGAGCTGCGCAAGAAGAACGACCCGGATCTTGCCGAGGTCGCCGATTATGTCTATGAGAACGTCTTTTTGCATTACACCATGAAGCAGTGGGGCCAGACGCCCGACCAGATCGACCCCTCGATCACCGGCCGCGTTCCCGTCTTTGTGGGCGATGACGATCGCTACTTCCCGCAGGCTCCTTTCCAGGGCATGCCGCAGGACGGCTATACCGCGCTGTTCGAGCATATGCTCGATCACGATCTGATCGACGTGTTCTGTGACGTAGACGCCCGTGACCTCTTTGAAATCGACGAGACCACCGTCAAGATCGACGGCAAGGTCTATGGTGGCGAGATCGTCTACACCGGTCCGCTCGACGAGCTGTTCAACCTCGACCTGGGCGCGCTGCCGTACCGCACGCTCGATATGAAGTTCGAGACGTTCGATATGGATCAGTTCCAGCCCGTGGGCACCGTCAACTACACCACGAGCGAGGACTATACGCGCATTACCGAGTTCAAGAACATGACTGGTCAGGTCCTGCCCGGCAAGACCACCATCATGAAGGAGTACTCCAAGGCCTATACGCCCGGCTCGGGCGAGACGCCGTACTACGCCATCCTGGAGCCCGAGAACCGCGAGCTCTACGAGCGCTACCTTGAGCGCGTCCAGAACCTGACGAACTTCCACCCAGTGGGTCGTCTGGCCGAGTATCGTTACTACGATATGGACGCCGTGACCAATTCTGCCCTCGATCTTTCGGATGAGATTATCGCCTGCCATGCATAAAGTCATAACATTCGGTATTCCCTCGTATAACGCCGCCAAGGATATGGACCATTGCATCACCTCCATCTTGGAGGGGAGCAATTACGCCACCGATATCGAGATTATCGTGGTGGACGACGGCTCCAAGGACGAGACGGCCGCCAAGGCCGACGAGTGGGAGGCCCGTTATCCTGGAATCATCCGCGCGGTGCACCAGGAGAATGGCGGCCACGGTATCGCCGTCCTCTCGGGCCTGCGCGAGGCGCATGGTACGTACTATAAGGTCGTTGACTCGGACGACTGGCTCGACGGTGCGGCGCTTTCGACCATGCTGTCGATTCTGCGTGGCTTTGAGGAGCGCGACCAGCGCGTCGACCTGTTTATCTCGAACTACGTGTACGAGAAGGTTTACGAGGGCACGCATACCGCTATTGGCTACAAGTTTGCCCTTCCGCGCAAAAAGTTTTTCTCTTGGGACCAGATCGGACACTTCCGTCCCGATCAGAACCTGCTCATGCACAGCCTGTGCTATCGCACCGACGTACTGCGTGAGTCCAATCTGCCTATGCCGGCGCACACGTTCTACGTGGATAATATCTACGCATACGTACCGCTGCCGCGCTGCAAGACCATGTACTACGCCGACATCGACCTCTATCGCTACTTTATCGGTCGCGAGGGCCAGAGCGTCAACGAGGCCACGATGGTCAAGCGCCTGGGCCAGCAGTTCCGCGTAACGCGCATCATGATGGAATCGTTCCACCTGTACCAGGACGTTGAGTCCTCGCGTCTGCGTTCGTACATGATGGGCTACTTCACCATGATGATGGCAATCTGCTCGGTGCTTACGAAGCTTTCCGAGGAAGATTGTGCCGATGAGCGCCTGAAGACGCTGTGGAAGGACCTGAAGGAGTACGACGAGCGCATGTATCGTCGCGCTCGCTACGGCGTAGTCGGATTCTTTACCAACCTGCATGGACGGGCCGGAGACAAAACCACACTCGGCCTATACCATCTTGCCTCAAAGATCTTCAAATTCAACTAGCACAGAAACGCTCGGGCAACGGGGACCCCTGGTCCTTAACTTGCTACTTCGGACAGTCCTGCGCAAGACGGAGGCGCCACTGGCGCCTCCTTTGCGTGCGGAACTCGTATCAAGTTAAGGACCAGGGGTCCTCTGCTATGTCTTGCTTTATGTCAGACGGCTGAATTTGAAGATCTTGGACGCGCGGTACACAGGGGCCTGGGCTGAAAGGGATCTAGTTGAGTAGGTTGCCCGGTGGGCTTGGTTATGTTTGTCGCGAGTTCCGCACGAGCCGAAGAGCACTTAATGTGCTCTTCGTGCGAGCCAGGACTGTAGAGCAGCAAACATAACCAAGCCCCACCGGGCAACCGTTCAGGTTAGGCTACTTCGCGGCGCCGGGGATGCCGTGGGAGGTTTTGGCATTTTTTGCTCCGTTTACGATGGCGGTCTGTAGGGCCCTTACGGCGAGCATGCCCAGCAGGTCTAGGGGAACGGCGGCGCTTGCCTGGGCGCCTAGTTTGCCGCTGGCGAGGGTGTAGATGGTGTCGCCGTCGTTGGTGGTGTGCGTGGGACGGATGGCGTGCGCGTAGGCGTCTGCTGCCATCTGGGAGACCTTGGTGGTCTGGGCCTTGGTGAGCTTCACGTTGGTGACGATGCAGCTGATAGTGGTGTTGGTGCGGTCGAGCGGCATCTGCATAGAGCCGGCGGCGGCAAAAGCGGCGAGCTCCATGTCGACGATCTGGTCGCTATCGGCTGCGGCGCGCATGCCGGCTACCCACTCGCCCGTGGTCGGGTCGACGACGTTGCCGCAGGCGTTGACCGAGACCACAGCGCCCACCTTGACAGGGCCGAGCGCCACGGCAGCAGCGCCAAGGCCGGCCTTCATGCAGGTGGCGGGACCCATGAGCTTACCTACGGTAGCGCCGGTGCCGGCGCCCACATTGCCCTGCTCGAGTATAGTGGGGGTGTTGTCGAGTGCCTCGCGCACGGCGGCGATGCCGGCCTCTATGTCGGGGCGCACGGTGGGATCGCCAAAGGCGAGGTCGAAGATGCAGCTGGAGCACACGATAGGCACCTGCGTGGGGCCGACGGGAAGGCCGATGCCGCGGCTCTCGAGCTCGCGGGCGACGCCGCTTGCAGCCTCCAGACCAAAGGCCGATCCGCCCGAAAGGCAGACGGCGTGGACCTTGTCGACGGTGTTCTCGGGTCGCAGCAGGTCGGTTTCGCGCGATGCTGGAGCACCGCCGCGAACGTCAACGCCGCCGGTGGCGCCCTCGGGTGCCACGATTACGGTGCAACCGGTGCCGGCCTCCTCGTCCGTATAGTTGCCATAGCAAAAGCCATCGACATCGCAGACGTCAATGGCCTCGAGCAGTGTATCCATGTTTAACTCCTATCGGTTTTCCGCCGCGCCATGTGCCCGGTCGGGATCCGTACGGTACGCCAAAATTGTAGGCGCTGGGGGATACCCAGCGCCAGATGCAATTACGAGAGCTTTTGAATCGCGCGCGCGACGCGAGCGATGGGTAGGCCCACCACGTTATAGAAGTCGCCCGATATATCATGCACGAGCATGCGTCCTCCTGTGCCCTGAATGCCGTAGGCGCCGGCCTTGTCCATGGGCTCACCCGAGGCGACGTAGTGCTCGATCTGCTCGTCGGTGAGCTCGTAGAACGTCACGTCGGTCACATCGACAAAGGACAGGCTCTCGGCGGCATGTGGGGCGGCCGTATCGCCTGCCTTAACGATGCAGACGCCGGTTGCGACCTGGTGCGTGCGGCCCGAAAGCTCACGGAGCATGGTACGCGCCTCGTCCTCGGTTGCCGGCTTGCCCAGAATCTTGCCGTCAAAGGTGACGATGGTGTCGGCCGCGACCGTCAGCTCATTGGGCTCGGCATGCTCGGCGGCAACGGCGGCGGCTTTGGCGCGTGCTAAGCGTTCAACGAGCGTAAGCGGGGCCTCGCCATCAAACGGCGTTTCGTCGATATCGGCAGGAATGATGCGAATGACATAGCCCGCCTCGCGCATCAACTCGATGCGGCGCGGTGATTGCGAGGCCAAAATCATAGCTGAATGCCCTCGGCAACCTTCTCGACAGCATTGTCGCCGGCGAGCGTGCGCAGCAGCTCAAGCGCGAAGGGGAGCGACTGGGCCATGCCGCTGGCGGTGATGATGTTGCCGTCTTGCGTAACCTTCTCGCCGGTATAGGCGCCTTCGGGGAAGCTCTTCTCAAAGCCAGGGAAGCACGTGGCGTGGCGCCCCTCGAGCAGGTCGAGCTCACCCAGGATAAACGGGGCGGCGCAGATGGCGGCGACGTGCTTGGCGGCGGCGAACTCGCAGACCACGTCGCAGACGCGCTGGTCGGCACGCAGGTTGGTGGCGCCGGGCAGGCCGCCAGGTAGCACGACGCAGTCGTACTCGTCAAAGTTGATCTCGTCAAAGAGCGCATCGCAGGTCACGGGAATCTGCAACGAGCTTACGACCTCGCGCGTGGGCATGATCGAGACAAGCGTGGCGCGCACGCCGCCGCGACGCATGACATCGACCATGGTCAGGCATTCAATAGTTTCAAAGCCATCGGCGGCGAGAACGGCAACGCTGGGCATGAGGTTTCCTTTCATAGGCGGCATACAATTAGCCGTCTTATACCCCGAAGACCTCCGCTTGCCACGCTCGATTTCCCAATGTTTAAAATAGCCCTGTCCGAATTAGCTACCCCCACCCATCCTCAACAATCTCAATCTGTAACATCCATCGACCAAAACTAGCCCCAACTGTTACAGATCGAGACAGTCCCCAACAGCACCGCCCCGTTCGGGGAACGACCGCCACAGGTACGGCGGGCAGAGGCTCACTTTTTTCCTCGGTTTTTCTTGACGGAATCTCATCTGTTGTAGTACTTTGTCCCAGTCTAAAAACGCGTGGACTTTTCTGGGCGCTAGCCACCTTTTTGCCACGCAACCGAGCAGTCGGTTGCGTGGCTTTTTTCGTCTTGGCAGCAGGTGCCACATGCACCGCCAGAAGACCGCACGAGCCCACCTTCCGACTGCAGGGAACAGACGCACGAGACGTGCGTCTGCAAGACAGCAGACGGAAGGGAGCCTAATGGCAGGAACAAACACAATCAAGCAACAGGCCGCCGGGGCGGGAGCCACGGGCGCGGGACAGGCCAAGGCGGCGCTCCAGGTCTTTGCGGGCGGCGCCTGCTACGGCGCGATGGCCACGACCTACAAGCTCGCCTACGCCGCGGGCTTCACCTCGGCACAGGTGGTGGCGAGCCAAGCGTGGCTCGGCTGCCTCTTCTTCGCCCTCGCCACGCTCGCAGGGCACGCACTCGGGCACCACTGGCAGCGCGTGGGCTGGAAGCTCGCCCTTAAGCTCATGGGCCTGGGAGCCCTCACCTGCCTCACCTCAATCCTCTACTGCTACGCCATGAGCGTGCTGCCCGCCCCGGTGGCGCTCACGCTCCTCTTCCAGTTCACGTGGCTGGGGCTCGTGTGGCAGACCGTCATGACGCGCCGGCCGCCGAGGCCCCTCCAAGTGGCCTCCGCCCTGGCCATCGTCTTCGGGACGGTGTTCGCGAGTGGCGTTTACAAGACCGGCATCACCGGGTACGACCCCGTGGCCCTGCTCTGCGCGCTGGGGGCGGCCGTGTCCTGCTCCCTCTTTGTCACCCTCTCCGGCAAGGTCGAGGCCCCCTGCTCGTCCGAGCAGCGCGGCGTCATCGTGTGCGCGGGCTCCGTGGTCATGTCGCTCACGGTGTGCCCGGACTACGTCGTCTCGGGCGTCCTCGCCCAGGGCATCCTGCCCTTTGCCGTCATCGCCGGCTTCTTTGGCATGCTCTGCCCGGTCTTGCTCTTCGGCATGGGCTCTCCGCACCTGCCCGCGGGTCTCTCCACTGTCATGGCCGCCGCGGAACTCCCCGCCGGCCTGCTCATCGCCATGATCGTCCTCGGCGAGCCGCTCGGCGTCGTCGAGTGGCTGGGCGTCGCCATCATCCTCGCCGGCGTGTGCCTGGCACAGGTCCCCTCCCTGCTTGGAGGCCGGGAGGCACGTCGCGCCGCCGCAGGACAAGCCGTCAGCTAGTCACCCCTTCACGGGCGGCCCGCGCGCATCAGGGAAAGGGCCACGGGCCCGGCGCGTGAGGTCGCAAGGACGTTATAAAGCGTCCCCGCAGAGGTGGGGGCGCCAGAGAGAAGGAGGCACCATGCCATTTCCAAAAGGGTTCCTTTGGGGAGGAGCCACCGCTGCTAACCAATGCGAGGGAGGTTATGACGAGGGCGGCCGCGGCCTTGCCAATGTCGACGTCATCCCACACGGGTCGGAGCGCAACGACGTAAGTCGCGGCCTGAGGCGCATGCTCGACTTTGAGCCCGGGTACTACTACCCGGCCCAGACGGGCATCGACTTCTACCACCACTACCGCGAGGACATAGCCCTCTTCGCGGAGATGGGCTTTAAGGTCTTTCGCCTCTCCATCGCCTGGAGCCGCATCTTCCCCAATGGCGACGAGGAGGAGCCCAACGAGGCCGGGCTCGCCTTCTACGAGGACGTGTTCCGCTGCTGCCGCGAGCACAGGATCGAGCCCCTCGTGACCATCACGCACTTCGACTGCCCCATCCACCTCGTCAAGAAGTACGGCGCCTGGCGAAACCGCGCCCTCATCGAGCTCTACAAGCGGCTCGTGAAGGTGCTCTTCAACCGCTACCGCGGCCTCGTGCATTGGTGGATCACGTTCAACGAGATGAACATGATCTTACACCGTCCCTTCATGGGCGCCGGCATCGTCCTCGAGCCCGGGGAGAATGCCCGCGAGGCCGAGTACCGCGCCGCGCACAACGAGCTCGTGGCGAGCGCCTGGGCTACCAAGATCGCCCACGAGGTCGACCCGGAGAACAAGGTTGGCTGCATGCTCGCCGCGGGAAGCTACTACCCCTACTCCTGTCGTCCCGAGGACGTCCGTGCAGCGCAGGTCAAGAACCAGGAGGACCTCTTCTTCGTGGACGTGCAGGCACGCGGGCACTACCCCGGCTACGCGCTCAAGATGCTCGAGCGCGAGGGCATCGACGTGGGCATGACCGCCGAGGACGAGCGCATCCTTGCGGAGAACACCGTCGACTTCATCTCGTTTAGCTACTACTCCTCGCGCTGTACCGCGGGCGATCCCGATTCCGTGGGCGGCGTCGCCGAGGGCAACGCCTTCGCCGGCGTAGAGAACCCCTACGTGCGCACGAGCGACTGGGGCTGGGTCATCGACCCGCTGGGGTTCCGCATCACGATCAACGACCTCTGGGACCGCTACCAGAAGCCGCTCTTTGTGGTGGAGAACGGCCTCGGCGCCTATGACGAGGTGCTTCCCGACGGCACGATCGAGGATGACTACCGCATCGCCTACCTGCGCGAGCACATCGAGGCCATGCGCGACGCTATCGAGCAGGACGGCGTCGAGATGCTCGGCTACACCACCTGGGGGCCGATCGACCTCGTGAGCGCGGGCTCCGGCGAGATGGAGAAGCGCTACGGCTTCATCTACGTGGACCGCGACAACCTGGGCAACGGCACGCTCGAGCGCAGGCGCAAGAAGAGCTTCTACTGGTATCAACAGGCCATCGCCACCAACGGAGGCGACCTGGGCTAACCACCCGGGCAATATCACTAAGGAGAAAATAATGGCAGAAAAATACGACGACCTGGCCAGATCCATACTCGAGAACGTAGGCGGCGCCGAGAACGTCGCCAGCGTCGCGCACTGCATCACGCGCGTGCGCTTCAAACTCAAGGACAAGTCCCGCGCCAACACGGCCAAGATCGAGGCCCTCAAGGGCGTCATCCAGGTCATCCAGGCCAACGGCCAGTACCAGGTGGTCGTGGGCAACATCGTCGAGGACGTCTACGACGCGGTCCTGGAGGCCGGCAACTTCTCGGGCGGCGCAAGCGCCGACGACGAGCCCCAGGGCGATAAGACCGTTGCCTCCGTCATCATCGACCTCATCTCTGGCATCTTCCAGCCCATCCTGGGACCGCTTGCCGCCGCAGGCATCATGAAGGGACTGCTTGCCCTCATCACCTACTTCGTCCCGGCCTTTGCAAACGACGGCCTCTACACGCTGCTCTACACCGTGGCTGACGGCTTCTTCTACTTCCTTCCCGTCGCCCTGGCGTTCAGTGCCGCGCGCAAGTTCCGCATGAACGAGTTCACCGGCGTGGCAATCGGCGTGGCGCTCCTCTACCCGACGATGGTCGCCCTGACCTCGGGCGAGGCGCTCGGCAGCATCGACCTCGGCGTGGCCGGCACGTTCTCGTGGTACGCCACCGCCCTCGGGCTCCCCATCATCATGCCCGTGTCCGGCTACGTGAGCTCGGTGATCCCCGTCCTTCTCATGGTGTGGTTCGGCTCTATCCTTGAGCGCTGGCTCAAGAGCTGGATGCCGGCTGCGCTCAAGATGTTCCTTGTCCCGCTCGCCACGATGACGGTCTCCATCGTCTTGGGCTACCTCATCATCGGCCCGGTGGCCACCCTCATCACCAACCTGCTGAGCGCGGCGTTCTCGTTCATCTTCCAGCTCCCCGTGGTTGGTTCCGTCCTGGGCAGCGCCCTAGTCGGCGGACTGTGGATGTGCCTCGTCATCTTCGGCTTCCACTGGAGCCTCATCCCCATCTCCATCATGAACCTGAACACCCTCGGCCACGATAGCGTGCTCGCCGCCACCATCGGCCACGGGTTCGCACTCGGAGCGGTCATCTTTGCCATGTACCTCAGAAACAAGGACGAGCGCTTCCGCGGCATCGCCCTTCCCGCGATGATCTCCGCCTTCTTCTTCGGCGTCACCGAGCCGGGCATCTACGGCATCGCCCTCCCCAACAAGCGCGCGTTCGTCGTGGCATGCCTGAGCTCCGCCGTGGGCGGCGCTATCGTGGGAATGACTGGCGCTCTCATGTACATCTCGGGCGGCCTCGGCGTCTTCAACCTGCTCAACTTCATCGACGGGACCCCTGGTGGCGCCGGGATCTCCCACATGATCTTCGCGATCATCGCCTCGCTCATCTCCGCCGTCCTGGCCTTTGTTATCGAGTTCATCACCTACCGACCCAACGACGAGGAGGAAGGCGCCCACTAGCTTGCGCCCTCCTCAATCAGCTCTATGTAATTGAGGAGCAGTTGAGGTGGGTGAGGGCCGAGGGCGATCAAGGTGGCCGCCCTCGGCCCGGGACAACCTGTCAGAAGGCGTTTAGCTTTCTCGGGCGGCGCTGAAATGAACTGCGCCCCGAAACTTAGACGGGTCAATTAGCGGCCTATGCCGCACATGGGGACTGATTCCGGAACTCCTCCGGGGTCAGTCCCTTTTGCTTAACCTGCCTCCTCTTGTTCCAGTGAACGGTGTAGGCGTGGAGGTCCCGCTTGAACTCCTCGAAGCTCCGCCACGTCCGGTTCCTGTAGAACTCGTCCTTCAGGCGCCCGGGCAGCAGCTCCGTCGCAAGAGCTCGCCCTCGCGCGCCGCCGGCCCCGGCCGGGTCCGGGCGCCCTTCGGCCTTCGGTGCGCCCGTATCCCCTGTCGCAAAACTCTGCTGCAAGAGTCCTCAGCGTGGCGTCGTGTCCGACTTTCCCGTCCATAAAGAAGCCCCCCATTTCTAATGTCCAAGAAATGAGGGGGCGGTTCAATTTCGGGACGGGGATTAAATAATCATTCAGAACAATTTTTTATCCCCGTCCCAGAAAAATCATCGGGCGTGGTCTTGGGCAAACGGTCTAGTTACGCCTAAGGTGGACGACGGTCTCGCAGTGGAAGGTTTGCGGGAACAGGTCGACTGGCGTGATCTTGACGGGGGAGAAGGTGCCTTCTTCGACAAAGCGTTTGAGATCGCGCGCCAGGGTGGCCGGGTCGCAGCTCACGTAGGCGACATCGCGAGCACTCGTGCTGGCGATAAGGTCGATCGCCTCGGGGGCGAGGCCTGCGCGCGGCGGGTCGACCACCAGGACGTCGGCATCCTGGTCGGGGAACTCACGCACCGCGTCTCCGCCAATGACGTCGACGTTATCAAGCTTGTTGATCTCCAGGTTACGGCGCAGGTCGCGCACGGCCGGGCCGTAGGCCTCGACGGCGGCGACGAAGTCGCAGCGGCGGGCGAGCGGCAGGGTAAAGGTTCCGGCGCCGCAGTACAGGTCCACGGCAAGCTCGTCTTCTTGCGGGTCGAGCGCTTCCATGACAAGCTCGATCAAAATCTCGGCACCCTTGGTGTTGACCTGGAAAAAAGACGGGGCAGACAAGCGCATCTGACCCTCGGCGATATTCTCGGTCCATGAGCCCTCTCCGGCGAGCATTTCGACCTTGGAGACACGGCGGGCCTTCTTTTCGCCCTTGCTCATCACGCGCACGATGCTCGTGGGATGAGCGGCGTCCGCCAGCACGCGGGAGACCTGCGAGCGCGGAAAAGAGCCTGTAGGCGTCCAGAGTGCGACCTCGAGTGCCTTGGTACGGCGCGATGCACGAATGCCCACGCGTTCGAGTCCCAAGTCATGGCTGCCGCTTAGATAGTTGAGTGCGCCGACGACCGATTTGAGCGCCTTCGGGAAGCGCTTATCGAACAGCGGGCACGCATCGACGGTCACGATTTTGCTGGGGTCGACACCGTGCATGCCAAGGCGCACGCGACCGTTGACGACGGTCGGTTCGAGCTCGATTTTATTGCGGTAGCCCCAGTCGTCCTTGGTGTGGCAGATGGGCTGTACCAACTCATCGACCTGCTCAGGAGCGAACTTGCCGATGCGCTCGAGCGTGGAGCGCAGGTTTTGCTCCTTGGCGGCGAGCTGTGCCGTGCGTGAGAGATTGCCCCACGAACAACCGCCGCAGATGCCAACGAAGGGGCAGGGGGGCTGAATGCGATCGGGGCTCGGCTCCAGAATCTCGGTCGTGCGGGCGCGCATGAACGACTTGCCGTCCTGTACGACCTCGGCCTCGACGGTGTCGCCTGCCACGGCGCCCTGCACAAAGACGGCCTTGCCGTTGTCGGCGTGCGCCAGCCCGTCGGCGCCGTAGGTCATCGATTCTATAGTGAGCTTCATATCCCTGCCTGTCATTCGTGTTGTTGCTCGCACCATGGTAGCAGGGAAAAGCGCCCCGCATCCGAGGCTTTCCTCAAATGCGGGGCGCTTCTACAAACTGCTTCTACAAACGACTATTTCGTCTTGCCGGTAATGAGCGTCTTAAGACCCAGGCCGATCAGGCCCAGGCCCATGCGCACACGACCGGGGCGATGGCGCTCGATGGCCTTGGTCTTGCCGGCGGGCTTATCGCGACGGGCGCTCGTCTCGGGTGCGGGCTTAGCTGCCTGCGGCTCGGGCTGAGGTGCAGGTGCGGGCTCGGGCTCAATGACGGTCGCCTGGACCTTCTGAACCTCGGGTGTGGCCGGCTGCGGCTTAGGAGCAGGTGCGGGCTTTGCCTCAATGACGGGCTCGGGCGCGGCCTCGGCGTTGCGGTAGGCACGCTCCAGCAGGGCTTCCTGCGAGTTGAAGGGTTTCTCACCCTCTGCGCGCTCCACGGGGACCCAGGTGCCGTCGCTCGTGAGGCTGCGGGCCTTCACGTTGTCGCGCAGCTGCATGCTCATGTACTCGTGCACCAGGGCGCGGCAGGTGGGGTCGAGCACGGGGAAGGCGATCTCCACGCGGTGCTCGGTGTTGCGTGTCATCATGTCGGCCGAGCTCAGATAGATCATGTCCGAGTCCACGCCAAAGGCGTAAACGCGCGCATGCTCCAAAAAGCGTCCGACGATAGAACGGACATGCACGTTCTCGGTCTTGCCAGGAACGCCCGGCTTGAGGCACGAGATGCCGCGGATGATCATGTCCACGCGGACTCCTGCGCACGATGCCTCGGCGATCTTGTCGATGACCTCGCGGTCGGTGAGCGAGTTGAGTTTAAAGAACACGCGGGCGGGCTCGCCGGCGAGGGCGCGCTGGATCTCGCGGTCAAGCCCGCGCATGATGAGCGGTTTCAGTCCGACGGGCGCCACACCCAGGAAGCGGTAATCGCCGCGCAGGTTGCCCAGCGACAGGTTGCGGAAGAACAGGTTGGCGTCCTCGCCGATGCCGGGGTGAGCGGTCATGAGCATAAAGTCGCTGTAGAGTTTGGCCGTCTTCTCGTTAAAGTTGCCGGTGCCCAGCAGCGTCAGGCGCGTTAGCGCCATGCCCTCGCGATAGGTGAGCTGGCAGATCTTGGAGTGGCACTTAAAGCCCTCGGAGCCGTAGATGACGGTGCAGCCGGCCTCTTCCAGGCGCTCGGCCCACTCGATGTTGTTCTGCTCGTCAAAGCGCGCGCGGAGCTCCATGAGCACCGTGACCTCTTTGCCGTTCTCGGCGGCATCGATCAGCGACTCGCACAGGCGGCTCTGCTTGGCCACGCGGTAGAGCGTGATGCGCAGCGAGATGCACTCGGGGTCGTAGGCTGCTTCGTGCACCAGGTCCAAGAACGGATTCATGGCCTCGTAAGGGTAAAAGAGCAGCTTGTCGTGTTGCAGCACCTGCTCGCGGATGGAACGGGACATGTCGATGGTGGGGTTGGGCTGCGGCTTAAACGGCGTAAAGAGCAGCTCGTTGCGTAGATGCTCGGGAATCTTGCCCTCAATGCCGAAGACGTAGCCCAGGTCGAGCGGGATATCGCAGGTAAAGACCGAGCGGCGAGAAAGCTCGAGAGCCTTGCGGATGGTCTTGAGCGTCGCCTTCTCGAGCGACCCCGAGACCGCGAGCACTACCGGCTGCAGACGCAGGCGCTTCTTGAGGATGCGCTTCATGTGCTGGCGGTAGTCCTCTTCCTCCTCGACGCCCTCGCCGTCCGGATCGATGTCGGCGTTGCGGGTGACGCGGATGAGCGCGCGGTCGAGCGGCTTATAGGAGCCAAAGCAGCTGTCCAGGCAGGCGAGGATGACGTCCTCGAGCAGAATGTAGGAGTAGGTGCCGGTGGGCGAGGGGATCTCGACCACGCGGTTCATCGAGGCGGGGATCTCGATAAGGCCCAGCAGGCTCTCTTCGTCGGTGACGCCGTCCAGGCCACAAGCCAGGTAGAGTGCACCGTTGCGCAGGTTGGGGAAGGGATGGCGCGGGTCAATGACCAACGGCGAGATGACCGGCGACACGTAGGCCTGGAAGTAGCGGGTTACAAAGGTGCGCTCCTCGGGCGTAAGCGAATCGATGCGGGCGCGGTGAACGCCCAGGGCGTCGAGCTTGCCCTCGATGCTCTTAAAGATGGACTCCCATCGGGTAAGGAGCCCGGGCATTTCGGCCATGACGGCATCGACCTGTTCGGAGGCGGTCATATTGCTCTTGTTGTCGACAGGCTGTTTTTTGAGCTCTGCCAGGTCGGACAGGCCGCCCACGCGCACCATGAGAAACTCGTCGAGGTTGGACTCGAAGATCGACACGAACTTTAGGCGCTCAAACAGCGGAACGGTCTCGTCGAATGCCTCGTCAAGTACGCGGTTGTCAAAGCGCAGCCAGCTAAGCTCTCGGTTTTGCGTATACGAAAAATCACGTGGCGGCTTGCGCAACTTGGCGGCCTTTTGCTTCTTTTCGGTTTTGCTCGGCATATGCATCTGTCCGTTCAGTCCCCGCAGGGGACGATAGCCCAACTCTATTTACTATTGTCTCAATTTAGTCGCCCGCTGGCACGGACGTATCGCGCGAACGGTATCTTTACCTACTTCTTACGATGCCCGGCCATAGAACGAACGCTCGCGACACTATTGCTAGCGTTCAATATTCTCACTCAACTGATAAGGATGCGTGAATAAGAATGATGGCAAGCTGAATATCATCGAATTCGGTCCAAAACGTGGGCTAGCTTCATTTATATACATAAAACCGTTTTACCTATGCAATTCTGAATCATGGATTTATAGATGCGATAGGGGATAATTTATAGGAAAAAGAGCGTTTACCTTTGAAAAGGTACTTTAGAGCGCCGAAGTGCATCATGGGGGAATCACATGCGATATACCGTTCATCGCACTTTGTTGACCGTTCGGGGGCGAGGTGGAATTGCGGGTGATTTTTGGATATAACTAGAGCTGTCAGCAAGCAGCGTCCCATATGGAGGGGCGCTGATACATTCGGCCAGTAAGGCCCGAAAGAAAGGTAGGAGGCCATGACGAAAGGTCTGCACGTGCCTTCCGAGATCGGCAAGCTCAGGAAGGTCTGCCTGCACCGTCCCGGCGACGAGCTCCTCAACCTGCCGCCCGACGAGCTCGAGCGACTCCTGTTCGACGACGTCCCGTTCCTGGAGGTCGCGCAGCAGGAGCACGACACCTTCGCCCAGATCCTGAGGGACCAGGGCGTGGAGGTCCTCTACCTCGAGAACCTCGTCGCCGAGGTGTTCGACCAGGTCCCCGGCGCCCGCGCCGAGTTCACCGACCAGTACATCGCCGAGGCAGGCATCCGCGGCCAGCACATGCCGCAGATCGTCCGCGAGAAGCTGGACTCCATCGAGGACAACCTCGAGTTCGTCAAGAAGACCATGGCCGGCATGACCAAGGCCGAGATCGACATGCCCCTCACGGCGTCCACGACCCTCGACTCCCTGGTCAACTCCGAGTCCGAGTCCGACCTGATCATCGACCCGATGCCCAACCTCTACTTCACCCGCGACCCGTTCGCGGTCGTCGGCGAGGGCGTCAACCTCAACCGCATGTACTCGGTCACCCGCAACCGCGAGACCCTGTACGGCAAGTACGTCTTCAAGTACCACCCCGACTACAAGGACGTCTCCCTGTACTTCCGCCGCGACTGCCAGTTCCACACCGAGGGCGGCGACGTGCTGAACATCAACGAGAAGACCCTCGCCGTCGGCATCTCCCAGCGCACCCAGGCGGCCGCCATCGACGTCATGGCCCAGAACATCTTCTGGAACTCCGACTCCAAGGTCGAGCGCATCCTGGCCTTCGACATCCCCGTCTCGCGCGCCTTCATGCACCTCGACACGGTCTTCACCCAGATCGACGTCGATAAGTTCACGATCCACCCCGCCATCATGGGCACCCTGCGCGTCTACGAGCTGACCGCCGGCAAGAACCCGGGCGACGTGAACATCCGCCTGATCGAGGACACCCTCGAGCACGTCCTGGAGGACGCCACCGGCGTCGACCAGGTCAAGCTGATCCCCTGCGGCGGCGGCGACCCGATCGCGGCCTCCCGCGAGCAGTGGAACGACGGCTCCAACACCCTGTGCGTCGAGCCCGGCAAGATCTGCGTCTACGCCCGCAACACCGTCACCAACGACGTGCTGTACAAGGAGGGCCTGGACCTTCTCGTCGTGCCCTCCGCCGAGCTCTCCCGCGGCCGCGGCGGCCCGCGCTGCATGAGCATGCCCTTCTGGCGCGAGGACCTCTAGGGTCTTCAAGGACCCGTACAGGTCTTGATACATACATCTAGCTGCCATTAGATGTCTCCCATTGGGGCGGTGCGGGTTTTCGCACCGCCCTAATCTTGTATGAGGGACGTCAACACGATTGGATGACTGCTTTTGTAAGGAGCTTGGCCATGGACATCAAGACGATTGGCGTTGAGGAATGGCTCAACGTTTGGGAGAAGAGTGCCACGTGGGACATCGCCCAGTCGACGATCTCGTCGCTCACCATGGGCGAGCTGCGCGCGCTCGATGAGCAGGACGGCGCCACGTTCTACGAGCGCCTGGACCGCGAGAAGATGAACTACGGTTGGATCGAGGGCTCGCCGGAGTTTAAGGCCGAGGTTGCCAAGCTGTATCGTCGCGAGGTCAATCCCGACCACATTCTGCAGACCAATGGCTGCACGGGTGCGAACCTCAACGCCATCATGGCCGTGGTCGAGCCCGGCGACCACGTTATCGCCGAGTGGCCTACCTATGCGCCGCTCTATGAGATCCCACGTACGCTCGGCGCCGAGGTCGAGTATTGGGAGCTTCGCGAGGGGCTCGGATGGAAACCCGATATCGAACAGCTCAAGCGCCTCGTTCGTCCCAACACGAAGCTCATCTGCATCAACAACGCATCGAACCCCATCGGTACGGTGCTCGATGCCGATATGCTCGGCCAGATTGCCGAGATCGCCCGCTCGGTGGGCGCCTATGTGCTGTGCGACGAGGTGTACCTGCCGCTTGAGAACACCGAGGCCTTTATGTCGATGGCTGACGTGTACGAGAGGGCCATTGTCACCAACTCGTTGTCGAAGACCTATTCGACGCCTGCGGCACGCGTGGGCTGGGTCGTGGCAGACGAAGAGATATCCAACCGAATCCGCACCTATCGCGATTACACCATGATCTGCGGCGGTGTGTTCAACGACGCCCTGGCGACCTATGTGCTTGAGCACAAGGACAAGATCCTCGAGCGCAATCGCAAGATCGTGTTTGGCAACCGCGATATCGCGCAGGCTTGGATCGATACGCAGCATCGTGTTTCCTGGACAGCCCCACAGGGCGTGTCTACCTCGTTAATCCAGCTGGATATTCCCGAGGACGACGAGGAGTTCTGCAAGCGTCTGCTGTCCGAGAGGGGAGTGCTGCTGGTACCCGGCAGCCGCTTTGAGCTTCCCTGTGGCGCACGCCTGGGCTACTGCGCGAGCGAGGACGTTCTGCGCGAGGGCCTGAGGCTTTTGGGCGAGGCGCTGGCGGAGTTTGATCGCTAGGATTCCGATGATCTTCGAGGGCCTTATCTAAATTGGCCGAAGATAATCGAAAACGGACCCGTTCCTCTAGGGGAAGCGGGCCCGTTTTTCTATACCGAGAAGTCAAGTTGTTACAAATGGGGCCGTAAAGCGAGCCGGTATCCGCTGGGCCTTATACTGAGTTTCCGGTGAACGGTATCAAGCGTCTGGTAAACGGTAATTTATTTACCAGAAATGAATAGGACAAACTTTTTTCTGAATAAAAATGAAAATGGTTGAGACGCGGTATGAACCGCTAATTCTATTCATAGCTTTAGTGGAAATATGCAATTTGAGGATGGTTTAACAAAGGTAAGTTCCATTTGATTTTAGGATTGAAAACGCGTTTAAGCACGTAAATACGCTTTATTAAGATGAAGTGTGCCATGCGTGAAGTATATGTGTATGCCGTTCACCCCCTATAAAAAACCGTTCGGGGGCAAGGTGGAAGTATGGGCTGATTTTGGATATAAATATGTCGTCAGCAATAACGCCTCACACGGAGGGGCGCTAACGAATCGGCCCTGACAAGGGCCCGAAAGAAAGGTAGGAGGCCATGACGAAAGGTCTGCACGTGCCTTCCGAGATCGGCAAGCTCAGGAAGGTCTGCCTGCACCGTCCCGGCGACGAGCTCCTCAACCTGCCGCCCGACGAGCTCGAGCGACTCCTGTTCGACGACGTCCCGTTCCTGGAGGTCGCGCAGCAGGAGCACGACACCTTCGCCCAGATCCTGAGGGACCAGGGCGTGGAGGTCCTCTACCTCGAGAACCTCGTCGCCGAGGTGTTCGACCAGGTCCCCGGCGCCCGCGCCGAGTTCACCGACCAGTACATCGCCGAGGCAGGCATCCGCGGCCAGCACATGCCGCAGATCGTCCGCGAGAAGCTGGACTCCATCGAGGACAACCTCGAGTTCGTCAAGAAGACCATGGCCGGCATGACCAAGGCCGAGATCGACATGCCCCTCACGGCGTCCACGACCCTCGACTCCCTGGTCAACTCCGAGTCCGAGTCCGACCTGATCATCGACCCGATGCCCAACCTCTACTTCACCCGCGACCCGTTCGCGGTCGTCGGCGAGGGCGTCAACCTCAACCGCATGTACTCGGTCACCCGCAACCGCGAGACCCTGTACGGCAAGTACGTCTTCAAGTACCACCCCGACTACAAGGACGTCTCCCTGTACTTCCGCCGCGACTGCCAGTTCCACACCGAGGGCGGCGACGTGCTGAACATCAACGAGAAGACCCTCGCCGTCGGCATCTCCCAGCGCACCCAGGCGGCCGCCATCGACGTCATGGCCCAGAACATCTTCTGGAACTCCGACTCCAAGGTCGAGCGCATCCTGGCCTTCGACATCCCCGTCTCGCGCGCCTTCATGCACCTCGACACGGTCTTCACCCAGATCGACGTCGATAAGTTCACGATCCACCCCGCCATCATGGGCACCCTGCGCGTCTACGAGCTGACCGCCGGCAAGAACCCGGGCGACGTGAACATCCGCCTGATCGAGGACACCCTCGAGCACGTCCTGGAGGACGCCACCGGCGTCGACCAGGTCAAGCTGATCCCCTGCGGCGGCGGCGACCCGATCGCGGCCTCCCGCGAGCAGTGGAACGACGGCTCCAACACCCTGTGCGTCGAGCCCGGCAAGATCTGCGTCTACGCCCGCAACACCGTCACCAACGACGTGCTGTACAAGGAGGGCCTGGACCTTCTCGTCGTGCCCTCCGCCGAGCTCTCCCGCGGCCGCGGCGGCCCGCGCTGCATGAGCATGCCCTTCTGGCGCGAGGACCTCTAAGTCTTTCCGTTTCCGGTGCGGTCCCCCTACAACCGCACCGGCTTCGCCCGTTAAACGGGCAACACTAATACTTACGTAATTCATTTCTTCGAAAGGAATCGAACCATGGGTGTTAACCTCTCCGGCCGTAGCTTCCTCAAGCTCCTCGACCTCACCACCGAGGAGATCGAGTACCTGCTCAAGCTCTCCAAGAACTTCAAGGATATGAAGCGCGCTGGCGTTCCGCACCGCTATCTCGAGGGCAAGAACATCGTTCTGCTCTTCCAGAAGACCTCCACTCGTACCCGCTGCGCCTTCGAGGTCGGCGGCATGGATCTGGGCATGGGCGTCACCTACCTCGATCCGGGTTCGTCGCAGATGGGCAAGAAGGAGTCCATCGAGGATACCGCCCGCGTTCTCGGCCGCATGTATGATGGCATCGAGTTCCGTGGCTTTGCCCAGGACGACGTCGAGGAGCTCGCTGCTAAGTCCGGCGTGCCCGTGTGGAACGGCCTGACCACTGAGTGGCATCCCACCCAGATGCTCGCCGACATCCTGACCGTCCAGGAGAACTTCAACTACGACATCAAGGGCAAGACCCTCGTCTTCATGGGCGACTGCAAGAACAACGTTGCTCGCTCCCTCATGGTCGTCTGCTCCAAGCTCGGCATGAACTTCGTGGCCTGCGGCCCCGAGGAGTGCATGCCCGCTGACGACGTCATCGAGGCCTGCAAGCCCATCGCTGAGGCTAACGGCTGCACCATCAAGCTGACCACCGACGTCAAGGACGGCGTCACCGGTGCCGACGTTCTCTACACCGACGTGTGGGTCTCCATGGGCGAGCCTGACGAGGTCTGGGCCGAGCGCATCGCTCAGCTCACCCCGTATCGCGTTACCTCTGAGGTCATGGCTATGGCCAACCCGGGTGCCATCTTCCTGCACTGCCTGCCCAGCTTCCACGACACCAACACCACGATTGGCGCCGAGAAGTGCGAGCAGTTCGGCATCACCGAGCAGGAGGTCACCGACGAGGTCTTCGAGAGCCCCGCTTCCAAGGTCTTCGACGAGGCCGAGAACCGCATGCACACCATCAAGGCTGTCATGTACGCTACGCTCAAGTAAGAGCATCTAGCATCTCGCTCGGGGTGCATTGCTGCGCACCCCGAGCGCTTTTGTCTGGTAAAAATCTCGCACCGAGCGACATGCACGGCACGGAAGAGCCGCTTTGGGCGAGATCAGTAAATGATTTATGAAGGGGGGATGAGAACTATGACTGAGACCGCTAAGAAAAAGCGCGGTATGCCTTCATCGTTCACCATTCTTCTTGCTCTGCTGGCAATTGTCGCGGTTGTTACCGTTATCGTCTCCGGTACGTCCGGTGGCGCGGTTACCGCTGCCCGCCTGAGCGATTTCTGCACCGCCCCGGTCAAGGGCTTCGCTGACGCTCTGCCCGTCTGCCTCTTCGTTATGATCCTCGGCGGCTTCCTCGGCATGATGACCGAGACCGGCGCCCTGGACAACGGCATTGCCGTTCTGGTGCAGAAGCTTAAGGGCAATGAGATCATGCTCATTCCCGTGCTGATGCTCATCTTCTCCCTCGGTGGTACCACCTATGGTATGTGCGAGGAGACCGTTCCCTTCTACGCCCTGCTCGCCGCTACCATGATGGCTGCTGGCTTCGACCCCATGGTCGGCGCCGCTACTGTCCTGCTCGGCGCTGGCTGCGGCTGCCTCGGCTCCACGGTTAACCCGTTCGCCGTCGGCGCTGCCGTCGACGCTCTGACCGGTGTTGGCATTGAGGTCAACCAGTCCATCATCATCGGCCTCGGTGCCGTCCTGTGGATTGTTACCCCCGCCATGTCCATCTTCTTCGTCATGAGCTATGCCAAGAAGGTCAAGGCTGACAAGGGTTCCACCATCCTTTCGATGCAGGAGCTCAAGGACGCCGAAGAGGCTCACGGCAAGGCTGCTTCCGAGGTTAACAAGGAGGTCAAGCTCACCGGTCGTCAGAAGGGTGTTCTGATCGCCTTTGCCTTCACCTTCGTCGTCATGATCGTCGGCTTCATCCCGCTGGCCGACCTCAACGAGGGCGTCGCCAACTTCTTTGACGCTGGCGCTGTCTACGACGCCGACGGTAACGCCGTCGTCCAGGGCTGGTCTGCCCTGATCACCGGCCTGCCCATTGGTCAGTGGTACTTCGACGAGGCTTCCACCTGGTTCTTCCTCATGGCCGTCCTGATCGGTATCATCGGTGGCCTGTCCGAGAAGCAGATCGTCAACACCTTCATCACCGGCGCTGCCGACATGATGTCCGTTGTTCTCGTCATCGCCCTCGCCCGTGGTATCTCCGTCCTCATGGCTAGCACCGGCCTCGACGTCTACGTCCTCGACGCTGCCGCCAATGCTTTGGCTGGCCTGTCCGGCGTGATTTTCGCTCCCATGAGCTTCCTGGTCTACTTTGGCCTGTCCTTCCTGATCCCCTCGACCTCCGGTATGGCTACTGTCTCCATGCCCATCATGGGACCGCTGGCTGTTAAGCTCGGCTTCTCGCCCGAGGTCATGGTTATGATCTTCTCCGCCGCCATCGGCGTCGTGAACCTGTTCACCCCGACCTCTGGCGCCATCATGGGCGGTCTTGCCCTGGCCAAGATCGAGTGGACGACCTGGCTCAAGTTTGCTCTTAAGCTCATCGTCGCTCTCTCCGTCGTCTGCGCCATCATCCTGACCGTCGCTTGCGTGATGCTCTAAGTACCCCTTGGGTACCCCACGGAAACCATGACGATCCTGTAAAGGATCACCTGGTCATCGTCTGTCCGGTGGGGTAACCCCACCGGTAGACTCCTACCTTTAGCCTCCTCCCGTTCCGTGCGCGGGGGGAGGCGCTCTTGTGTTCCGGCGTTTTACCAAACGCCGGAACCACTCGACGCTGCAAGCCCGCCAGAGCGGCAATCTGACGTTCAATCGTCGGGCATGGCCAAAAGGCCTATGCCCTCCTCTTTCACGTCACCTTGCTCGCTCTGGCGGGCTTTCGCTGACTTTGCCTCTTCCTGCGACGTTTCTATTGTTGGTGCAAGGTGGTGCCGTCCCAAATAGACCGCCCGGGTTCCTTGCGGTTGCGTGGTGGCGTGTTTGGTTGGTGCCTGTTGGCGGTTAGGGCATTGCGAGGGGCGGGCTCCGTTATAATCGCCTAGAACATTAAATGGAAACGGGACGGGAGCCATACATGCGCCAGGGTTTCGACAACGCGAAGTATATCGAGCTGCAGGCTGCTCACATTAAGGAGCGCATCTCGCAGTTTGGTGGCAAGCTCTATTTGGAGTTTGGCGGTAAGCTGTTCGATGACTATCATGCGAGCCGCGTGCTACCGGGTTTTGAACCGGACAGCAAGTTCCGCATGCTCAAGAGCATCGCCGACGATGTCGAGGTTATCATCGCGATCAACGCGAACCACATCGAGAAAAACAAGGCTCGTGGTGACCTTGGCATTACCTATGACGAGGATGTGCTGCGCCTGGTTGACCTGTTCCGCGGCAACGGCTTTGCCGTCGCGGCTGTGGTCATCACCCAGTACGCCGGCCAGCCTGCTGCCGATGTGTTCCGCAACCGCCTGAACGCGCTCGGTATTCCCGCCAAGCTGCACTATCCCATCGAGGGGTATCCGCACGATGTCGATCTGATCGTGTCCGACGATGGCTACGGCAAGAACGAGTTTGTCGAGACCACGCGTCCACTCGTTGTCGTGACGGCGCCCGGCCCTGGCTCGGGCAAGCTCGCCACTTGCCTCTCGCAGCTGTATCACGAGCATAAGCACGGTACCGCCGCCGGCTATGCCAAGTTTGAGACCTTCCCGGTCTGGAATCTTCCTCTGACGCATCCGGTCAATATTGCCTACGAGGCCGCCACGGCTGACCTCGACGACGCCAATATCATCGATTCGTTCCACCTTGAGGCCTACAACAAGACCACGGTCAACTACAACCGCGACGTCGAGGCCTTCCCGGTAGTCCGTGCCCTGATGGAAAAGATCCTGGGCAAGAGCCCCTACCAGAGCCCTACGGACATGGGCGTCAATATGGTCGGCTTTGCCATCACCGATGACGATGCCTGCCGCGACGCTTCCAAGATGGAGATCGTCCGCCGCTACTTTACCGCGGTCGAAAATGTGCGCCGTACCGGCGTGGGCGATGAGCAAGTCGACCGTCTCAAGATTATTATGAAGAAAGCCGGCATCGATAAGAACTACTCACCGGCGCGCTCGGCGGCCCTCACCAGGGAGCAGCTGACGGGTGGTCCCGTGGGTGCCATGGTCATGCCCGATGGCTCCGTGGTGACCGGTAAGACCTCCACGCGCCTGGGCGCTGCGAGCTCGCTCATTATGAACGCCCTCAAGCATGTTTCGGGCGTCGACCTTGAGCTCGAGGTCATTAGCGATGAGGCGATCGAGCCCATCAGCAAGCTCAAGACGCATTTCCTGGGCAGCAAAAACCCGCGCCTCCACACCGACGAGACGCTTATGGCGCTGTCGATCACCTCGGCCACGAGTGAGACGGCCGCTCGCGTCCTTTCGGGCCTGGAGCAGTTGCGCGGTTGCGATGCCTTCTTTAGCGTGATCATCTCGCCGACGGACGAGACGGTACTGCGCAAACTGGGTATCAACGTGTGCTGCGAGCCCAAGTTTGAGCGCCGCGGTTTCTTCCATCGCTAAGTTTGAAGCACCGCGGTAATTGCATTGCATTTTGGCCGTATCGGGTTAGCGCCCGGTACGGCTTTTTGATCAATAAAGCGCCTATTTCGGCGAAAAATAGCCGTTTACCTGCCTAGAAACAATTTGAGCGGTATACAATAACCGTAACTGTTTCATCCTTAGCGGGATGCCGCATGATGGATATTACCTGCCATCGTGAGGTGTGTCGGTCGCGCACGGCGCGTTAGATGCTCGTGCTCGGTTTGAGGAGGCTGCTATGGCGGGCAAGGGTCGTGCGAGTGTCAACGATATGAAGCGTGTCGAGGTGCTGGTGTTGATGGAGATCGACCAGCAAACCGAAGACAATGGCGGGCCGTATGGTTTCTCGCGCAAAACGCTTGCCGAGCGCGTGGGGGTTTCGCCGTATCGTGCCCGCGCCGCAATCGATCGCTTGGATTCCGAAGGCATGATTGATGTCGTCTCGCGTTATAGCGACGACGGCGGTCAGCTTGCAAATGGCATTTGCCTCACCGAACGTGGCGAGTGGTATCTTGAGGGCGTCCGCACCGGCATGCTCGTTCAAGAAATGCTTGAGGACGAGGTTGCTGATCGATAGCAGCATGTAACCCTTGCCATAGCGACGCCGCCTGGGAAACCGGGCGGCGTTTTGTTTCAAGATTGAGAAATGCAACCGCACGCGAGAAAAATTGCGAACGGTCCGCGGCGCGAGTATTACAATGAAGACCCGTAAGATGTGGATAAACAACTTCTACGGGAAGCGCAGGTAACTCAATATGACCAAGCATGTGTTCGTAACCGGTGGCGTGGTTTCGTCTCTGGGCAAGGGTATCACCGCGGCCTCGCTGGGCCGTCTGCTCAAGTCGCGTGGCTACAAAGTAACGATGCAGAAGGCCGATCCGTATCTGAACGTCGACCCCGGTACCATGAGCCCCTTCCAGCATGGTGAGGTCTTCGTTACCGAGGATGGTTACGAGTCCGACCTGGACCTGGGTCATTACGAGCGCTTTATTGATGAGAACCTGACCCGCGATTCCAACTTTACGACCGGCGCCATCTATAAGAGCTTGATCGCCCGCGAGCGTCGCGGCGACTTTTTGGGCGGTACCGTGCAGGTGATTCCTCACGTCACCAATGCCATTAAGGACAAGTTCCGCCGCATCGAGGAGCAGACCGGCTCCGATGTAGTCATCACCGAGCTGGGCGGCACGATCGGCGACATCGAGTCCCAACCGTTTGTCGAGGCCATCCGTCAGTACCGCAAGGAGGCCGGCCCCGAGAACGTCTGCTACATCCACGTGTCGCTCGTTCCCTATATCGCCGCCGCCCACGAGGTCAAGACCAAGCCCACGCAGCATTCCGTCAAGGAGCTCCGCAGCTTTGGCATCCAGCCCGATATCATCGTGCTGCGCTCCGACCACCATATCGATGACGCTATCCGCGGAAAGATCGCAAGCTTCTGCGACGTCGACACCGATTGTGTCTTTACCAACGAGGACTGCGCGAGCATTTACGATGTTCCGCAGCTGCTTGCCGAGCAGGACTTTGACCTGCGCATTTGCGAGCGCCTGGGTCTGGACCCGCGTGAGCGCGACATGAGCGAGTGGAATGAGTTCCTGCGCAAACAGAATCACGCCAACCATCACGCCGACAAGGTGAAGATCGCCGTCGTGGGCAAGTACACGCAGCTGCCCGATGCGTACCTGTCGGTTATCGAGGCCCTGCACCATGCGGGCGTCTTCTACGATCGCCATGTGGACGTCCAGCTGGTCGACGGCGAGAGCCTCGACGAGCAGAATGTCTCCGAGGTTCTGGGCGACGCCTCGGGCATCCTGGTCCCCGGCGGCTTTGGCAAGCGCGCCCTGGAGGGCAAGATCCTCGCGGCCGAGTTTGCCCGTGAGCACAAGATTCCGTATCTGGGCATTTGCCTGGGTATGCAGGTGGCCGTGTGCGAGTTCGCCCGCAACGTCGTCGGCCTTGCCGGCGCCAGCTCCTCCGAGTTCGATCCGGACGGCCCGTTTAGCGTCATCGATCTGATGAGCTCGCAGGAGGACGTGACCGAGAAGGGCGGCACCATGCGCCTGGGCGCCTATCCGTGCAAGCTCGCCGCCGATACCCTCGCTCGCGAGGCATATGGCGAGGAGCTCGTCTACGAGCGTCACCGTCACCGCTTTGAGTTCAACAACGCCTTCCGTGACCAGCTCGAGGACGCCGGCTTGGTTATCTCGGGTCTGTCGCCCGATGAGCGCCTGGTTGAGATGGTCGAGCTGCCGCGCGACGTGCATCCGTGGTATGTGGCAACCCAGGCTCATCCCGAGTTCAAGAGCCGCCCGACCAACCCGCAGCCGCTGTTCCGCGAGTTCGTGCGCGCTTCGATCGGCCAGCACGAGGGTGTCGACCGTCTGCAGGTGACGCCCATGAACCTCGCTACGGACTAAGGGTGCCGGCGAATAAGGAACATACCGAAGCTACTCCCTCGTCGCTCGCCGTGGCGGCGGGGGAGTATCTCGATTACCTCGCGGTCGAGCGGGGCTTGGCGCGCAACACGATTGCGGCCTATCGTCGTGACCTGACGACGTACTGCGCCTATCTGGAGCGGGCGGGTATTGTGTCTTTTGAAGAGGTGACCCGTCAGATCGTGGAGGGCTTTGTCGCCGATCGCCGCGACGGAGGCTATTCCGACGCCTCGGTGGAGCGTGCGCTTGCTGCCGTGAAGGGCCTGCATGCCTTTTTGGTGCGCGATGGGGCCGTGGCCCAAAACCCGACGGCGGCGTTGCGCCTGCCTAAAAAGGCTGAGCGTTTGCCGGAGTATCTATCGGTGGAGGATGTCTCGGCACTGCTCGATCAAGACTTTCCCGAGGGCGAGATGGGACTGCGCGACCATGCCATCTTGGAAGTGCTCTACGGATGCGGTTTGCGTGTGAGTGAGCTGGTTGGGCTCGATGTGGGCGATATCCATATTGACGATGGCTTTGTACTCGTTCGCGGTAAGGGCTCAAAGGAACGTCTGTCCCCACTGGTGGGAAGCGCGGCGCGAGCTCTGACGCTCTATGTAACTGAGGGACGTTCTCGCTTGGCGGCCCATGCCCGCGGAACCGAGACCTCGGCGGTCTTTTTAAATAAGAACGGCCGCCGTCTGTCGCGCCAGGCCGTGCATGCGATATGCGAGCGGTATGGGCGTCAGGTGGGGCTGGTGGGGCTCCATCCCCATACCTTGCGCCACTCCTTTGCCACCCACATGCTCGCGGGCGGTGCCGACCTGCGTGTGCTGCAGGAGATTTTGGGCCATGCCGATATTTCGACCACGCAGGTCTACACGCATGTCGACCGAACGCAACTGACCGAGGTCTATCTGGCGGCGCATCCGCTAGCACATCGCTAGCACCTCGCTGACCTGCATATTTATAAATACTAAAGGGGACGGGCCCCAGATTGCCGAGACGCACTTTTGCGCGCATGGGCAATCTGGGGCTCGTCCCATTTTTCGCTAGACACCGACGCGGCGGTGGGCCGTGTGTACCGTGGGTGGGGGAGTTTGGGGGCGATGTGAACGGCGTGTAAAGGGACGTAAAAATCGCCTCAAGGTCAACTTGAAGGTTGAGGTTCGCGGGCGTCGTTCTACAGGTGGCATCCCGCCTTTGCTGCAAACACAACATATTGTGTTTTCGAACATATGCTCGGGGGTGTTTTACAACATATTGGGGGTGGAATGGTGGGGAGGAGTGGGGGAAGGGGTGGGGAAAGGTGTTGAAAAATGGGGCGGTTCCCCATATTATTGATGACGTCGACAGGCGGGGTGGTTCCCCGCGTACGTGCCATCTGAGTAACCGAGGGGAGGGCGCACATGGGAATGACTGGTGCATACGAGCGCAATCTCGATGCAAAAGGTCGTCTGTCCCTGCCTGCACCCCTTCGCGAGGAGCTTGGAGAGCACGTTCGCGTGTTCAAAGCCCTGGATGTCGATGCTCTGTACGTGTTCTCTGCCGAGGCCTTCGATAAGTGGGTCGAAGGACTCTTCGCGGGTCGTGAGGGCCACGAGGGTTTTAACCCGCGTGACATTAACGACCAGAAGCTCATGAGGGCGATCAACAAGCGCACCACGTCGATGGATGTGGACAGCGCGGGTCGTATCGGTCTTTCTGAGTCTCTCCGCAAGCAGGCGAACCTCGACCGCGAGGTCACGGTTGTGGGCAACTACGACCACCTTGAGGTTTGGGACCGCGCTACGGCCGATGAGGACGATGATGACGAGGCCCTGCTGGACCTCTTCTTCTCGTAAGGGCAAGGCACGAGTAACGGATGGAGCGTGGGATCTTGACACAAGAATATCGGCATGAACCTGTCATGCTCGGCGAAGTGCTTGAGTCGCTGCAGCTCAAGAGCGGCTCCGTCGTCTGCGACTGCACCCTTGGCGGTGCCGGCCATTCGGTAAAGATGGCCGCGCAGGTGGGGGAGACCGGCCTTTTGCTCGGCGTCGATCAGGACGACATGGCCCTCGAGGCCGCTGGCGCCCGTCTGGACCGCGAGGTTCCCGGCGTACCGCACCAGCTGCTGAAGGGCAACTTCGGCGACTTGGACGAGCTGCTTTGCTCGGCCGAGGTGCCCGGGGTCGATGGCTTCCTGTTCGACTTGGGCGTTTCGTCGCCGCAACTCGATATCCCTGGCAGGGGCTTTTCGTACAACGAGGACGCCCCATTGGACATGCGGATGGATCCGGGTAACAACACCTTAAACGCAGCTGAGGTCATCAACACCTATAACGAACACGACCTCGCCCGGATTCTACGCGTCTACGGCGAAGAGAAGTTCGCCTCGCAGATCGCGCGTGAGATCGTGCGCCGCCGCGAGCATGAGCCGATCGAAACCACCGGTCAGTTTGTCGAGATCATCAAGGCTGGTATCCCCGCTGCCGCTCGTCGGCATGGCGGACACCCGGCCAAGAAAAGTTTCCAGGCCATTCGCATTGAGGTCAATCACGAACTCGATGTGCTCGAGCGAGGGCTAGACGCCGCCACCAGGTGGCTCAACCCGGGCGGACGCATCTGCGTCATCTCGTATCACTCGCTCGAGGACCGTATCGTAAAGAACCACTTTAAGGAGATGAGCCAGGGGTGCACGTGTCCGCCGGAGATTCCGGTGTGCGTGTGCGGCAACGTGCCGATACTCAAGGTCATCACCCGCAAACCCCTGGTTGCCCAGCCTGATGAGGTTGAGCGCAACCCTCGGGCGAGATCAGCCAAAATCCGCGTGGCGCAGCGTCTGTAGGCGCGACCGCGCGATATTGGACCTCCCGCTCGCACCATAAACGAAGCTTAAACACACTACCAACGTACTCGGGATGGGAGGCGGCATATCATGGGCTACAACACTTCAAGCGCAGCACTCGCCTATGATATGAACGCCATGCCCGCCTATCGTGAGACGCCGCAGGCCCCCGTTGCTCCCCGTGAGCAGCGCACGCCGCGCTTTGATGTCTACACGGGCGCGGGCCGTCAGGCAAACCAGGCGGTAAGCCCGGTTTTCATGAGCGTTCTTAAAACGTTTTGCATCATTGCGGCTATCTTCATGACGATCGGCGTCGCCCGCGTGGCGCTCGCCGGCGTTACGGCCCAGGTGCTCAACAGCAACGCCGAGCTTACCAACACGCTCGAAAAGGCGACCGATGAGAGCTCCGACCTGGAGGTCATGCATTCGGTCTATGGCGCCGACACGCGTATTCGCGACCTTGCGGGCGCTTATGGCATGGTGGAGCCCAGCGAGAGCGTTACACTTGACTTTTCGCAGGATGCAGCCGCGGGCGCCAACGCGACCGCGACCGCTCAGTAGCAAGACGGTAGCTGAGTATGACAAATGACTATCGCCGCGGTTCCGATGGGGGCCGCGGTTCTGGACGTCCCTCGTCGCGGGGACGTTCTGGTTATCAAGGAACGGGTCGGCAATCTTACAACGCCGGGCAGTCCCGTGGCAACGACCCGGCGTCGCGACTTCGCGGCTCGGGCGGCCCTCAAGTGCATAACACCAGGTCGCGCAAGAGTTCGTCGACCGAATGGCTCACGGGCACGCCTCTGCCTCGCCGCAAAGCCGTCATGGGCTTCATTGGGCTTGGCTTGGGCTTGGGCGTCTTTCGCCTTGCCGACTATCAAATTGTCGAAGCCGATAAACTGCGCGAGCGTGCCGATGCGCGTCGCCTGCTTGCGCAGACCCTCTATGCCAAACGTGGCACCATCTACGACCGCAACGGTAACGTGCTGGCGTCGTCGGTCGAATGTCGCAACATCGCCGTGAACCCGCAGCTTGTCGAGGATGTTGACAAGACGGTGTCGGCGCTGGTCAAGGCAACTGGAATCGATAAAAAGACCTGCCGCAAGCTCGTCGAGTCCGATGGCACCTGGGTGTATATCAAGCGCCAGGTGGACGAAGACGATGCTGCGGCGCTGGAGAAGAAGAACCTGCCCGGCGTGCTTTTTGAGCAGGCCATGAAGCGCGTATATCCATACGGCAATCTGGCATCGCAGGTGCTGGGTGTAGTGAATGTAGACAACGACGGCTTGACGGGTCTCGAAAAGCAATACAACAAGCTTTTGACCGGCACGAACGGTTCTCTCGTGCGCGAGCGCGCGAGGGACGGCAGCTATATCGCGGGCGGTGCCTATAAAAAGGTGGCTGCGGTCGACGGCGTTGACATCGTGACGACGCTCGACGTCAATATCCAGCGTGCGGCCGAGGATGCCCTGGCAGAGGCAGTTGAGAAGACTAAGGCCAAGAACGGCTCGGCTTTGGTCACCGACCCCACGACTGGTGAAATTCTCGCCGCCTGCTCGTACCCGACCTACGACCAGACCGATCTGGAGAACGCCAAGACCGAGGATATGAACTTGCGCCTGGTCACCGACGCCTACGAGCCCGGCTCAGTCTTTAAGACGCTCGTGGCGGGCGCCGGCTTCGACTTGGGCGTAGTGCGATCGAGTACGTCGTTTGAGGTACCGGCGAGCATCAAGGTGGGCGACGATACCGTCACCGATGCCGACAAGCGCGATTATTCCATGACCATGGATGTGCGCGAGATGATGCGCCGTTCGTCCAACGTGGGCTTTGTCCTGGTGGGGCGCAAGATCGGTGCCGACGACTTTGCCGCCTATGTGGACAAGTGGGGCATAGGTCACAGCTCCGGTGTCGATTTTCCGGGCGAGAGCCTGGGCATCGTCAAGGAGCGTGACCAGTATGACGGCGCCACGCTGGGCTCGATGAGCTTTGGACAGGCGCTGTCTGTCTCTCCGATTGAGATCGCACGTGCCGTGGGCGGCATCGCCAACGGCGGCGTGATGATGACCCCGCACTTCTATAAGTCCAGCAAAGGCGACGAGAAGGACTGGGGCGAAGGCGAGCGTGCGATTTCGGAGGACGCCGCATCCCAGGTGACATCGTGCATGCAGACGGTCGTGTCCGAAGGCACGGGCGTTGGCGGCGCAGTTGACGGCTATGACGTGGCGGGCAAGACCGGTACGGCCGAACGAGCCGACGAGAACGGCGGCTACCTTAAGGAGAACTACATGTCGTCCTTTATGGGCTTTGCGCCGGCACAATCGCCCAAGGTGCTGTGCTATATCACGCTCGACGGAACGCCGAGCGGCTCAGATGCCGCTGCGGTGCCGTTCCAGTCCATTATGGCCAACGCGCTCGACGTGTTGGGTATCCCGCACACGAGGTAGGGGGTTACACTCTTTGGGGCGTGGTTTGTTGTCCCATATGAGGGGTGTTCACATGCCCTGCACCACGCATGCGCGGCGCTGGGATACAATACGCCGATAGCATTATTAGGTTTACAGGGGAGCTGCAATGATAGAGATCGCCGTCAACAACCTCGCGGCCGCAACAGGGGCCCGAACCGTGACGGGAGAAGCCGATCGGGTATGCCGCGGGTGCGTTATCGACTCGCGCCAGGTCGAGGAAGGGACGATTTTCGTCGCCTTTCCCGGTGAAAACGTCGACGGCAATGATTTTGCTTCCCGTGCCGTCCAGTCGGGTGCCGGCGCCGTCGTGATGACGCGTGAGCCCGAGGCCGAGCTGGTCTTGCTGGCGCAGGACAGGGGCTGTGCCATCTTGCTGACCGATGATCCCGAGGAGTTTCTGCTGCGTTTGGCGCACGCGTACCGCCTGGAGCTTGGCTGCCTGGTCGTTGGTATTACCGGTTCCATCGGCAAGACGACGACCAAGGACGTGCTCGCCGCTGTGCTCGCCAAGCGCTATCGCGTCTGGGCCACCAAGGGCAATTTCAATAACCTGATCGGCATGCCGCTCACGGTGCTTTCCGCTCCGGCCGATACCGAGGTCCTGGTGCTCGAGATGGGCATGAACCATTTCCACGAGATTGAGCGCCTGTCCCAGTCCGCCAATCCCAACCTTGCCATCGTGAGCAAGATCGGCACCTCTCACATCGGCATTTTGGGCAGCCGCGAGAACATCGCCCGCGCTAAGGCCGAGATTGTCCAGGGTATGTGCGCCGCCGGCGACTTCTTGCCGCTGCTGGTTTTGGGCGGTGAGGACGACTTTACGCCGTTCATTCGCGACACGTTCGCCCAACCTGCTGGTATCGACGTGATGCTGGCCGGCGTCTCGGACGATGATGAGGTCCGTGCCCGCGACGTTCGCGTTGATGACGAGGGCCGTCCGGTCTTTACGCTCGATTTTGGCCAGGGTGAGACGGTCGATACCATGCTTGCCATCCCCGGCGTGCAGTCCGTTCCTAATGCCGTTAAGGCCGCCGCGGTTGCCTATCGCCTGGGCGTGACGCCCGAGCAGATCGATGCTGCCTTTAGGGGTCTCACGATCACCGGGCACCGCCAGGAGATCAAGCGCGCCAAGAGCGGTGCCCGCGTCATTGACGATTCCTATAACGCCAGTGCCGAATCCATGGCTGCTGGCCTCGATCTGCTGTGCTCGCTTTCGTGCACGGGGTCTCGCATGGCGATCCTGGGCGAGATGGGCGAGATGGGCGATGAGGCTCCTCGCATGCATGAGCTCGTGGGCGCCTATGCCGCCGCCAAGAAGCTCGACATGCTGGCGTGCGTGGGTGGTGAGCTGGCCCAGCTTATGGCCGATGCCGCACGCATGATGGGCATGGACGAGGACCGCATCCAGGTGTTCTCCGATTATCAGCAGGTGCTCGACCGCATGGGCGGCGCGCTTGAAAAACATGATGTTGTACTGGTCAAGGGTTCCCGCTTTGTTGAGCTCGACCGCTTTGTGGAAGGTGTGTGCTAGCCCATGTTCGGCAATCCCTCGTATCCAACGTATCAGGCTTTTTTGGGGCTTGGCATCGCCGCAGCCATTGCGCTGCTGCTCATGCCGTGGTGGATCAAGCTGCTCAAGGTCGAGGGTATCGGCCAGCAGGTTCGTGCCGACGGCCCCAAGCGTCATTTGGTTAAGCAGGGAACGCCCACCATGGGTGGCGTTGTCATCCTCGTCGCGATCTCGCTGACCTGCCTGCTGATGGGCAAGCTCACCACCGAGCTCGTACTCGTACTGCTCGCCACGCTGGCGACCGGCGTGCTGGGCCTGATCGACGACCTGACCTCCGTTACGCATGGGCGCTCGCTCGGTCTGACGCCTCATGCCAAGATGATCGGCCTAACCATTATCTGTGTCACCTTTACGGTACTTGCCGTCAACTGGTGCGGCGTCGCCCCCGAGATTCGTTTTCCCGGTGGGTTGACGATCGACCTTGGCGTGCTTTCGACCACCATCTGCGGCTATTCGTTCCCGTGGCTCTATATTGTCTTTTGCTGGCTGATGATTGCCGGTCTTTCTAATGCCGTGAACCTGACCGATGGCCTTGACGGTCTTGCTGGCGGCACCTCCATGATCGCCATGCTCGCCATGGCTGCCATGGCGTTTTTGCACGGAGACGTGAACCTGTCCATCTTCTGTACCGCGTGTGCCGGTGCCTGCTTGGGCTTTCTGTGGTTCAACTGCTATCCGGCGAGCATCTTTATGGGCGATACCGGCTCGCTTGCTCTGGGCGCCGCGTTCGCCTGCACGTCCATCATGACCAACACCGAGGTCGTCTCCCTCATCATCGGCGGCCTGTTTATCGTTGAGACCCTGTCGGTCATGATTCAGGTTGTCTACTTCCATTTTACGCACAAGCGCGTCTTCCTTATGGCGCCCATCCATCATCATTTCGAAAAGAAGGGCTGGGCCGAGACCAAGGTCGTCATCCGTTTTTGGATTATCGCTGCGGCCTTTGGTGCCGTTGGCCTTGCTCTGTTCTTCCAGTTGGGATAGTGGTCTTTCATGCCTCTTGCTGATGTCTTTAGCCTGCTCGTTTTGGGTCAGGGCAAATCCGGTCTCGATGTCGCCCGCTGGGCGCTGGCACATCCCGAGCGCGTAAGCGCCGTTACCGTGTATGGCGGCGGCACCTCTGAGCCCAATGACGCCACGCGTGCGCTCGAGGCTGCCGGTGCGTCGTTTGTCTATGGGACCGAACAGGTCGAGGGCGCCTATGACGTATGCGTGACGTGCCCGGGCATCTCGGAGTTCTCGGGCTTCTTTAAGGCCGGGCGCGAGCATGCCGCCCAGATTATGGGTGAGCCCGAGTTTGCCTATCGCCTGTCGCCCGATAACTGGATTGCCATCACGGGCACCAACGGCAAGACGACCACCACGTCGCTGACCGATTATCTGCTCAAGGCTTCCGGTGAGGCCAGTGTAGCTGTCGGCAACATCGGCGAGCCGCCTATCAACGAGATTGACGGCCGAGCCCACAACGAGTGGTTTGTGGCTGAGCTCTCGAGCTATCAGATTGCTACGACCACCGAGCTCCACCCTCGCGTGGCGGTGCTGCTCAACATCACTCCCGACCACTTGGGCTGGCATAAGAGCCATAAGAACTATGCGCTTGCCAAGATCAAACTGTTTGACAATATGGTCGATGACGATCTGGTGGTCGTCGACGTCGAAGACGCCGGCATTCACGAGTTCGATGAGTACATCTACACGCCGGGTCGTCGCATCTGCAAGGTCGCTTTTGACGAGCCCGAGGGTGCAGACGCCGCCTTTGTGCGCGACGGCAAAATGGTCGTGCGCCTGAAGGGCGTCGAGACTCAGCTTGTCGCCACGTCCGAACTCAAGATCTCGGGCCATCACAATGTTATCAATGCCCTGTGCGCTGCCACGGCTGCCCTGGCAGTCGGTGCCGATGTCGATGGTGTCTGCCGCGGTCTGGCCTCGTTCCAGCCGCTCGAGCACCGCGTGGAGCCGTGCGGCGAGATTGACGGCGTGCGCTACGTCAACGATTCCAAGGCGACCAACACCGACGCGGTCGAGAAGGCGCTGACGGCATTTCCCGATGACAACGTGATCTTGCTGCTCGGCGGCCACGATAAGGGCACGCCGCTCACGGACTTCGCGCGCGTCGTTATGGATAACGTGCGCTCGGTCGTCTGCTTTGGCGATGCGCGCGAGCGCTTTACCGCCGCTATGGACGAGGCCGATGTCGATGGCGATGTGGATATCGCCCAAGCGGATGACCTACGCGATGCCGTGGACGTTGCCCGTTCGCTGTCGAGCCGTGGCGACGTGATCTTACTTTCTCCTGCCTGCTCTTCGTTCGATGAGTTCTCGGGCTATGAGGAGCGCGGCCGCGTGTTTAAGGACTACGTGGCTCAGCTTGCCGCTGCAGCGAAATCGCAAATGGAATAGGGGTTGCCGGTGAGAGAGGAGAGCCCCCGACAAGGTATGAGGAGGCCCGACTCGGACCGTGCTTCCTCGCGGCGCAGCACACCGCGTTCCGGTCGCGGCGGGCAGTCGTTTAGCGAACGCTATATTGCCGGCGTTCCCGCCCGCATCATGCGCCCCCGTCTGATATTTATGGCCTGCCTGTTTACTTTGGTGTGCTTTGGTCTGCTGATGGTGTACTCGGCGTCTTCGGTCGAGGCGCTGCACGAGAATGGCTCGGCGACGTTTTTCCTGGGTCGACAGGCCGCGTTTGCCGTGGTTGGTGTTCTGGCGCTGATTGCCATCGTGCGCGTTTTGCCGGACAGCTGGTTTGGGGAGGATGTGCTTAGGATCTTCCTTATCGGCATGATAGGGCTACTGTTTCTGGTGTTCTTGGTGGGCAGCGGCAGCCGTGGCGCCACGCGCTGGCTCAACATCGCCGGTATTCAGTTCCAGCCTTCCGAGTTTTTAAAGCCATTTGCCATTGCGTATTCGGCCATCATGCTTGATCGCTTCTTTTCGCCCGGTGGCAACATCAACGAATTCCTTCGCAAGATGGGCATCTACCTGGGTATTTCGCTCTTTCTGATCTTTATCCAGCCCGATTTCGGTACTGTCCTGATCATCCTGTTGACCCTCATGTGCATGGCGTTGTTTGCGGGTCTCGACCCGAGATTTATCATCGGCGTGCTAATCTTCGGCATTCTCGTGATCGTGATTGCGCTTGTCGCAGAGCCGTACCGTATGGTGCGTATTCAGGTTGCCTTGAACCCTTGGGCTGATGAGTATGGTGACGGCTATCAGGCCACGCTTGCCATCATGGCCTTTGCCTCGGGCGGTCTGTTCGGCCGTGGCATCGGCAACTCAACCATGAAGTACTCGTATCTGCCCGAGGCGCACAATGACTACATCCTGGCCATCATTGGCGAGGAAGTCGGCTTTGTCGGAACCGTGCTGTTCTTCTTGGTGTTTGCGATGCTGATCTACTCGGCGTTTCGCATTGCCGAGCAGGCGACCGATCGTCGGGGCGCGCTTATGGCGTCTGGCTCCGCGGTCATTCTCGCGGTGCAGTTTTTGATTAACGCGCTTGGCATCCTCAACGTGTTTCCCATGACGGGCAAACCGTTGCCGTTTATTAGCTACGGCGGTTCGTCGATTATCGTGTCGCTTATGCTTGCCGGGTTGATTCTGCGCGTTTCGTACGAGAGCGCCCGCCGCGATGAGTATGACCGCCGCCGTGAGAGCTTTGCCGTTATGGACGAGAGCACCGCCGGCGTGGCCCATGTGCGCGGTGAACGACCTTCGCGTAGCGGCTTTACCGTTCTGGATGGCTCTGCGACCGAGCCGGCAGCTCGTCCACGTCCGCGGACGGCGCCGCAAGGTCGTCCGCAGCGCCCCAGCCCTCGCAGCGCGGGCGGCGGATATAATCGAATCGATTTGAACTCGGACCCGTCGGCGCGTTTGCGCACCGACGACCAGGGACCGCGTGTACGAAGGGACTACCATGACCGATAAGATGACCGTTGCTATTGCAGCCGGCGGCACGGCAGGACACATTAACCCCGCGCTCGCTTTGGCCGAGGAGCTGCATGACCGTGGCCACCACGTTGTGTTCGTGGGCCAGTCGCGCAAGCTCGAGGGTCGTCTGGTCCCCGAGGCTGGGTTTGATTTTGTGCCCATTACGGTCACGGGCTTCGACCGCTCCCGTCCCTGGACGGCGCTGACCTCGCTGTGGCGTGTCAACAAGGCCAAGCGTGCGCTCGCCAGTCATTTCTCAAAGGTCGGCAAGCCCGATGCTGCCATCGGTTTTGGTGCCTATGTCGAGGCTCCGCTGCTGGGGTGGTGCAAGGGCGCAGGCGTTCCGTATCTGCTACATGAGCAGAACTCTGTTCCGGGCCTGGCCAACAAGATGATGAACTCCCACGCCGCTCGCGTGTGCATCTCGGTGCCGGCAGCGCGCTCGATCTTTGAGCGCGAAGGTGACCCTGACCACGTGCTCATGACCGGCAACCCCGTACGTCGCTCGGTGATCGAGGGCGATCGCGCTCGCGGCCGCAAGGCACTTGGCGTTCCCGAGGACGCTACGCTGCTGCTCGTCTTTGGCGGTTCACTTGGCGCCCAGCACCTCAACGAGCGCGCGGTTTCGCTCAAAAACGAGCTGCTTTCGCGCAAGAACCTCTATGTGTTGCATTCGACGGGTGCCGACGGCTTTGAGGAGACCGAGCGCGCTTTGGCGCTGACGCCCGAGGAGGCGAAGCGTTACCGCGTCCAGCCTTACATCGACAACATGGGCGATATGCTGGCTGCTGCCGATTTGGTGCTCTCGCGTTCGGGTGCATCGAGCGTGGCCGAGATCGCTGCGCTCGCCGTGCCCTCGATACTCGTGCCGTATCCGCATGCGACGGCCGACCACCAAACCACCAATGCCCGTTATCTGGTCGACGCCGGGGCCGGCGTGCTCTGTGCCGATGCCGATATCGACGGTTCTGCCTTTGCCGATGAGCTGCTGCACCTGGTCGATGACGCGGCAGAGCGCGACGTCATGCGTCAGGCGGCGCGTGGTCTGGCTCAGGATAGGGCCGCCGCTCTTCTGGCCGATGCGGTAGAGGGTTTGCGTTAGTTAGACGGGATATCGTCGGTCGCCCTCGCGCTGATGCGGTAGGTGCGGTACAGTTAACGGGTTACAGGCAGTGTTTACGCAAGGAGTACACGAGCACATGGCTGATTCCCAGACTGCAACCTCCGCGCCCGAGTTTAAGAGCGCCCACTTTATCGGTATCGGCGGCGCCGGCATGAGCGGCATCGCCCTCGTTCTGCACGAGCGCGGTTATGCCGTTACCGGCTCCGACCTTAAGACGTCACGTTATATCCGCCAGCTTACCCGCGCTGGTGTGAAGGTGCACGTGGGCCATGAGGCAGCCACGATCGACGAGGTCAAGCCCGACGTGGTTGTTGTCTCCACCGCTATTCCGGAGTCCAACCCTGAGCTCGTTCGCGCTCGCGAGCTTGGTATTCCCGTGTGGCCCCGTGCCAAGATGCTCTCTGCTTTGGGCCACGGCTACACCACCGTCGCTGTTGCCGGCACGCATGGCAAGACCACCACGTCTTCGATGTGCGCCACTATGCTCGACCGCATGGGTCTGGATCCGAGTTTCTTGATCGGCGGCATCGTCGAGGGCTATGACACGAACGGCAAGAACGGCTCGGGCGACTACTTTGTCGCCGAGGCCGACGAGTCCGACAGCTCCTTCCTGTTCCTGAACCCCAACGTGGTCATTGTGACCAACGTCGAGGCCGACCACCTCGATCACTACTCGGGTATCGAGGAGATCGAGGCAACTTTCGCCAAATTCATGAGCCTGGTGGGCGAGGACGGCACCGTCATCGTCTGCGGCGAGGACCCGCATCTGGTCGAGCTCGCCAAGTCGACGGGCCGTCACGTGCTTTCCTACGGCTTTGCCGAGAGCAACGACATCGTCTGCGTGCACCCGGATGTCAAGGGCATCCAGAGTGACTTTATCGTTCGCTTTGAGGACGGCACTGAGCACGCTGTGGAGATCAAGAGCAATCCCGGTCGCCACAACATGCTCAACGCCACGGCCGTGCTCACCGTCGCCCATGTCCTGGGCCTTGACATCGACGCCGCCGCCAAGGCGCTCTCGAGCTTTGAGGGCGTCCGCCGTCGCTTTACCCACGTGGGCGATATCGATGGCATCACCGTGGTCGATGATTACGGCCATCACCCCACCGAGATCAAGGCGACGCTTGCCGCCGCTTCGTCGCTGGGCTACAAGCACGTCGACGTCGTGTTCCAGCCGCACCGCTATTCGCGCCTGCAGGCCCTGTGCGACGACTTTGCCGATGCATTTGCCAATGCCGATAAACTGCTGCTGATTGATGTGTTCTCGGCTGGCGAGATGCCCATTCCGGGTGTCACCTCTAAGATGCTCGCCGATACCGTGCGCGCCAAGCATCCTGGCAAGGAGGTCGTGTACTGCTCCAGCCGTCTTGAGCTCAATCAGGAGCTCGAGCAGATGGTGGGCGAGGGCGACCTGCTGCTCACCATGGGTGCCGGCGACGTTACGACCGTCGGTCCCGAGTTCATTGAGTATCTGACTGCCAAGAAAGACGCTTAAGTCTAATGGGTCTGTTTAACGCCGTCATGGCGCTCTCGGGCATGATCGACACGGATGTGATCGAGGACGAGCGCCTTGCGCGTCATACGAGCTATCGTATCGGCGGCAAGGCCGACCTCTTTGTGACGTGCCATAGCTATCATGCCCTCCGCCGCGCCGTGGCGGTGCTCGATCGCGAGCAGGTGCCGTGGGTCATCATCGGCAAGGGCTCCAATCTGCTGGTTGCCGATGGCGGTTATCGCGGTGCCGTCATTTCGCTCGGACGTGAGTTTCAGCGCACGGTTGTTGCCGATGACGGTTGTACGCTGACGGTCGGTGCGGGCGTGATGTTTGCGCGCCTGGTCAACGATGCCCTGTCGCGTAGCCTCTCGGGCCTTGAGTTTGCCGTTGGCATTCCTGGTTCGGTCGGCGGTGCGATATCTATGAATGCCGGCACGCGGACCGAGTGGATTGGCTCGCTGGTTGAGGATGTCGTAACGTTTGACCCGGCATCCGGTATCAAGCATTATGCGGGGTCCGAGATCACTTGGGGCTACCGCGAATGTAGCCTTCCCCGCAATGAGATCATCCTCGAGTGCGTGCTCAAGCTTAAACCGGCGCCCAAGGCCGACATTCGCGAGCGCATGGAGCGGTACCTTACAAGGCGCAAGCGTACGCAGCCCATGGGTCGCGCATCCTGCGGGTCGGTCTTTCGCAACCCGCCCGATGCGAGTGTGGGCAAGCTTATCGAGGATTGTGGATTAAAGGGTTTTTCAATTGGCGGCGCGGAAGTTTCGCCCGTTCACGCTAATTTTATCGTTAATAACGGAACTGCCTCGGCCGATGACGTTGCCGCGGTTATCAGACATGTGCACGGAAAGGTGAGGGAGGCGTATGGCATCGAGCTCAGACCGGAAGTTAAATTCCTCGGCTTCTAGAGCATCGAAACCCACCTTCCGCCGCGCCGGAGGGCGTTCCGGCGCGCCTGCCAAACCTCAACGCAATACCGTCGCGCACTCTAAGTCTGTCGGGCATGCTCGACAGGCCAGTCGTCCGGTCGTCGGCTCGCAGCTCGGTAATCGTCCGGCCGCAAAAAAGTCCTCGCGTCCCTCGGTGACGTCAAAGCCTGTTATGGGCGCCAAGCCTGCCCGTCCCATGGCAACTCCCAAGCCCTCGACGGGAACTAAAGCGGCGCGTCCAGGCCGCACGCTGGGCGTATCGAAACCGCGCTCGCTGACATCGGTGCCGGCTACCGCCAAGAAGCCTTCGAGTAAAAAAGGCTTCAACCCGTTATCTTCACTTGGAGCGATGGCAAATAAAACATCAGACGCCGCTTCTGTCGTTACAGGCAAAGGCAAAATCGTGGGCGGCGTTTTGGCCGTCTTGGCCGTGCTCGTCGTCGTTGTCATCGTGGTGATCAACTCTGGATTGTTTACTGCCACTGATATTCAGATTCAAGGCAGCGAGCATGTGACGAAGCACGATGCTATCCAGCTGATCGACTTGCCCGAGGGAACGTCGCTTTTTAACGTCGATCCCGACCAGATTACCGAGGATCTCAAGCAAAACCCGTGGGTCTCGGGCGTAGATGTCCAGCGCCAGTTTCCCCATACGCTTATCATCACGCCGACGGAGCGTAAAGTTATCGCCATTGCATATATCAGCTCCGACGACCTTGCCTGGGCTATCGGAGACGATGACACCTGGATCGCCCCGCTGTCGACGTCGGTCGAAGTGGACGACCAGGGCAACGTCATCACGACAGGGCAGGGCTCAAATACCTTGACCGGAATCGATGCCGCGCTGGCGCTCGCCAAGCATTATGGCGCGGTGTTGTTGACTGATGTCTCGACGGATGTCGCTCCGGTTTCCGGCCAGGCGGTGAACTCCAAAGCCGTTAAGGCCGGCCTGGATTATGTGCGTGGTTTTTCGAGCGAGTTCTTGGGACAAGTCAAGGATATTTCCACGCCTTCGGTCGAAGCCATCTCGGCAAACCTCAATAACGGCATTGAGGTGTCGCTGGGCGATTCGGACGATATCGCCAAGAAGGAACGCGTAGTCACCAAGTTGCTTTCGCAGGTAGAGGGCGTAACGTATATCAATGTGCGCTCTCCGGGCAACTACACATTTAGAAATGCTCCGACCTCGTAGCGCTGGTTGATGCTTTGTTGAGGGGCCATACCACGCCGTTTATCTGGTTTGTTTGGTTTTCACGGTCAATTATTTGACTGATACGTTCATAATGTGCAAACATAATACGGTTTACCTTTGCATTTACTTTCAACCTGAAGGTTAATGTGCGCAGGGGTCGACCCATGCTATGGCTATAACCTTTGTTCGGAGGACCGACATGCACGAGACAGAGATCAACAACTACCTTGCCGTCATTAAGGTGGTCGGCGTCGGCGGCGGCGGTACCAACGCGGTTAATCGAATGATCGAAGAGGGCATCCGCGGCGTCGAGTTTGTTGCCATCAACACCGATGCTCAGGCACTCGCGATCTCTGATGCCGATATCAAGGTGCACATCGGCACCGACCTTACCCGCGGCCTGGGCGCCGGCGCCAATCCCGAGGTTGGCCGCAAGGCTGCCGATGAGTCCCGCGACGACATCGCCGAGGCGCTCGCTGGCGCCGACATGGTGTTTATCACCTGCGGCGAGGGCGGCGGCACCGGTACCGGCGCTGCTCCCATCGTTGCCGATATCGCGATGAACGAGGTCGGCGCACTGACCGTCGCCGTCGTGACCAAGCCCTTCACCTTCGAGGGCCGCAAGCGTAAGAAGAGCGCCGAGGAGGGCATCAAGACCCTCTCCGATTGCGTCGACACCATGATCGTCATTCCTAACGATAAGCTGCTCGACATCGCCGAGAAGAAGACCACCATGCTCGAGGCCTTCGCGATTGCCGATGGCGTCCTTTCCCAGGGCACCCAGGGCATCACCGACCTCATCACCGTCCCCGGTATCATCAACCTGGACTTCGCCGATGTTAAGACCATCATGAAGCAGGCCGGTACCGCCATGATGGGTATCGGTACCTCTTCTGGGGATACTCGTGCCGTCGACGCTGCCCAGCAGGCCATCTCCAGCCCGCTGCTCGAGAGCTCCATCGATGGTGCCACGCGCGTGCTGCTCTCCATCGCCGGTTCCAAGGACCTGGGCATCCAGGAGATCAGCGACGCCGCCGACGTTGTCGCCAACGCCGTCGACCCCGAGGCCAACATCATCTTCGGTACCGTTGTCGACGAGTCCCTGGGCGATCAGGTGCGTATCACCGTCATCGCTACGGGCTTCTCCGACTCCAACGTCAACCGTCAGGATGAGCTCTTTGCTGCTCAGCAGTCTCAGAGCAAGGCCGCTGCCTCCGCTGAGCCGCAGCGCACCGCTCCGGCTGCCAGCCCGGCTCAGGCCGCTCCGACCCGCAACGTCGGTGGTACCGAGCTGCCCAACTTTGGCAACGACCAGTTCGAGCTTCCCGACTTCCTGAAGCGCGGTAGCTTCTAGTTCGTTTTTCTCAACGACCTGCACGGGGTGTGTCCATTTGGATGCACCCCGTTTTGTTTCTCGTTTGTAAACGAAAGCCTCCAATCTCCTTACGTTCCCTTTACGTTTGGTCCCTACCGCTGCGGGTATCCTTTTAAGGAAGTATGACAGCCGTATAAACGCGGACTGCGCGGCGACGCCGCGGTACTTGTGTTATTAGGAGGCTTTAGTATGGCAGCACGTGCGGACAACGTTTCGCGTGTCGACCATGATGGAGTTACGTTGGTGGAGGGCGCGACATCCGATGTCCGCTTTGCCTTTACCGAGCGTACCGGTGGCGTTTCTGAAGATGCGTACTCCTCGCTCAACCTGGGCTCGCATGTAGGCGATGACCCCTTTGCTGTTCAAGAAAATCGTCGTCGAGCGCTCGAAGCTATGGGCGCCACTGAGTGCGAGCATAATCTGCTCGTGCCCAATCAGGTACATGGTGACCATATCGTTACGGTGACTTCGAACGGCGCCGACGATCTTGAGGCTGTTCGCGAGCAGATTGCCGAGGGCTGCGATGCCATCGTCTGTACGGCCCATGACGTGCCCGTGCTGCTCTGCTTTGCCGACTGCGCTCCCGTGGTGCTGGTGGCCCCTGGCGGATTTGCCGTGGTGCACTCCGGTTGGAAGGGCACGATTGCACGTATTTCTGCCAAGGCGTGCCAGGCGCTTTGCGATGCTGCCGGCTGCGATGCGAGCGACGTTTCCGCCTATATCGGCCCCCATATCTTGGCTGACGAATATGAGGTATCCCAGGAACTCATGGATCGCTTTGCCGTCGAGTTCTCTTGCATCGATGCGAGTGCCTCTCGCATGCTCGATCTTTCCGCTGCCATTTGTGAGGCGCTGGTAGATGCCGGTGTGGACGCGGATAATATCGTGGATACCCAGCTTTCGACTGTGCGCCAGAACGACCGCTTTTATTCCTACCGTAACGAGGACGGCACCTGTGGGCGCCATGCTGCGATCGGCGTGATGCTATGAGAAAGATCGTATCGGTCCTGAGCGCCGCTGTGCTTACGCTTACGCTGTGCGCCTGTTCTTCGGGATCTTCTACCTCTTCCATTACCGTGGCCGGCTCCACGACCTGCCTTCCTATCGCCGAAATTGCGGCAGAGGGCTTTAAGGAGGAGACCGGCATCGACGTGCTCGTTTCCGGTTTGGGCTCTTCCGCTGGCATCGAAGCCGTCAGCGCTGGCACGGCCGATATCGCCAGCTCCTCCCGTGGACTCAATGCCGACGAACAGGATCTGGGCCTGACTCCCATCGTCATTGCCCACGACGGTATCGCGGTCATCGTGAACGACGATAACCCGGTCGATAACCTCTCGACCGAGCAGCTCCGCGATATCTATGCCGGCAAGATTACTAATTGGAAAGAGGTCGGTGGCGAGGACCTGAAGATTCAGGTCATCAACCGAGACGAGGCATCCGGCACGCGTGAAGCATTCCGCACCATCGTGATGGACGGCACCCCGTTCGATCGCCGCTCGGCCGTTCTTTCGGGCACGGGCCAGGTGCGCGACGTGGTATCTCGTTCGCACGGTGCCATTGGCTACATTTCGCTGGGCTTCGTCGATAGCCTCAACGCCAAGACCTCGGTCAAGGCCGTCTCGGTCAATCATGTTGAGGCGTCCGAGAAGACGGTCGCGAGCGGCGGCTATCCCATCTCACGCGACCTTTACTTCTTTGTGAAGGGTGCGCCTTCGCAGCAGGCGCAGGATTACATCGACTATGTGACGTCCGAAAAGATGGACAAGCAGATTCGCGAGGCGGGCTTTATCCCCGTCACCAACGACGAGAAGGGGAGTGAGTAGCATGGAAGCACAGGAAAACTCCCAGACTGAGCAGAATGGTCAGGCGCCCAAGAAGCGCGAGCTGGCGCTCGTATCGCGCAGCACCTATATCAAGGAGAAGGCGCTGCAGTGGATCTTCTTTGCCTGCGCGTTCTTGGCGGTTGTTACCGTCATCCTGATTTTTGTCTTTACCACGTACTCGGCGCTGCCCGTCTTTACCGACATCGGTCTGGCGGACTTCTTTAGCTTTACGTGGGCGCCCTCTGAGGGTCACTACGGCATCGTGTCGCTGCTTGCCGGCTCGGGTCTGGTGACCGTCGGCGCGCTCGCCATGGGTGTGCCCCTAGGCGTGGGCACGGCCGTGTATCTGGTCGAGATCGCCAGCAAGCGCGTGCGCAAGCTCATCAGCCCTGCCGTTGACCTGTTGGCCGGCATCCCTTCTATCATCTATGGCTTCTTTGGCATGATCATCATCCGCCCGTTTATCGCACAACTGACCGGCGGTCTTGGTTTTGGCGCGCTGACGGCGTGGTTCGTGCTCGCCATTATGATCGTGCCCACCATCACGACGCTTACCATCGATGCTCTCAATTCCATTCCCATGGGCATTCGCGAGGCATCGTATGCCATGGGCGCCACCAAGTGGCAGACTATCTATAAGGTCGTGTTACCTGCCGCCAAGCTGGGTATCGTGGATGCCATCGTGCTGGGTATGGGCCGTGCCATCGGCGAGACCATGGCCGTGCTCATGGTCGTGGGTAACGCCCCGGTTATTCCCGACAGCATTGCGAGCCCCATCTCGACGCTCACGAGCCAGATTGCGCTCGACATGAGCTATTCCTCGGGTCTGCATCGCTCGGCGCTGTTCGGCATGGGCGTGGTCCTGTTTATCATTTCCGCCACGCTGGTGGGCATCGTCCGCCTGGTTTCCAAGAAGAAGAGGGGGTAGGCTATGTCCGATTCCGTTGACACGACGGTCGATACGACCTCGTCGCGCGAGCGCATCAAGCGTGCCCTTTCCCACGGCAAGAAGGGCCGCATCAACAAGGACCTGTCCAACAAGATCATGCTTGGCGTGTTCCGTGCCGCGGCATACATCACCACGCTGGTGCTGGTCGCTATCATCGCCTACGTGGTCATCAACGGCCTGCCACACATCTCGCTCGACTTTATCTTCGGTTGGCCCCAGGGCGTCAACGCCGAGGGCGGAATTTGGCCCACGATCGTCTCGACCGTCTATGTGACGGCGCTCGCCATGCTTATCTGCACGCCGATTGCTGTGCTGGCAGCCGTCTATCTGGCCGAGTACGCCAAGCAGGGCAAGGTCGTCGAGCTCATTCGCTACGCTGCTGACGCTTTGGCCTCGGTGCCCTCCATCGTTATGGGCCTGTTTGGCTACGCCTTGTTTGTCGAGGCCATGGGCCTGGGCCTTTCGATGGTCTCGGCCGCTCTGGCGCTCGCGCTCTTGATGCTTCCCATCGTCATGCGCACCACCGAAGAGGCCATTCGCGCCGTCCCGCGCTATATCCGTTGGGGCGCGTACGGCCTGGGCGCCACCAAGTGGCAGGTTGTCTCCAAGATTGTGCTTCCTTCTGCCTTTGGCCGTATTGCCACGGGCATCGTCCTCGCCATCGGCCGCGCCATTGGCGAGACCGCGGTGGTGCTCTACACCATGGGCCAAGCCATCAATCTACCTATTTCGCCGCTCGATTCCGGCCGCCCCATGACGGTTCACCTGTACCTGCTTGCCAACGACGGCATCAACATGAACGCAGCCTACGGCACCGCGCTCTTGCTGATGGTGATCATTCTGGCCTTCAACCTGTTTGCGCGCTTCCTGTCGCGCAAGCGTCGCTAGTTAAGGAGTCCCATGTCCGTTTATCAGTCCGCTCCCACGCTGGAGCAAGCGGCCATTACGGCCAAGGATTTCAACTTTTGGTACGGTGACTTTCATGCGCTGACGGGGCTTGACCTCAACATCGCCAAAAACGCCATCACCGCCTTCATTGGCCCTTCGGGCTGCGGCAAGTCGACGTTTTTGCGCTGCATCAACCGCATGAATGATCTGATCGAGGGTACGCGCGTCGAGGGCACCATGACGCTCGACGGCAATGATATCTATGCCGAGGGCGTCGACCCGGTCGACCTCCGTCGTCGCGTGGGCATGATCTTTCAGCAGCCCAACCCGTTTCCCAAATCCATCTACGAGAATGTCGCCTTTGGCCCTCGTCTGCAGGGCGTGACTAGCAAAAGCGACCTCGATGACATCGTGGAAGAATCGCTCAAGCGCGCCAACCTCTGGAAAGAGGTATCCAATCAGCTCAACAAGGATGGTTTGGCGCTCTCGGGCGGTCAGCAGCAGCGTCTGTGCATCGCGCGCGTGCTTGCGGTGCAACCCGATGTTCTCCTGATGGACGAGCCCTGCTCCGCCATCGACCCCACGTCCGTCTCTAAGGTCGAGGATCTGATGGCCGAGCTGGCGCCCGAGATGACGATCATCATCGTCACGCATTCAATGCAGCAGGCAGCTCGTATCAGCGACTACACCGCATTCTTCTTGCAGGAAGTTGCCGGCGAGCCCGCCACGCTCATCGAGTATGGTCAAACCGACGCGATCTTCACCAGCCCGGTGGACTCGCGGACGGAAGACTATATCACCGGCCGCTTTGGCTGATCGGTGCGACTAGTCCCAAGCCGATCGGACCTAGTCCGGTGCGTATTCACTGTGCGGGCGGCATGACCGCACCCAACTGATTGGAGTGAACCATGCGCAAACTGTTTTCCCGTCAGCTCGTCGAGGCCCGTCACGAGATGCTGAGCATCTATGAGGCCGTCGATCTGGCCCTCCACGATGCCGTGAAGGCCTATGTGACCGACGACCGCAAGCTCGCCACCAAGACCAAGAAGCGCACGCTTTCGATTGACGCGCGCTGCGCCAACCTGGAGGCCGTCTGCTACAACCTGATCGCCACGCAGTCACCGGTTGCTTCCGACTTCCGCCTGCTTCAGACGATCATCTACGTCGACTTTAACCTGCAGCGCATGACCGATAAGGTCCGTCAGATCTGCCGTGCCACGCGTCATATGATCAAGGCCGACATCTCGCTGCCCCAGGAGCTTGTCGGCACGGTCGAGGCCGAGGCTGAGGCCGTGTACCAGGTGCTAGGCTCGTCGCTTTCTGCGCTCGTCACCAACGACATGTCCATCATTTGCAACCTGGCCGTCGAGGACGAGCCGGTGCATGCGGCATACGAGAAGTTCTTCCGCACCTTTAACCGTATGGATACGGGCGACTTTATGGACGATGACAGCAACTACGACGACCTGCGCCGCGCCATCATGGTTTCGCGCTACTTGGATCGCATTGCCTCGATCTCTATCGATGCCGCCTGCCGTCTGACCTTCCTTTTGACCGGACAGCGCATGACTGCCGGCGATATCGCCCGTGTGGACGAGGATGAGCTCGAGAGCATGCGCGTGCCTTCGGGCGAGGGTGTTATCATGAGGCCCGCCGTCGACGCGCGCTACGTTGCCAAGGTGCCCGCCAACGAGGTCAGCGAGAGTCTTCGCTACCTGCTCGATCATCTTGAGGACGAGGACGATGGCGAGGACGACGAGGAGTAAGTGACCCCGTTCGTCGAAAGATTGTAAATACCTAAGTGAGCGCGGCCTTGCACATGCGGGACCGCGCTCTTGCGTTAGCATGGGACTACTTGTTTGGCTGTCAGCGGAGGCGATTGGCAATGGATAACTATTTGGACTTGATGCGCGCTCGCCGCGAGCAGATTCTGGAACGTTTTTATGCGGCGCTCGATCGCGCGGGCCGCCCCCACGACGCCGCGCGCCTCATTGCCGTGTCCAAGACCGTTGGTGTCGATGAGACCGTTGCCGCCATCCAGGCGGGGTATCGCCATTTTGCCGAGAACCGCCCGCAGGAGCTGGTTCGCAAGCTCACGGGTCTGGCGGAGCATCCGGAGCTGCCCGAGGTGCGCTTCGATATGATCGGCAACCTGCAGACCAATAAGATCAATGCGGTGCTGGGCTCAGCCGAGCTGATTCACTCGGTGGGTTCGCTGCATCTGGCGCAGGCGATCTCGAGCCGTGCTGTCCGCAAGATTGAGGCAGGCGAGCTCGCCGGCCTCCAGCGTGTGCTCATTGAGGTCAATGTGAGTGGTGAGGAGTCGAAGGGAGGCTTTTCGCCCGATGAGATTCGCGCCGCCGCGGGTGAGCTTGCGGAGCTTGAGGGAATTTGCGTGCAGGGGCTTATGACTATGGCGCCCCGGGGGAATAAGGATGTGGCACGCCGCACCTTTGCGGGGCTTCGTGAGCTGAGGGATGAGCTGGAGGCGGCGCATCCCGATTTGAACCTGCCTGAGCTTTCCTGCGGCATGAGCGAGGACTTTGAGCCTGCCCTTGAGGAGGGCTCTACGCTCGTTCGCCTGGGCAGGGTAGTATTTAGCCCGGAGTTTGCAGTAAAATAAGGCTCTGAAGTGCGCACTGATTATCGGGGCGCCTGCACTAAACCGCGAGAGGACACAACCATGGGCTTCCTTGACGAGATTAAAAATAAGATGCACCTGGGCGGCCAGCAGGGTTACGACCAGGGTTATGGCCAGGACGACGACTACGGCTACGATGACGGCTATGACGATGGTTATCAGGGCAACGGCTACAGCGGTGCTTCGGGCGAGGGCTTCTACACCCAAGACGAGCCGAGCAACGGCCTGCTTGGTCAGACGCGCCGTGGTGAAGCTGAGTCGGTTGCCGTGTATACGCGCTCCGGTCAGCTGGTCGGCGATGACTCCCGCCATGCCACGACGTATAACCCGCCTTCGCGCTCGCAGGACAGCGTTGCGAGCGGTTATCGTCCTGGTGCCTATGACACGCCGTCGAGCTACGCCGAGAACACCCGCGCCCGTGCCGCCGCTGCGCCCGCGCCTGCGCCGAGCGATGCCTCGGCCTATGCGAGCAATATCATCAACGCCACGCCGCAGCTGCCGGCCTATGTCCTGCGCCCCGAGAGCTATGACGACGTGGAGACCGTGGTACGCCGCGTTCGCACCAAGCAGCCTGTCGCACTGATTTTTGTGGGCGTACGCACCGAAGTTGCCAAGCGCGTCTTGGACTTCTCTTACGGCTTTGCCTGCGGTCTGGGCGCCACGGTCAAGGAGGTGGGCGACCGCGTGTTCATGGTGCTGCCCGCCGGTTGCGAGGTCAAAGATTCCGATCTCAAGAAGCTTCGTGCCGACGGCTACCTTAAGTAAAGACAAGACGAGGAGATTCCCATCAACATCTACACTATCGTCCAGCTGGTCAACACGCTGTTCAACTTCTATTCCACGCTCATTGTCGTCTACTGCTTTATGACGTGGATTCCCATGAAGCAGGGTGGTTTGCTTCAGGATATTGCCGCGGTGCTTGATAGCGTGTGCGGTCCGTGGCTCAACCTGTTCCGTCGTTTCATCCCGCCGATGGGCGGTATCGATTTTTCGCCGGTCGTTGCGATTATTGCGTTACAGTTGGTGCAGAGGCTGGTTCTGCAGCTTCTTATAGGTATACTCGTGTAGAACTGACTTAGTAACTTACGTCGGGCGTGTAGCGCCGAGGCGATGAAAAAGGAGACTTGTTATGGCTATTACCCCTGCAGACATCCAGGCTCAGACTTTCTCTGAGGCCAAGCGTGGCTACGATCCTGCCGAGGTCGACGTCTTCTTGGAGACACTGTCCTCCGAGGTTGACGCTATGCTCGCTAAGATCGTCGACCTTAAGGGTCGTCTGACTGCTACCGAGCAGCAGCTTGCCGATGCGCAGGCTCAGCTTGCCCAGGCTCAGGATGCCACCGCCCAAGCCGTTCCTGCCGCCCCCGTGGCTGCTCCCGCCCCTGACTTCTCCGCTCAGGAGCGCCAGATTTCCGCTGCCCTGATCGCTGCCCAGCAGACCGCTGAGACCATCGTCAACGATGCCAACGAGAATGCTGAGCGTATCCGCAACGAGGCTGACGCCAAGGCCCGCGAGGTTATCCGCCAGGCTCTGACCGAAAAGCAGGCCGAGCTCGAGGAGATCGATCGTCTCAAGGCTTCCCGTGAGGAGTTCAAGGCCGAGTATCTCAAGCTCATCCAGCACTTCATGGACGATGCCCAGAACTCCTTCCCGGGCGACCTCATGGCCTCTACGCCGGTCGGTTCTGCCGCTTCTCCTGCGGTGACTGTTCCCGCCGAGCCGCTGCCCGTCGCTGACCCGGTTGTCCCCGTGGCCGATCCCTTTGCCCCGATCGACAACTTTGCTGCCGACGACCTGGACTAGCATCAGAGCTACAATCTAGTGTCCTTAAGAGGAGCTCGCACCTGCGGGCTCCTTTTTTGTGGCTGTATACGGGTTGGGAAACAAAACGCCGAGCTCTGCATGCGATAGGACAGAACTCGGCGAAGGGCGCGTGGTAAAAGGTAGATTTTAAGGTATGTCTAAAAACTACTTGAGGAGGAAGTTGGAGAGGGGAATAGTGCGGGCCTCGCGATGCTCGGGATCGGCGATGTGGTCGGCGGGATAGCCACAGACGAGCATGTGATAGGGATAGACGCCCTTGGGCAGATTGAACTGCTCCTGTGCCACCTCAGGCTTAAAATGGCATACCCAGCACGTTCCCAGGCCCTGCTCGGTGGCCTCCATCATCATCTGGTCGCACACGATGGACGTATCGATTTCACTGGAATTCATCTGGTCATACGGGCGTACCCAAGCATCATCGGTAACGCTGCAAATAAGGAAGACAAGCGGAGCTCCAAAGATAGACCCATCACGAGCAAACCGAGGCTGACAAGCAGCAGCCTTCTCCAACAGCTCAGGCGTATCCAGCACCATCACACGGGCTGGATGATTATTACAAGCAGAAGGAGCAATACGCCCAGCCTCAACAATGGCATCCACCACAGCTTGCTCAACAGAACGATTCTCAAACTCGCGACAAGAATACCGAGACCGAGCCAGATCCAAATAAGACATACAAGCCCTCCAACAATTAAAAATCAAACAAACCCAAAGTAACCCAAACAGTACCCAAAGCAGCAATCAGCCAAACGCTCATCAAGGGCCAAAGTGTCCGAACGGGTACCATAGGTCCCTTCAGGCAAACCCCCATCGCGCTAAATCTATCAGCCAAAGTTCCCAATGGTGGTACGTAAGGCGAAGGGCCGGCCACGGTTTACTTTCGAACGACTCTGCAAAGCAGCCGGAGTGAGAAAGCAAACCGTGGCCGGCCCTTCGCCGCCGGGACACGTACCCCCAATTAACTGTTCTTCATGACAATCGAATCCACGACATCGGCCACATTCTCGCAGCAGTCGGCGCAGTACTCCAGGAAGGCGTACACGTCACGCCAAGCGATGACCTCGAGCGGGTCCTTGCCGTTAACGTGCAGGTTACGCATGGCGTTGATATAGAGCTCGTCGGCCTCGGACTCGATGGTGTTGATCTGGATGACGAGCTCGCGCAGCGTCTTGGACTTGCGGTAGTTAGGCAGCTCGACCATCAGGTCCTTCATGGCGCGGCAGGCGTCGGTCACCTTGTGGGCGATGACGATGGCGTCGGGATGGATGCTCTGGATGTTGGTGAAGTAGACGCGCTGCACGACGCCCTCGATACGGTCGAGCACGGTGTCGAGCGAGCAGCTCATCAGATCCAGGTCCTCGCGCTCAAGCGGGGTGATAAAGGCCGTGAGCAGGGCGTCCTCAAGCTCATGGTGCTTCTTGTCGGCCGCATGCTCGATCGCGTGCATCTTGTCGAGCATATCGTGAATCTTCGCGGGATCGAAGTTCTCGAAAATCTTGGTAAGCAGCTCGGCGGCCTGGACGGCAAGGTCGGCGCAGGCGACGTAGTTGTCAAAGTAGAACGAATCGGGTTTCTTTGCCATGAGTGGGTCCTTTCGAGGCGAAGACGGGTGGGCGAAGTTTTGCGGTCCGGATGGACGCTCGGTGTGGCTAGATGAACATCATGAACAGCTTGGCCATGACAAAGCTGATGAGTCCGCAGGCGGGGAAGGTGAAGAACCAGGTGAACATCATGTCCTTGACGACGCCGAAGTTGATGGCCGAAAGGCGCTTGACGGCGCCGACGCCCATGATGGCGCAGGTCTTGATGTGCGTGGAGGACACGGGGATGCCGGTAAGGGTGGCAAGCAGCAGGTTCGCGGCGCCCGCCAGGTCGGCGGAGAAGCCCTGGTACTTTTCGAGCTTGACCATGCTCTGGCCAACGGACTTGATGATGCGCTCGCCGCCCACGCTGGTGCCGATGCCCATGGTGGCCGAGCATAGCAGCATAATCCAGATGGGGATGCCGGCATCGCCGACGCTCGTCTGGCCGCTGGCAAAGGCCACGCCTAAAAAGAGCACGCCGATGAACTTCTGTCCATCCTGCGCGCCGTGCATAAAGCTCATGGCCGCAGCGCTCGCGATCTGAGCGTATTTAAAGAAGACATTGGCACGTCGCCTGTTGGCGGCGGCGAAAAGAATCGAGACGAGCTTGCACAGGACCCAGCCCATGACAAAGCCCAGGCCGATGGAGAGCGCCAGGCCGTAGATGACCTTCATCCACTCGTGGACGTTGACGCTGCTCGCACCGCCGAGGGCGATGGCGGCACCGGTCAGGCCGGCGATAAGGCTGTGGCTTTGCGAGGTGGGGATGCCAAAACGCGACGCTGTGGCGCCGTAGACGACGATGGAGAACAGCGCCGCGCACAGGCAGGCGAGCGCCATGGTACTGTTTCCGCCAAAGTCGACAATATGGGAGATGGTGTTGGCGACGCTCGCGTTAAAGTGCGTCATGATGAGCACGCCGAGGAAGTTGAATGCGGCACTCATGAGAATGGCGGCGCGGGCGGGCATGCAACGCGTAGTGACGCAGGTCGCGATGGCGTTGGGTGCGTCGGTCCATCCATTGACGAAGATGGCGCCGAGCGCGAGGATCACGGTGACGGCAAGGACTGGGTTCGACACAAGTTGGCCGAGGAAGGTTGAGAACGTTACGTCCATATATGGGCTTTCTCGAAGTTTGCAGGCACGTTACAGAAACATGATAAATCGTATCACCTCCTGCGGGTTTCTTTACCGAGTTCTGATGGGAGCAGTGAATTTTTTGGCACTAAAATTGAATATTATCCCTGTTGACCGCGGGTGTTCTTTTTGCTAACACGCCATGCGGACACATGCGCGCGCCCCAACACCCCAAAACCACAGTCTGTTCGCTTTACAATATGCAAACATGCGTTCGATAATAGGAGACATGGAATATCGACAGACAGATGGCAAAACTCGGCGCGTGCACAAGCAGTATGTGGACGTCGTGGCTCGCATCCTCGCGGGCGGACAGGTCGTGCCGGTCACCGTCTGCTGGGTCGACGGTCGTTGCTTTACGATTGACGAGATTGTCTCGTCCACCGGTTTTGGCCTGACGGTTCACGGCATTCGTACGGCGACTTATAAGGTTCGTTTTGGCGAACATGCGACCGAGTTGTATCTGGAGGACCAGACGCGCGAGCGGGCGGACGGCTCGCAGGCACACGTGATGCGTTGGTGGGTTTGGGCGTTTGATCGTACGCTCGAGGGCGAGCGCCGCAGGTAAGAACGCGTGGCGTTCGGGTACAATGGCAGGAAACTTGTCAGCTACTGCGCCGTTATTTGTGGCGCTTTTTGAAAGGACGAACCTATGAACGATATCCAGGGCTATCAGAACGGCCCCGTCGAGAGCGGCGCAAGCCGCGCCAAGGAGATGTCGCCGCGCGCGTACAATCTCGCCATGTCTGCCCTGATCTTCTTGGGCTTTTGCGCCATGGGCGCCGGCGCCTACTTTACGAGCACCATGTCGTTTGCGCGCATGATGATGAGCGGCGCCGCCTTGCCGCTGGTCTTTGGCTCGTTTATTTTGACCATCGTCGGCATGGTCATGATGTCGGCTGCCGCCAGCAAGCAGTCCGTGGGCCTGTCCCTTGTGGGCTACGTAATCTTTGCGAGTACCTTTGGCCTGACCGCGTCGTTTGGCCTTGCCAACTACGACCTGCCCACCATCAACACTGCCTTTATCGCCACGGCCGCCATCACCTTTGTCTTTGGCGCCTTGGGCGTGACGTTCCCCAAGTTTTTCCAGCGCGTATATGGCATCGGTTTTGGCATTCTGCTCGCCACTATTCTGGTTGAGATCGTGCTGATGTTCATGGGCGTCTCGCAGACCATCACCGACCTGATCGTGATCGTGGTGTTCGCCGGCTTTATTGGCTACGACACCTATGTTGCCACGACAGTGCCGCCTACGCTGCCCAACGCCGTGCTCATGGCGTCCAATCTGTTCGTGGACATTATCAACGTGTTCCTGCGCATCCTGAACATCCTTGGCCGTCGCGACTAGTGGCGAATTGCGGCGGTGCTTGCCGTGCGTGCAAATCGATGCGAAAGGCGGTCCTTCGGGGCCGTCTTTTTTGTACGCGGCGGGGTATCATGGATGGGAAAAGCCGATAGCGGCAGCGACAGGAAAGGTGGCCACGTATGGCAGACGTCGACAACAGGAACCGTAACCGCAGGTCCAACCGAGCGGGTCAGCCCAATCCCAAGCGCGAGGCCCGTGCCAAGGCTGCCGAGCGTCACGTGGCAACTGTGTCCGAAGCGTGCGCCAAGGATATCGAGCGTTCGCTTGCCGGTGTTCGAGAGTTTGACGGTATGCCTGCCGGCTTTGTCGCGGCGATGAAGGCCAAGGTTCAGAGTGCTGTGGCCGCCGAAGAACAGGTTGCCGAGGACGTCGAGGGCGCGGAGGCTGCCGAGGTCGAGGCAGCGCTCGAGCCCGTCGAGGAAATCGCTGAAGCTGTGTCCGCGCCTGCAGAGGAGCCCGCTCCGGTTCTGCCCGAGGTCACCGTGCTCGATGCCTCCGCCACGCAGGCCATCCTGGACAACGGTCGTGGCTATGCGCAGTTCTGCGACATGGCCGTGCTCGCCTTTGCCTCGTTCACCAATCCGGGCGGTGGCTATATTCAGGGTTATCTGGGCCAGGAGGCCACGCTGTGCGCCGATTCGTATCTGTACAACGTTCTCGATAAGCAGCGCAAATGGTACGGCGAGAACCGTCGCCGCAACATCAACTGCGAGCTTTACCGAAACCGTGCGCTGGTGGTGCCTGCGGTGCGCTTCGACCGCAACCACGTGCATGCATACGCCGACGTGATCGTGGCCGCCGCGCCCAACGTTAAGCGCGCCCGCCAGGAGTATCGCGTGAGCGACGATGCGCTGCTGGATGCCCTGCGCGACCGCATTCGCTTTGTGCTTGCCATCTGCGACGAGCTAGGTCGCGAGAAGCTCGTGCTGGGCGCTTGGGGCTGCGACAACAACGGCTTTGACGCAGAGGCCGTGGCCGAGCTCTTCCGCAAGGAGCTCGCGTCGGGCGACTTTAAGGTCAAGCAAGTCTTCTTTGCCGTGCCTTCTACGCGCTGGGATGAGGATTTTGCCAAGTTCGAGCACGTGCTGGCAAACTTCCCCGAGCGCAATGAGGAGTCCTATGCCCAGGTTGCCGCTCGCGCTGCGGCAGCTCGCGCCGCCGAGCAGACCCAGGCTGCTACCGAGGATGATGAGGACGAGGACGATTGGCGCAAGTATCTGTAATCGGTACGTGCTGATAGATAGGTCGAGCCGACGGGAGAGGCTGCTTCCGTCGGCTTTTTACTGAGCGAGGGGCTTACGATGAAAAACGTTCTATGCTTTGGCGACAGCAACACCTATGGTTACGATCCGGCGGGCATGCGCGACGGCACCGCGGTGCGCTATGCGCGGGATGTGCGCTGGTGTGGCGTGGCCCAACGTGACTTAGGCGAGGGCTGGCATGTAATTGAAGAAGGCCTCAACGGCCGCACGACGGTATGCGACGACATGTGCCATCTGGACACCAATCTTAACGGCATCCGCGCACTTCCGATGCTGCTCGAGGCCCATAAGCCGCTGGACGCCATTGTGATCATGCTGGGCACCAACGACTGTAAGACGGTCTTTAACGTGACGGCTTCCGATATCGCCCGTGGCGCCATGGCGCTGATTCGCGCCGTCCGCGCGTTTCCCTGGACCGATGCCGCGCCCTGCCCGCGCATTTTGCTGATGGCGCCTATCAAGATTAAGCCGCAGATCGCCGATGTGTATATGACCGATTTTGACGAGCATTCCGTAGAAGCCTCGGAACATTTTGGTGAGTACTACGCACATGTGGCCGAGCAGTTTGGCTGCGACTTTTTGAATGCAGCGGAGTTTGCCGAGCCGGGCGATATCGACTATCTGCATATGATGCCCGAAAGCCACGAGAGCCTGGGTCACGCCGTGGCAGCTAAGCTCCAAGAGATGCTCGGTGAGTAGCGCGACCCCAAGCCACCGCAAAGGGGACAGGCACCTTTGTGGTGGTTTTGCCCGGGTAAACGAACGGATTGGCTGCCATATGGGCATGGACGAGCTCATCGACCTCTTTGCCGAGGGCGATGAGCTCGTCTCCAATACCGCTTTTGAGGATTTGGATCTTGCCTGCGACGTGGCGAACGGCGCGACCTTCGATGGCGTCGTGTTCCGATCATGCGAGTTCGATAGCGTTGACTGGAGCGGCTCGACGTTTCGCGACGTGGTGTTTCGCGGTTGCCGCTTTATCCGCTGCAACATGGAAGGTTGCTGGCTCAACCGCTGCGACTTCGTTGACTGCTCGGCGCCGGGGCTCAACTTGCTCAGGGCGCGTCTGTCGAGCGTGTCGTTTACATCGTGCGATTTGAGCTATGCGAACCTTTCGGAGGGAAGCATTGGCCCCATGGCTGCGCGTGACACGCGTTTGACCGAGGCCGCACTCCAGGGGGCAAAGCTGGGGCAATTGCGCTTGGACGGCTGCGACCTGACGCGAATCGATGTGTTCAAGACGCCGCTTTCCGGCGTGGATGTATCGTGTTGTACGTTCGCGGCTCCTGTCGTCTCGGGCGACTACCATGAGCTGCGTGGCCTGACGGTTAATGCCGAGCAGGCGTTGGCACTCTCGGGTCTGCTCGGCATCCAGCTCGCCGACGAATAGGCGCCCCGGTCCTTTGCTCGACCGCTATCTAAAATCAAACCGTCGCAACATCCGATGATTTTTCGCGTTTGCACGATTTTCATCGAATGTTGCGACGGTTTTTGGTGCAAGGTAGCCTGTCTCTTTTTGGCAGGTTACTTGGCTATTTAGTATTGCCACATGTGGTTGACAGGGCCAGAGCCTTTGCCCATGTTCAGGCCGGCGGCCAGAGCGCCTGTCAGGTATGCCTTGCCCGCATTGACGGCGTCGGCAAGTTCCATGCCCTGGGCCAGCGCGCAAGCGATGGCGGATGAGAGCGTGCAGCCGGTGCCATGCGTGTTGCCGGTCTCGATGCGCTTGTGGCGGAACCACGTGGTGAGTGGATCGCCCAGGTGGTTACCCTCGTCATCGAGGGGCGCAGGCTCGGCCAGTACGTCGTTGGCCTCGTTGACAAAATGACCGCCCTTAACCAAGGCTGCGCAGCCAAAGCGGCGGGTGAGGAGCATAGCGGCATTTTGTTGCGTGCGCTCGGAATCGACCTCGTAGTCGAGCAGCGCCATAGCCTCGGGGATGTTGGGCGTGATGACCGTTGCCAACGGGAACAGGCGGCGGGTGAGTGCCTCGGAGGCATCCTCGGCAATCAAGCGCGCGCCCGAGGTGGCGACCATGACGGGGTCGACGACCACGTTCGTTGCGTTCCAAGCGCTCAAGCGGTCTGCGATGACTTCGATAATCTCGGCAGAGGAGACCATGCCAATCTTGACGGAACTCGGGCGGATATCGTCAAAGACGGCGTCAATTTGCGCAGCGACGATATCAGGGGAGATATTCTGCACGGCGGTGACGCCCAGTGTGTTTTGCGCTGTGATGGCGGTGATAGCCGTCTCGGCATACAGGCGGTGCGCCGTGATGGTCTTGATGTCGGCCTGAATGCCGGCACCGCCACTGGAATCGGATCCCGCGATGGATAGAACGGCGGGTACCTTACTGCGATCCATGTTCGCTCCCTTGTCCGGTCGGAATCAAATGGGTCTTTAAGCCTGCATTATAAAGATGCCCGGGCCGGCTGTATTCCGAACCCGGGCGGGCGGTGCAATCTTTACGTAAATATAAACAAATGTTCACATGTCAACAATTGACGAGCACCTTGTTACCGATGGTGGCTCCGGTGACGCGTTAATCCTCCATGCCAAGATCGATCGTCGTACCCTCGAACACCTTATTGACGGTGCGGACGGCGCACATCTTGCCACACATGGTGCAGGTGCCCTCGGTGGCGGCGGGGGACTCCTCGTAGCGCTTCTTGCCCGTAACCGGGTCGAGCGCGCACTTCCACATGGCGTCCCAGTCGAGCTTACGGCGTGCCTGACCCATCTTGTCGTCCATATCGCGGGCATGTGGTACCTTCTTGGCGATATCGGCGGCGTGCGCGGCGATCTTGGTGGCCATGAGGCCATCGAGCACGTCCTGGGCGTTGGGCAGGCACAGGTGCTCGGCCGGCGTCACGTAGCACAGGAAGTCGGCGCCGGAGCTGGCGGAGATGGCGCCGCCGATGGCAGCGGTGATGTGGTCGTAACCCACGCCGATATCGGTCACCAGCGGCCCCAGCACATAGAACGGGGCGTTGTGGCACAGGCGCTTCTGTAGCTTCATGTTGGCGGCAATCTCATCGAGCGCCATGTGGCCCGGGCCCTCGACCATGACCTGGACGCCGGCTGCCCAGGCGCGCTTGCACAGCTTGCCCAGCTCGATCATCTCGGCGGTCTCGGTGGCGTCGTTGGAGTCGTAGAGGCAGCCCGGGCGGCAGGAGTCGCCGAGCGAGATCGTCACGTCGTACTCGTGGCAGATTTCGAGCACCTCGTCGTAGAACTCGTAGAAGGGGTTTTCGTTGCCGGTGACCTCCATCCAGCCAAACAGCAGCGAGCCGCCGCGGCTGACGATGTTCATCAGGCGGCCGGTCTCCTTAAAGGTCTTGATGACTGACTTGTTGATGCCGCAGTGGATGGTCATAAAGTCCACGCCGTCCTCGGCGTGTGCGCGCACGACCTCGAGCAGGTCGTCCTTGGTGAGTTTGACCAGCGGCTTTTCCATGTAGCCGATGGCGTCGTACATGGGGACGGTGCCCACCATGAGCGGCGTCTCGTCGATGAGCTGCTGGCGGAACTGGCGCGTCTTGCCCGAGTTGGAGAGGTCCATGATGGCGTCGGCGCCAAAGTCCTCGGCGATCTTGACCTTCTTCCATTCCTCGGCGGCATCGGCCTTGTCGCCCGAGATGCCCAGGTTGACGTTGACCTTGGTGGACAGGCCCTCGCCAACACCAAAGGCGCGCATGCCCTTTTTGATATGCACGATGTTGGCGGGAATGGCGATGCGGCCGTCGGCCACACGCTCGCGGATATACTCGGGGTCGCGATGCTCGCGCTCGGCGACCTCCTTCATCTGCGGTGTGATCTGCCCGGCGCGGGCGAAGTCGATTTGCGTGACGAGCTTGGGCTCGGTCTGTGTGCTCATTGGCACGGCTCCCTTCGTTGGCATTACCCATATCAGGTTTGCGGGTCAGGGCGGGCGCGCCCAGTCTCAGCCTGCCGTCTTGTCCTGCAAGCTCCCCGTTATGTCATGGGCTCAAGTATAGCCTGAATGGGTACGATTGGGCCAACGAGCGTGCCTGTGGGGAGGCGAACATGGAAGACAAGCATCTATATCGAGAGACGCAATGGGATGTATCGGCCGAGGAAAGCCGTGCGCACCATGGCCTTGTCGCGATTGGCTTTGCGGTGCTTGCCGTGCTGGTGATTGCCTTTTGTATCTGGACGTTTGGCGGTCACGGCGGCGCTGCATGGGAGTTCGAGGCCGACGATGCCCTGCCGATCATGACAGTGAAGGTTACGGGCGGCAATACCGTTGCCGCGCCGGGCGACTATTGGTATTCGCGCGATGGATTTGTCCAGCTTCAGCTGAGCGGTGGGTCTATTCCTGGTGAGGAAATCGAACGCGTGACGTATGATGCGGCGCTCAAAACGCTGACGGTGAAGCTCAAGAATCAGGGCGACGTGCCTACGACTATGGATATCGCGCTGACGGAATGGCGCTTGGAGCCCCCATCGGGTGTTGCGGTGTCCGAGGTAGAGCACGTTAAGATTACCTACCAAGATGGCTCGACAAACGAAGTTGGCAAAGCCGACGGCTTGGCGGAATAGACCCCGTGCCTAGGCAGCACATTCAAAAGTAGCGGTGGTCCTACAAGGTCTGTTCGTTCAGGAAGACCAAAGTGTTCTTATTTGAAAGCTCGGGAAAGTGACGATAACCAACGTCAAACGCGGTGAGCCCGCTTACATCCTCGAGCTTGTTTTCTGCCATCCACCGCACCATGGAGCCGCGCGCCTTTTTGCTGGCGGTCGAGCGCTGGATGGGCTTGCCGTTGTGGATGCCTTCGCCAAAGAGGCATGTGACGACCGTGGCGTCGCCCGCGAGGTGGGGCAGAACGGCTTTGGCATACTCTACGCTGGCGAGGTTGACGATCGTAGCGTTGGAGCCTGCCGGAGCGATGGCCCGTGCGAGCTTGTCGCCCCAAAACGCGTAGAGGTCTCGGGAATCGTCGACGGCAAGCTTCGCGCCCATCTCCAGCCGATACGGTTCAACGGCATGAAAGGGGCGTACGCATCCGTAAAGGCCCGAGAGGATCCATAGATGGTCTTGCATCCATGCGAGCTGCGCGGAATCCATCACCTCGGGTGCCATGCTCTGGTACTGAATGCCGTGATAGGACATGATGGCAGGGGAGATGCGGCGCGCGATACCGGAATCGGCAAGATCGCCGTTTCCCAAGATGGGCTCGAACTCATGCAAAATGTCGAGACAAGGGGCCAGCAGCTTGTCGCTGACGTTCCACAGAGCTTGTAGGCCGCTGTCGCCTTCGGTTCGTTCGATGTTCAAGAGCGCATGGTGCAGCTGGGCGGTCTCGCGCGCAAAGGGCGGAATCCCCTGAACTTCAAAAGCATCTTGGGTCGCACGCATCTGCTTGGCGGGCGAAATGATGACCTGCAGCATGGACTCTCCTCTGCCAAAAAGGAAGTTGCGGAGGAATACGGTCTGTTTTGGCCGTTTATGGGCCAGTTTAGTCCGTATTTCACCGCAACTGATGAAGGGTTGGTTAGGCGCGCTCGATGAAGGCCTTGTAGCCGCGATAGGCCTCGTAGATGTCGGCCTTGTTGGCGACCTCCCACAGGGCGTGCATGGACAGGACGGCAACACCGGAGTCGATGACGTTCATGCCGTACTTGGCCATGATGTAGGCGATGGTGCCACCGCCGCCCGCGTTGACGCGGCCGAGCTCACAGGTCTGGAAGTCCACGCCGGCCTCGTCCATGATGTCGCGGATGAGGGCCACATACTCGGCGTCGGCGTCGTTAGAGCCGCCCTTGCCGCGGCTGCCCGTGTACTTGTTAAAGCACAGGCCGCGACCCATAAAGGCTGCGTTCTTGGTTTCGAACTTGCCGGCGTAGCCCGGGTCAAAGCCGGCGGACACGTCAGAGGAGAGCATACGGCTGTGGGCGAGTGCGCGGCGCAGGGCCAGCGGGCTATCCTCGCCGGCGAGCGTCATGATCTCGGCGACGGTGTTCTCGAAGAAGCGGCTCGTCATGCCGGTGGCACCCACGGAACCGATCTCCTCCTTGTCGACGATGAGTGTGATGCTCGTGCGCTCCACGTTGGCGACGTTGATCTGGGCGAGCATGGACGGATAGGCGCAGACACGGTCGTCGTGGCCATAGCCCAGAATCATGGAGCGGTCGAGGCCCATGTCGCGGGCCGGGCCGGCGGGCACGACCTCAATCTCGGCGGAGAGGAAGTCCTCCTCCTCGACGGCGTACTGCTCCTTGAGGATGTCCAGGAACATCTGCTTGACGGGCTCCTTGGGAGCGTCCTTGTCGTCCTCGTCAAGCTTGACGGGGCGGCCGCCCACAATCACGTCGAGGATCTCGGCGTCGACGGCGTCCTTGGCGGGCTTGGCCATCTGCTCGCTCGAGAGGTGAATCAGCAGGTCGGAGATGGTAAAGACCGGATCGTCAGCCTTGTCACCGATGTTGATGTCGACGGTGGTGCCGTCCTTTTTGCAGATGACGCCTACGAGTGCGAGCGGGGAAGCGACCCAGTGGTAGCTCTTGACGCCGCCATAGTAGTGCGTGTCGAGGTAGGCCATGTCGCCGGCCTCGAAGGCGGGGTTCTGCTTGAGGTCCAGGCGCGGCGAGTCCACGTGAGCGCCCAGGATGTTAAAGCCCTGCTCGAGCGGGGCGGTGCCCAGGTTGACGAGCATAAGGTCCTTGCCGTGATTGGCGGCGTACACCTTGTCGCCGGCCTTGAGCGCGCGGCCCTCGGAGATCACGGTCTCCAGATTGACGTAGCCCGCCTCCTCGGCCATCGTGATACCGGTCTTGACGCACAGGCGCTCGGTCTTGTTCTCACTCAAAAACTGCTTGTAGCCGCGGCAAAGCTCCTCGAGCTCCTCGATCTGCTGTGGCGTGTACTTTTTCCATGCGCAGGGACGCTCCATGACGCAGGCTCCTTTCGGATCGATCGTGCTGGTTGATGTACCGTGAGCCATCGTATCACGCGCGGGCCCGCGGCGGCAGGGAAGCCTGATGTGCGGTGGCCGTGGGGCGGGGAGCGTGTAAACTGGTGTGAGCAAACCGTGCCCAGCCCAAAGCGAGGTATTCAATATGTCTGACAAGCGCCGTACCTTTGCCGTTATCGACGGCAACTCGCTCATGCACCGCGCCTTCCATGCCGTGCCGCCCACCATGAACGCGCCGGACGGTCGCCCCACCAACGCGATCTTTGGCTTTTTGAATATGTTTCTCAAGATGATCGACGCCTTTAACCCCGATGGAGTCGTTGTGGCGTTTGACAAGGGCAAGCCGCGCGTGCGTATGGAGATGCTGCCGCAGTACAAGGCGCAGCGCCCACCCATGGACCCCGATCTGCACGCGCAGTTTCCGATGATCAAGGAGCTGCTCGGTGCGCTCAATGTGCCGATTCTGCAGTCTGAGGGCTGGGAAGGCGACGATATCCTGGGAACCATGGCGCGCTTGGGTGAGGAGGCCGGCTGCGACATGCTGCTGGTGACCGGTGATCGCGATATGTATCAGCTCGTGACTGAGCACGTCAACGTGGTCTCGACTCGTAAGGGCCTGTCCGACGTGGCGATCATGACCCCCGAGAGCGTGGACGATCTGTATCACGGCATCACGCCGGCGCTCGTGCCCGATTTTTATGGTCTGAAGGGCGATACGTCGGACAACATTCCCGGCGTACCGGGCATCGGCCCCAAAAAGGCGAGCGCGCTCATCGCGCAGTACGGTAGCCTGGACGAGGTCATCGCACACGCCGATGAGGTCAAGGGCAAGATGGGCGAAAACCTGCGCGCGCACATCGACGACGCACTGCTGAGCCGCAAGGTGGCGACCATCCGCACCGATGCGCCTGTTGAGCTCGACTTTAAGGCGACGTCTTTCCCGGCGTTTTCTGCCGATGAGGTTTCCGCGGCGCTGGGTACGCTTGGTATCACCGCCATGCAGAACCGTTTCTTGGCGCTGATCGGCGGCGAGGGCGGGGCTGCTGCTTCCAGTGTGTTTGAGATACCTGCGATGGTTCGCGCAGCCGCCGGCGATGCTGACGCGTTTGGTGCCGTTGCGGCTGAGGTCTCCCGCGCCATCGAGGCGGGCGAGTGGATCGCCGCCGTGGTGGACGATGACAAGGAGGAAGGCGCACTTTTTGGCCTGACGCGCACGCTGTGGCTGGCGACGTCCAAGGGGTTGCTTGCGCTCGAGGAGGGCGACGGCGGTGCGTCTGCCGTGGTCGATGGCTTCAACGTTGCCCACGGCGTGATCGCCGGCGTGCTCGCGCGCCTGTTTATGGAGGGCCGCGTGGCGAGCCCGGACATGAAGGCGCTGCTGCACGAGCTTTCGCCCATCGATTCCTCTGAGCCCGAGCTCATGGATCCGCTGGCCGTCGATTCCACGCGCATCTTCGATACTGTGGTCGCCGCCTATCTGTTGGATTCCGACCGCTCCGAGTTTGATGAGGCGTATCTGGCCGATACCTATCTGCAGATGACGCTGCCTGCGGCGCGCGGCGCGGAGGGTGCTGGCGAGGACGCTCCTGCCCCTGCTGCCCGCACTGCGGCCCTGACGCTGGCGCTCGTGGCGCCGCTGCGCGATCGCATGGCCCGTGAGAACGCCGCCAACGTGTTCGACGGCATCGAGATGCCGCTTGTGCCGGTGCTTGCCAAGATGGAGCGCGCGGGCATGCTCGTGGATCCCGATCGGCTGCGCAACCTGTCCGAGGGCCTGGCGACCCAGATTACCGAGGTCGAGCGAAGCATTCGCGACTTGGCGGGTGACGAGACCTTTAATATTGGCAGTCCCATGCAACTTTCGCATGTGCTCTTTGATGTGATGGGCCTTCCGACCAAGGGCCTCAAAAAGACCAAGCGCGGCTACTATTCGACCAATGCCAAGGTGCTGAGCGATCTTGCCCGTGACCACGAGATTGTTCGTCTGATCTTGGACTGGCGCGAGAAGTCCAAGATTAAGTCAACCTATCTGGACACGTTGGGCCCGCTGCGCCGCGGTGACGGCCGCGTGCACACCACGTACAACCAAACCATTACCGCAACGGGACGTCTGTCCTCGAGCGACCCGAACCTGCAGAACATTCCGACGCGCTCTGAGCTGGGTCGTACCGTCAAGACGGCGTTTTCGGCAGGCGAGGGCAGCGTCTTTTTGGCGGTGGACTACTCGCAGATCGAGCTACGCCTACTCGCGCATCTCTCGGGTGACGAGCACCTGGTGCGCGCCTTTAACGAGGGCGAGGACTTCCACGCCGAGACGGCCGCGCGCGTGTTTGGCGTGCCGGTTTCCGAGGTAACGCCCGACCTGCGCAGCCGCGCCAAGGCCGTGAACTTTGGCATCGTGTACGGTCAGCAGGCCTACGGTCTGTCGCAGTCGCTGCACATCTCGATGGCCGAGGCGCGCGACATGATTGATCGCTACTACGAGGCCTACCCGGGCGTGCGCACGTTCCTCGACAACGTGGTGGCGCGCGCCAAGCAGACGGGCTATGCCGAGACCATGTACGGCCGTCGTCGTCATATTCCGGAGCTCAAGGCAAAAAACCCGCAGCTGCGTGGCTTTGGCGAGCGCACGGCCATGAACCACCCCATGCAGGGTACCGCCGCCGACATCATCAAGATCGCCATGGCCCGCGTAAGCCGCCGCCTGGAAGAAGAGGGTTTTGCCGCCCACATGATCTTGCAGGTACACGACGAACTGGACTTTGAGTGCCCCGTCAACGAAGTCGAGCGCCTAACCACCATGGTCCGCGACGTCATGGAACACGTCGTAGACCTCTGCGTACCGTTGATCGCCGAAGCCAACACCGGCATAACCTGGGCCGACGCGAAATAGGGAAGCACTCCTTAAGGCAAGCTCGCCCAAGACGCAAGCCCCCACATACTTAAGATTTGGGACAAACACTACTGATTAATTTGTCCCACAGTAACCAAAACAGAGGGGAGCCCCTTCCAACAAGGGGCTCCCCTCTGCTCAAATCATTTCAGCTAAGTATCTAGACACTCAAGACGCCATCTTGGCGGCAGGAAAGTAAACCTAGGACCTGGCCGGACGGCGCGGATTAGTTTTTCGTAGATTCCGCACGAGCCGGAAAGCACTTAATGTGCTTTCCGAGCGAGCCCAGGACCTGACCGAACGAAAAACTAATCCGCGCCGCCCGGCCAGGTCCGACGAGCCACGTTACCGAGCCGCCAAGATAGCGTCGATGAGCGTCAGTACGCCCCCGTCGTTGTTGCTCGGAATACGCCACTTGGCATGCGCGTTCATGTGTTCCTCGGCATTGTTAACGATAAAGCTGTGACCGACGCGCTCGAGCATGGGGATGTCGTTGTAGGTATCGCCCACGGCGGCGGCATCGGCAATATCAATGCCCAGCTGCTCGCACAGATGTGCGACGCCGGCGCCCTTGTCGACACCCAGGTTCATAAAGTCGATCCACTCGCGCCCGGCGTTGGTGACGTAGAGCTTGTCCGAGAACTCGGGGTTATAGGTCTCGCGGAATGCGGGCTCGGCGTCGTAGCCGGGGAAGAAGATCGAGATCTTATTGGACTCGATATCAATGCCCTCAAAGCTGTCGACGTAGTTGATTGTGTTGTAGTAGACGCTGATCTCGTCGTGGTACTGATGGTTGCGGGCGAGCACATAGAACTCGTCGAAGCAGCACAGGACGGGGACAGCGCGCGGATCCTCCGAGGCGCGGCTCAAGACCTGCTGATACAGCGGCACATCGATAGTGCTCTTATATATATAGTTGCCGCGATAGATCACACAGGCTCCGTTGTCGGGACAAAAAGCAAGGCGGTTTTTGATGCCCTCGAACATCTCTTCGAGCTTGGGGGCGGGACGTCCGCTGGCGGGGCAGAACACGATGCCAGCCTCGGCGAGCTTTTCCAGGCGCTCATCGAGGCCCTGGGGCAGCACACGCTCGTCGGTCAGCAACGTCTTGTCCATATCGACGGCAAGGATCTTGATGTTGCCGATAGCGGCGTCCGATTCGTAAGTTTGCATAAAAGCGCCTTTCCGTTTCTAAATTGTTTCGGGCGGTATAACCCTCCGGTTGGTAGTCGAGCGTATTTTCGCAGGGTTGACGCGTAATTGCATCACGATTCACAAACTAATGAAAAAACTTTTCAGAAATTTGAATTTGTCGCTTGTGCAGCGGGCACTTTAGCGTAATATAGCGACCATCGAAAACGGAGACGGGAAAACAGCCGCTTACCGAGGAAAAGGTACCGTTTGCGATATTTGAATTGCGCCCGGCGATAGGTGAAAGGAGAGGCAGATGCAGTTCGTAAAGATCATCACTACTGCAGATAATGCCATCCGACGCCAGCGCGCAATTTCCCGACGACGATAACAATCGTCTCTGTCCGTATGGGGCTAAATGCCCCAACAGAGTCATTTTGAGGTCGTTGGGTTTTAGCACGACATAGACGCATGTTTCTAGGGCATGTTGTGCTGCTTTTTGCTATTTAACCTGATATTGCACGGTTTTTGACCTCGAAATGACTTGCAACTGACCGATGTTCTAACTAGCTACCAAGGGCGAAAGGAAACAGCCATGAGCAAGGAAAAAGTCGTTCTCGCATATTCCGGTGGTCTTGATACATCCGTATGTGTCAAGTGGCTTCAGGACGAGAAGAATCTCGACGTCGTTTGCGTCTGCGGCAATGTGGGCCAGGAGGAGACCGGCCTGGATGCCAAGAAGCAGAAGGCCCTCGACCTGGGCGTTCTGGATTGCCAGGTGCTCGACCTGCGCGACGAGTTCTCCGACGAGTTCCTGACCAAGGCCATCGCTGCCAACTCCATGTACGAGAACAAGTATCCGCTGCTCTCCGCTCTGTCCCGTCCGCTGCTCGCTAAGAAACTCGTCGAGGTTGCTCACGAGTTTGGCGCGACCTACGTCGCCCACGGCTGCACCGGCAAAGGTAACGACCAGGTCCGTTTTGAGGCTGCCGTCAAGGCGCTCGACCCCGAGCTCAAGGTTATCGCCCCGGTTCGCGAGTGGGACCTGAAGTGTCGTCCCGACGAGGTCGCCTATGCTCACGCCCACAACGTGCCGGTTCCCGAGGGCGCCAACGACAACCCCTATTCCATCGATGATAACCTGTGGGGTCGTGCCATCGAGTGCGGTCACCTGGAGGATCCCTGGAACGAGCCGCTCGACGACGCCTGGGTTATGACCAAGAACCCCGAGGACACGCCCGACACTCCGACTTACACCGAGATTGAGTTTGAGGCCGGCAAGCCCGTCGCCGTCGACGGCAAGAAGATGAAGCTCTCCGAAATCATCATCGCGCTCAACAAGATCTCCGGCGACAACGGCTTTGGCCGTCTCGATCTGGTCGAGGACCGTCTAGTGGGCCTCAAGAGCCGCGAGTGCTATGAGGTTCCCGGCGCCCTGACGCTCATCACCGCCCACAAGGCGCTTGAGGACATTTGCGTCGAGGGCGACCTGCTCAAGGCCAAGATTAAGCTCGAGCAGGATTGGGCCACCGCCGTGTACAACGGCCAGTGGTACAGCCCGCTCAAAAACGCGCTCGATGCCTTTATGGCTGACACCCAGAAGTTCGTGACCGGTACCGTCCGTCTGAAGTTCTTTAAGGGCAACTGCCATGTCGTCGGCCGCAAGAGCCCCTTCAGCCTCTACGACTACGGTCTGGCTACCTACGACCGCGACACCACGTTTGACGAGAAGGCCAGCGCAGGCTTTATCGAGATCGATACGCTGTCGCTCAAGACGTGGGCAAAGGTCCAGGGTCCCAGCTCTGCTGCCGCCCAGGCCTAGCGCCTCCTTCCCTTGGTATCCGCGCGGCCCATCCGCGTGATACATAACGGGCGCACGGGGTCCCTACCTTTCGTTATGCTTGCTTACACTTCTTAACATCGGTGGCCCCTACGTTCCGCCCGCATATATGATGCCGCGACTGCGGCTGAGTCCGAGCCCCGCCGGGGTTGTCCGGCGGGGCTCCTTCTATCAATTTGGCGGCTCTGCGCCCATATATATGAGGAGTATCCATTATGTTCAATGCTATCGCGCATGCTTTACTTTCCCTCGCGCCCGAGCTCGATGCTGCGAAGGTCGAGGACGTCCCTATGAGCCTGAAGGCCTGGATCGATGGTTCGCAGGGCAACATCCGGAGGGAGACGTTGGGCGCCAAGTGCCTGGTGCGTCACTTCTTTGCAAATTAGCTACATGGCCCCGCGCACGGTGGGGAATGTGTAAAACTAGCGGTTGAAAAATCGCTTTAGCGACATGGCGCATTGCTTTGGGCGCTTGTTTTGGTATTTGGAGAAAGGGGACGGTTCCATGGCTCTTTGGGGCGGTCGTTTTGAGGCGGGAGTGGCCAAGGTCACGCAGGAGTTCGGCGCGTCGCTGCCGGTCGACAAACATCTCTATAAGCAGGATATCGCCGGTTCTAAGGCGCATGCCAAGATGCTGGCGGCCCAGGGCATCATCAGCGCCGAGGACGAGCAGGCGATTGCTGAGGGCCTGACCGGAATCGAACAGGATATCGATGCCGGCAACTTCACCTTCGATATCAACGATGAGGACATTCATATGTCCATCGAGAGCGAGCTGACGCGTCGCATTGGCGAGGCCGGTAAACGCTTGCATACCGGGCGTTCGCGCAACGACCAGGTGGCGACCGATACGCGCCTGGGTGTCAAGGCGTTGGCCAAGGAGCTCATGGAGGCCAATCTTGAGTTGCGCCATGTGCTGGTGGATGCGGCCAAGAAGTACGACAAGGTGATTCTGCCGGGCTATACGCACATGCAGCATGCTCAGCCCGTGCTGCTGTCACATCATCTGCTGGCGTATTCCTGGATGTTTGCGCGCGACTTTACACGCCTGAAGGCCGCCTTTGATGCCGCCGACAACTGCCCGCTGGGTGCTGCCGCGCTTGCCGGTACGAGCTATCCGCTCGATCGCCAGATGACGGCTGCCGAGCTTGGCTTTGCGGGTGTGATTCCCAACTCGCTCGATGCGGTTTCCGACCGTGATTTCCTGCTCGATCTGCATTACGCCGGCTCCGTCATGGCCATGCACCTGTCGCGTCTTTCCGAGGAGATCGTGCTGTGGTCGAGCTCCGAATTTGGCTTTATCACGCTTTCCGACTCGTACTCCACCGGCTCGTCCATCATGCCGCAGAAAAAGAATCCCGACTTTGCCGAGCTTATCCGCGGCAAGAGCGGCCGAGTCTATGGCAACCTGGTGCAGCTGCTTGTGACCATGAAGGGCCTGCCGCTGGCCTATAACAAGGACCTGCAGGAGGACAAGGAGGGTGCGCTCGATACCGCCCATACGCTTATGCAGTGCTTGTCCGTTATGGCGGGTATGATCTCGACCTGGACTGTCAACGAGGACGCCATGGCGCGCGAGTGCGGAGTGGGACACCTTGCCGCTACCGATGTTGCCGATTACTTGGCCAAGCGTGGCCTGCCGTTCCGCGAGGCACATGCCGTGGTGGGGCATCTGGTCCTGATGTGCGAGAAGCGCGGCTGCAACCTCGAGGACCTGCCGTTTGAGGTCTTCCGGGAGGCAAGCCCGCTCTTTGAGCGCGATATTACCGAGGCGCTCGACATCCCGTCGATTGTCGCCGCGCGCACGACCGAGGGCGGTACCGCCCCTGCCGCCGTTGCCGTGCAGCTGCAGCGTGCCGAGGCACAACTCTTTGCCGACGAAGGTGTGTTTGGCTCGTTGACCAAGGTCGTCGAGATGGGCCACGGAGCCAATTAGCTTATAGGATGCGTCTGTCTGGTGCGTTCATCATATCTTGCCTTTACGGGTGCTCGCTACGGTGGGCGCCCGTTTTGTTATAGGGAAGGAAGGAGCTTGTCGAGAACTTTTGTAGGACATTTGCGCAGGTTGTGAAGGGGGTGCGTTCACGGGCGACAATCGACCGTCCGTTCTGTTCGTTGCAGTTGGAAGTGGGGCGGATGGTACTCTAGTCTGGCTTCGGAACAGAAGTGACATATATGGAGCGCTTCAATTAATAATAACGCTTCAATAAACGGCTTTTTGTTTAACTGCAGCTAGAACTCTGTTACGATGAAGTCCAGGCGGGTGCCGGAATGGGACTTGGGCACGCGCGAACCTACTTGAAAGGCTACCTTATGGCTATCGAGAAGACCTTCATCATGATTAAGCCCGACGCTGTGCGCGACCGCAAAATCGGCGAGATCGTTGCTCGCATTGAGCGCAGCGGCCTTGTCATCGAGCGCATGGAGATGACCACGCTCGAGCGCGCCACCGTCGAGGAGCACTACGCTCATCTGGCCGACAAGCCCTTCTTTGGCGGTCTGTGCGACTTTATGACGAGCGGTCCGGTCGTCAAGATGGTCGTTTCCGGTCCTTCTGCCGTTGCTAAGATGCGCACCCTCATGGGCGCCACCAACCCGCTTGATGCCGCTCCTGGCACCATTCGCGGCGACTTTGCCGTCGATGTCAACGCCAACGTGATTCATGGCTCCGACTGCCTGGAGAACGCCGAGATCGAGATCAAGCGTTTCTTTGGCTAAACCAGCTTTGACTCCTTAAAGCTGTTAGCGTGTGGCTTGGGCGCCGCGGAACTCCATCCGCGGCGCCCTTTTATTCCAAAATCTATGAAGGGGCCCGCTCGGACATGTGTTCCGAGCGGGCCCCTGCTGTTAGCTTGTGGCGCTAAGTGGTTTAGGCCTCGTCGACAACCTTGAGGCCGCGCGTGTGGTCGATCTCGTTGAGGAGGTTAACGCGACGCTCGTGACGGCCGCCCTCAAATTCGGCGTCGAGCCACTCGTCGACAATCATCTTGGCGAGCTCGGAGCCCACGACGCGGGCACCAAAGGCGAGCACGTTGGTGTTGTTGTGCATGCGCGAGAGCTTGGCGCTGAAGGGCTCGGAGCACACGACGGCGCGTACGCCCTCGACCTTGTTGGCGGCCAGGCTGATCCCGACGCCGGTGCCGCAGATCAGGATACCCAGGTCAACGTCGCCGTTGGCAACGGCCTTGCCCACTTTGTAACCGGCGATGGGGTAGTCGAAGCTCTCGGAGGTGTCGGTGCCAAAGTTCACGACCTCACAGCCGCGCTCCTTCAGGTGCTCAGAAATGATGTTCTTGAGCTCGACGGCGGCGTGGTCGTTACCGATACCGATCTTCATGGATGGTTCCTCTCTGGTCTGTGCGGCGCAAATGCTAAAGGTGTTTACCGCGTTCGACTGCATGATAGCGCGACTTTTGCGTAAACACTCGGGCGTTTTTTGGTCAAACGCTTTAGCATGCAACAAGACCGGCTTCTCATGAATGAATGCCGCCAGATTGCGCTTGAGGACCGTCCATCGGAACCATGGTTGCGGTTTTTGATGCATTGTTATCAAATTAAAGAGTTAACTATTATCGAGAGTCCAGTTCGTTATGTAAGCAGGAGATACCTATGCCCACCGATTCCATCCGCGATGCCGCGTTTTGCGATGTCTTGAACCGCGAGCTTGTCTGTGCGCTCGGCTGCACCGAGCCTATTGCCGTTGCCTATGCAGCGGCGCTGGCGAGCCAGACGCTTGGTTGCGAACCCGAGCATATGGATGTTGCATGCTCGGGCAATATCATCAAGAACGTTAAGAGCGTGACCGTGCCCAACTCGGGCGGTATGCACGGTATTGAAGCCGCAGCCGTGCTGGGTGCCGTGGGCGGTGACGCCAAGAGCGCTCTCGAGGTGCTCGAGAGCGTTGGCGATGAAGACCGTGCTCGCGTGACCGAGCTCCTCGCCGACGCCGGCTACTGCGATGTGTCGCTTGTCGAGGGTGTGCCCAACCTCTACATCAAGGTGACTGCGACGGCCGGGGGCCATACCGCGGTCGTCGAGATTACCGACCACCACACCAATGTCACGTGCCATACCCTCGACGGTATTCCGGTGTGCGGCAAGTCGGCGGGGGAGTGTGCCGCCTGCGCCGAGCGCGTCGTGGCCGAGCGGGCGGCAGATAACGCCGATACGCCCATGTCGATTGAGACCATCATCGACTTTATCGAGGACGGTGACATTGAGGACGCCCGCGCTGCCGTTGAGCGTCAGATTGAGCTGAATGGCGCGATCAGTGCTGAGGGCCTTGCGCACGCTTGGGGCGCCGAGGTGGGTCGTACGCTGCTGGGTGCTCGCGCCGATGACGTCGCCTGCCGTGCCCGTGCCCGTGCGGCCGCCGGATCCGACGCTCGCATGAACGGCTGCGCGCTGCCGGTCGCCATTGTGTGCGGCTCGGGCAATCAGGGCATTACCTGCGCATTGCCCGTCATGGAGTATGCCGAGTACCTGCGTTGCGACCACGAGCGCCTGGTGCGCGCCGTGATGCTGTCCGATCTTATCGCCGTGCATATCAAGAGCTATATTGGTGCGCTCTCGGCGTTTTGCGGTGCTATTTGCGCTGCGTGCGGCGCCGGCGCTGCGATTACCTGGCTGTGCGGTGGCACGCGCGAACAGATTGGCGCGACGGTCTCGAATACGCTTGGCAACGTGGGCGGCATCGTGTGCGACGGCGCCAAGGCGAGTTGTGCCGCCAAGATCTCGGCTGCCGTCGATGCGGCGATTCTGGGCCACGATATGGCTATGCAGGGTCGCGGCTTCCGCGCCGGCGAGGGCCTGATCCAGGATACCGTTGAGCAGACAATCGCCAGCATGGGCTACGTGGGCCGTGTGGGCATGAAGGACACCGACGTCGAAATCCTCAACATCATGATCGGCAAAACCCAAGTGTGCTAGGACAGTTCGTCGGCTATTTGGTGTTCGTAGAAGGCTTCTACTACGGCGTTGAAATCGCGGGCGAAGTCTTCCATGGTTCCGCACCAGGTGGCTCGGCCGGGTTTTCCCTGGCCAACATAGGCGGTTTGGATACCGCAGGCGGGGCTGGGGAAGTCACGCTTGGGGTCGTTGCCCACCATGAGGACCTCATGCGGCTCGAGTCCCATGACCTGCAGTTGCTCTAGATAGTAGGTGGCATCGGGCTTGCAGCGCGTGGCGTTGCCCATGTGCGTCACGAGTTCAAAGGGGGCGTCGGCCATGTCGCCCCAACCCATGCGGCACTCGATGGCGCCTTGAGGAAAGCTGGGGTTGGTAAAGAGCGCGCAGCGCAGCCCTGCGTCCTGTACGGCCTGGAGCGCGGCGTGTGCGCCCGGCATGGCATGGGCGTTGATGAGTTCGTCATTCTTGTACGGCAGGACTTCGCGATCGTAGTAGGTAAACGCCTCGTAGATGAGTGGGTCCGAGAGGCAAATGCCGCACCGGCGCTCAACCTCTTCCTGGTAAAACTCAAGATTGGTGCGATTGTCCGTACTGTTGCGACGATTGGCGTTGAGGTCGACCAGGATGGTGCCGAGGCGTGCCATCGTGCCCCCGCGGCTGCGACGTCCGATATCCGCGAGCATCGATGAGACATCCTTAAAATAGCGAAGGATGAACGCATTGAGGTTAATGCTAAGAAGCGTCTCGTCCATATCGAAAACGACTGCTTTGAGCACGCGGGCACCTTTCTCGAAAAATCGTTCCAGAATCGTATGTCTGGGATACTTTACCCCAAAGCAGTATGCTTCACTGCTTATCGTCAACTTGTGGAGACAGTCGTTCACAAGATTGCGAAAAAGTCTCCATACGAGTAAAAAATCGCAGTTCACGCTTGAAATCGAAGTGATTTCCCCGTAATCTATACGGACGTGATTGCATAAGCGTCACATCAGTATCTGTCGGCTCCCGAGTGTTCCTAAACGTTGTGTGCTTGTCGCACCCTTCTGTAGGTCCTAGCAATCGGGGCCCCGTAGTTCGAAAGGGGTCCACCTTTGAGTGAGATTCAGAACTCGTCCATTTTCTCTCTTGACGATGTCAACGAGGAGGAGATGAACAACCTCATCGACGGTACGATTACCGACTTTGATGAGGGCGATCTCGTTAACGGCACTGTCGTTAAGATCGAGCATGACGAGGTGCTCGTTGACATCGGATTTAAGTCCGAGGGCGTTATCCCGGTCCGCGAGCTGTCCATCCGCAAGGACGCTAACCCTGCAGACATCGTTGCACTCGGTGATCCCATCGAGGCCCTCGTTCTCCAGAAGGAGGACAAGGACGGTCGTCTGGTCCTGTCCAAGAAGCGTGCCGAGTACGAGCGTGCTTGGAACCGCATCGAGGAGAAGTTCAACTCCGGCGAGAACGTCGAGGGCGAGGTTATCGAGGTTGTCAAGGGCGGCCTGATCCTCGACATCGGCCTGCGTGGCTTCCTGCCCGCTTCCCTCGTCGACCTCCGTCGCGTCAAGGACCTCACCTCCTACATGGGCACCCGCATCGAGGCCCGCGTCATCGAGATGGACCGCAACCGCAACAACGTTGTCCTCTCCCGTCGCGTCGTGCTCGAGGAGTCCCGTAAGGCCGAGCGCTCCGAGATCCTGTCCAAGCTCAAGTCTGGCATGCGTCTCCAGGGCACCGTTTCCTCCATCGTCGACTTCGGCGCCTTCGTCGACCTCGGCGGTATCGACGGCCTCATCCACATCTCCGAGCTCTCCTGGAACCACGTCAACCATCCTTCCGAGGTTGTCAAGGTCGGCCAGGAGGTCGAGGTCGAGGTTCTCGACGTCGATCTCAACCGCGAGCGCATCTCCCTGGGTCTCAAGCAGACCACCGAGGATCCGTGGCGCGCACTGGTCAAGAAGTACCCCGTCGGCGCTATCGTCGAGGGCACTGTGACCAAGCTTGTTCCGTTCGGCGCTTTCGTCGACCTGGGCGAGGGCATCGAGGGCCTGGTGCACATCTCCGAGATGGCCAACAAGCACGTCGATCAGCCTTCTCAGGTCACCCACGTGGGCGACAAGGTTCAGGTTAAGGTCATGGAGATCGATCTCGACCGTCGTCGTATCTCCCTGTCCATGAAGTCTGCTGCTGAGACTCTGGGCGTCGAGATCGAGGTTACCCCGCTGCCTTCCGAGAAGAAGGACGAGGAGACCGACGCCGAGTAATTCGGTTTGACGATCACTTGTTTTAAGGGATCCGTCCGTAATGGACGGGTCCCTTTTTGCATTAAAGGCTTTAGCCTGTGCGGGGCGCGCAGCGCGCCGCATCAGAAACCACCC
>DXZT01000005.1 GCA_019419545.1 Collinsella sp. | reverse complement strand
AGGAATTTCGCTACCTTAGGACCGTTATAGTTACGGCCGCCGTTTACCGGGGCTTGGCTTCGGGGCTTCGCGCGATGCGCTAACTCCTCCGCGTGACCTTCCGGCACCGGGCAGGCGTCAGACCCTATACGTCGCCTTGCGGCTTCTGCAGAGTCCTGTGTTTTTGGTAAACAGTCGCTTGGGCCTCTCCACTGCGGCCCGCCTCCGCTCCCGGAGCAAGTCCGTTCACGTACGCGCGGGCACCCCTTCTCCCGAAGTTACGGGGCCATTGTGCCGAGTTCCTTGACCATGGTTGACCCGATCGCCTCGGTATGTTCTACCCACCCACCTGTGTCGGTTTGCGGTACGGGCGCGCACGCGCCTGCCTAGGGGTTTTTCTAGGGACCTCGGGCTCACTCGCTTCGCTTGATCGCTTCGTCCGGAGCCTCGCCCTGTGTGCGGACCGGATTTCCCTGGTCCGCGGGCCGCGCTCCATCACGGGGACGTCCAGAACCCCGCCGAGCCACCCCCATCCGTCGCCCCGTCGGTCGTAGCGCCGCGTGCGCGGTGCAGGAATGTCTGCCTGCTGCGCGTCGGCTACGCCTCCCGGCCTCGCCTTAGCCCCCGACTGACCCTGGGAGGATTAGCCTTGCCCAGGAAACCTCGGGTTCACGGCGGACGAGTTACTCTCTCGTCTCTCGCTACTCATGCCAGCATTCTCACTCCCATGCGCTCCACCGCCGGTCGCCCGGCGGCTTCACCGCCCATGGGAAGCTCCCCTACCGATTCTATATAGATAAAATCCCGCCGCTTCGGTGTCCAGCTTAGCCCCGTGTATTGTCGGCGCATGTCCACTCGACCAGTGAGCTGTTACGCACTCTTTGAATGAATGGCTGCTTCTAAGCCAACATCCTGGTTGTCTGGGCGGACGCACATCCTTTGCCACTCGGCTGGAACTTGGGGACCTTAGCGGGCGGTCCGGGCTGTTTCCCTCTCGAGCACACAGCTTAGCCCACATGCTCTGACTGCCGCGCTCTGGGCCGCCGGCATTCGGAGTTCGGTTGGATTCGGTAGGCGGCGAAGCCCCCTCGTCCATCCGGTGCTCTACCTCCGGCGGTGAACGCGCGACGCTAGCCCTAAAGCTATTTCGGGGAGAACGAGATATCTCCGGGTTTGATTGGCCTTTCACCCCTATCCGCAGGTCATCGCCGCCGTTTTCAACCGACGTGCGTTCGGCCCTCCACGGGGTCTTACCCCCGCTTCAGCCTGCCCACGGATAGCTCACCCGGCTTCGCGTCCGCGGCGCGGGACTCAAGTCGCCCTGTTAAGGCTCGCTTTCGCTTCGGCTCCCTTTCGGTTAACCTCGCCCCGCGCCAGCGACTCGCTGGCTCATTCTACAAAAGGCACGCCGTCACAACTAAAAGTTGCTCCGACTGCTCGTGGGCGCACGGTTTCAGGTACTGTTTCACTCCCCTCCCGGGGTGCTTTTCACCTTTCCCTCACGGTACTGGTGCGCTATCGGTCACAGGGTAGTACTCAGGCTTGGATGGTGGTCCACCCAGGTTCGGACCGGGTTTCACGTGCCCGGCCCTACTCAGGGACCGCGTCGCGCCGTCCGGTCTGGGTTCGCGTACGGGGCTGTCACCCGCTGCGGCCGGCCCTCCCATGCCGTTCCGCTCCCCAGCCGGACCTGCGCCCGGGGGCGGCAGCCCCCGGATGCGCGGCCCTGCAACCCCGTCGGCGGAACCCCTGCCGGGTATGCCCGCTCGACGGTTTGGCCATCGGTCCCCTTTCGCTCGCCGCTACTCGGGGAGTCTCGAGATTGATTTCCTCTCCTCCGGGTACTTAGATGTTTCAGTTCCCCGGGTTGTCCTCCCCGCCCCTATGTGTTCGGGGTGGGGATATCCACACTGCTGTGGATGGGTTCGCCCATTCGGAGACCCCCGGGTCGAAGGATGTGTGCTCCTCGCCGGGGATTATCGCAGCTTGCCGCGTCCTTCATCGGCTCCCTGTGCCAAGGCATCCGCCGTGCGCCCGTGGTATCTTGCGGGACCGCTCTCGGGCCCGCGGGATATCCACGTGTCGCTAATTAAGTTAATTAATCGATATCATGAATAGCGCTCGTATGTCGCAATTCGGGTATCTCATACCGCGGCACAGTGTCTTCACTGTGCTCGCGATCAGATGCTCCTCACTCATTAATAAGTGAATTCTTCTTGTTTGGATCGGATGAATGATTGCTATCATTCTGTCTTTAAATCGCAGAAAAGAATCGAGTCTGGAAGAATGATCTTCCATCTCTCTCCTATCGCTATGCGGCTCTCAAGGTACGCGGGTGCGACCCCGGGGACCGGGTGCTGCGGGGACTTCCGGGCGACATCCACCGGACGGGCTCCTGCCCTCTATTCGAGTTAAAGTGTTTCTCTCTAGAAAAAGTATCTCCCTAGAAAGGAGGTGATCCAGCCGCACCTTCCGGTACGGCTACCTTGTTACGACTTCACCCCCCTCACCCTCCACACCTTCGGCGCCTCCCCCCTTGACGGTTGGGCCGGCGACTTCGGGTGCAGACGACTCGGGTGGTGTGACGGGCGGTGTGTACAAGGCCCGGGAACGCATTCACCGCGGCATGCTGATCCGCGATTACTAGCAACTCCGACTTCATGGGGGCGGGTTGCAGCCCCCAATCCGAACTGGGGCCGGCTTTCCGGGATCCGCTCCCCCTCGCGGGGTGGCATCCCTCTGTACCGGCCATTGTAGCACGTGTGCAGCCCAGGGCATAAGGGGCATGATGACTTGACGTCGTCCCCGCCCTCCTCCGCCTTGACGGCGGCGGTCCCGCGTGGGTTCCCGGCATCACCCGATGGCAACACGCGGCGGGGGTTGCGCTCGTTGCGGGACTTAACCCAACATCTCACGACACGAGCTGACGACAGCCATGCACCACCTGTATGGGCTCCTCTCGGCCACGGGGTCTCCCCCGCTTCACCCATATGTCAAGCCCTGGTAAGGTTCTTCGCGTTGCTTCGAATTAAGCCACATGCTCCGCTGCTTGTGCGGGCCCCCGTCAATTCCTTTGAGTTTTAGCCTTGCGGCCGTACTCCCCAGGCGGGACGCTTAATGCGTTGGCTGCGGCACGGGGGGATCGTCCCCCCACACCTAGCGTCCATCGTTTACGGCTGGGACTACCAGGGTATCTAATCCTGTTCGCTCCCCCAGCTTTCGCGCCTCAGCGTCGGTCTCGGCCCAGAGGGCCGCCTTCGCCACCGGTGTTCCACCCGATATCTGCGCATTCCACCGCTACACCGGGTGTTCCACCCTCCCCTACCGGACCCAAGCCGCGGAGGTTCCGGGGGCTTCGGGGGGTTGAGCCCCCCGCTTCGACCCCCGGCCTGCCGGGCCGCCTACGCGCGCTTTACGCCCAATGAATCCGGATAACGCTCGCCCCCTACGTATTACCGCGGCTGCTGGCACGTAGTTAGCCGGGGCTTCTTCTGCAGGTACAGTCTTGACTCTTCCCTGCTGAAAGCGGTTTACGACCCGAAGGCCTCCGTCCCGCACGCGGCGTCGCTGCGTCAGGGTTCCCCCCATTGCGCAAGATTCCCCACTGCTGCCTCCCGTAGGAGTCTGGGCCGTGTCTCAGTCCCAATCTGGCCGGTCGGTCTCTCAACCCGGCTACCCGTTGTCGGCACGGTGGGCCGTCACCCCGCCGTCTACCTGATGGGCCGCGGAGCCATCCCCTCCCGTCGGGGCTTTAGCCGGGGTGCCATGCGGCACCCCGGGGTATCCGGTATTACCCGTCCTTTCGGGCGGCTATCCCGGGGGAGGGGGCAGGTTCTCCACGTGTTACTCAGCCGTTCGCCACTCGCTTCTGCCCGAGGGCAGGTGCCGTTCGACTTGCATGTGTTAGGCGCGCCGCCAGCGTTCATCCTGAGCCAGGATCGAACTCTCCGTCCAAAATATTCTGGGCTTCGAGCCCGTCCGGTCCTCACAACTGTTACGCTGATCGGTTCCGTTCGATTCATATGGTTCTATTAGATAGGAAAAGGAATTCCTCGGGGCCGCCTCTCGGCGGCCTTGCGAAAAACAAATCCAAGTTAGACCATTTCAAATGGTTCGATGTCTGCCCGGATGCGACACTGAATGTGTCCATCCTCGCAGTATCCGGTTCTCAAGGTGCACGCCTGGCGGCCGATCCGGTCCGACCGGGCCGCGCGGCAAGGAGATATATTGCCAGACCGGAGGG
>DXZT01000049.1 GCA_019419545.1 Collinsella sp. | reverse complement strand
ATGATTGGTTGTTGAGCGTTGGTCAAAATGGTTGTTTTTACAGTAGCGCTAACACATGTCGCTGTGGACGATCGGCGAGGCCCCGGCCGGCATCCTCGCGAACAGGCGCCTGAGCACCTCCTCCTGCTGGGCCATGTCCGGGCTCGTCGACACCGACCAGGAGACGATCTCCTTCGTGCAGAAGTCGTAGACCGGGGCGAAGTACGCCTTGCCCCAGGGCTGCCTGAATTCCGTGACGTCGGTCCCGAGCTTCTCCCACGGGGCGCCCGCGCGAAAGTCACGCGCTATCAGGTTGTCGAACCTCTCGCCGACCGGACCGCGGTAGGAGTTGTAGCGATGGTAGTCGGTCTCCCGGCGGATGCCGCAGCGGATGCCGAGCTCCCGCATCATCTTGAGGACCGTCTTGTCCGCTATCCTCGCGCCCAGCTCGGCCCTCAGGCACATCGCTATCTGGCGGTGGCCGCACCCGTTCGCCGTCCTCGAGAAGATCTCGCGCACGGCCTCCCGGAGCTCTGGCCGGGTCGCTCTCGGCGGGTGCGCTACGGCATAGTGGTAGCTCGACGGCGCGAGCCGCGCGGCCGCGAGCAGGTCGCATAGGCGGTGGTGCCCTGAAAGGGAGGCTGCGACCTGGGCTTTCTCCCAGTTTGAGAGCTCTTCTCCGCTTTCAGGGCTATCGATTTTTTTAGATACGCCACCTGGGCCTCGAGTTTGCGCACGCGCTCCTCGAGCTCCCGCTCGCGCGTCCGCCCCCCGGGGCCCTCCGGCCTGCCGCGGCGTCCCGGCTCGAGCGCCTCCGGCCCGCCCTCGCGGTACAGCCTGCACCAGCGGTCGAGCGATGTGGCGGCGGCGATGCCGAAGCGGGCCATCGCCTCCGACCGCGGCATCCCCTCGTCCACGACGGCCCTCGCGACGGCGAGCTTGGTCTCCATGTCGTAGGTCCTGCGGCTCTCGCCCATCCCGATCAGCCCCTTCCTCCCGGTTGCCCGGTACGCGTAGAGCCATTTTCTCACCGCCGGGGCGGGAACGTCGAGCCTCTTGGCCGCGAGTTCGAAGCCGAGGCCGGCCTCGAACAGGTCGGCGGCGCGTGCCCTCATCTCGCGACCGTATCTTGCCTTCTTCCTGCGGGGCATTTCCGATGCCTCCCTTTTCTCGAACCTTAATTTCAAAGTCCAAGAAATGGGATGCAGTTCAATTTAAGTCTGTCCCCAATCAACATTGCTGCGGCACTTTGCTCGGCTAAAGCGTACAATAGCGCCTATGCGAAAGGGGAACAGATGATCAACGAAACTATGTATGCTCGCGGTGCGGAAAGCTCCATCATCCGTGAGATTTTTAGCTATGGCCTTGAGCGCAAGGCGCAGATCGGTGCGGAGAACGTATTCGATTTTTCGCTGGGCAACCCGAGTGTTCCGGCGCCAGCTGCCGTGGCGGAGTCCATTAAGAAGGCCTTGGGGCTGCCGAGCGACCAGTTGCACGGCTACACCCCCGCTCCGGGCCTGCCGCAATGTCGAGCAGCCGTCGCCGAATCGCTCAACCGCCGCTTTGGAACGAACTATGAGGGTAAGGACGTCTTTATGACGGTGGGTGCCGCGGCTTCGCTCACCTGCACGCTCAACGCCGTTACGAATCCGGGCGACGAGGTTATTGTTATCGCCCCGTACTTTCCGGAGTATCGCGTTTGGATTGAGAAGGCCGGCTGTACGTGTGTTGAGGCGTTCGCCGATGAAGATACGTTCCAGCTGAGCGTGGACAACGTGCTCAAGGCGATCAGCGATAAGACGGCGGCCGTCATCATCGACTCTCCCAACAATCCGACCGGTGCCGTATATACATGCGACACGCTGACGCGACTGGCCAACGTTCTGCGCGAGGCCAACGCTCAGCGCGATCCCGAGAATCCGATTATGCTCGTCTCGGATGAGCCGTACCGCGAAATCGTGTACGGTGCCGAGGTGCCTTGGGTGCCCTCGATTTACGAGCACACCATCGTGTGCTACTCGTATTCCAAGTCGCTGTCGCTGCCGGGTGAGCGCGTGGGGTGGATCTTGGTTCCCAACACCAATCCGCAGGCCGCCCGTCTGATGCCGGCTGTTGCGGGTGCTGCCCGTACGCTGGGTTTTGTATGCGCACCGGCACTCTTCCAGCGCGTGATCATCGATTGTATCGATGAGCCGAGCGATATCGATGCCTATGTCCGCAACCGCACGGCGCTCACCGACGCATTGGCGGAGTACGGCTACACCTACGTTGAGCCGGACGGCGCTTTCTACCTGTGGGTGAAGGCGCTCGAGCCCGATGCGAATGCGTTTTGCGAGCGCGCAAAGAAGTATGAGTTGCTTGCGGTTCCCTCGGACAGCTTTGGTATGCCGGGTTGGTTCCGCCTGGGCTATTGCGTGAGTTACGAAACGATTGTCAATTCGCTACCTGCTTGGAAGCAGTTGGCGGACGAGTATCGTTAAAAGTAAAGCGCTCTGCCTACAATGGTTTACGTGAAACGGGGTTTGGTGTTAAGCCGAACCCCGTTGTCATGGACGTTGTGTCTTTGGGATGGAGTGGTTTTACGACTATCGAAGGCTATGCGTACAATGAATATAAGCGACGGCCGTGCCAGATAAGGAGACCTGATGCCCTACCTGCTTTCTTGTGACATTCATACCCATACGATGTTCTCTGCGCATGCATATTCGACCATTGAGGAGAATGTGTACTGGGCGGCAGAGCGTGGCCTGCAGGTACTCGGATCTGCCGACCATTTGAGCTCTATGGTTACGGCTTGCCCCAATGACCTGCGCAGTTACCAGTTCTTTATCAACCAGGATATCTGGCCGCGCATTTGGAGCGGCGTGCTGGTGCTGCGTGGTGCCGAGGCCGATATCGTTTCGCTGGACGGAAGCCTGTTTGGCGAGGACACTCCTGTCACGCTCGATATCGCCGGCGATTCGTACAGCCGTCAGCATTCGCTGTTCGATTTGGTTACGCGTAATCTGGATTATTTGGTTGCAAGCGTGCATAATCCGCAGATTGCCGAAGGTGCTACGCTGGCCCAGGCGACCGAGATGTATATCAATGCCCTGGAGCACCCCAAGGTGTTCATGCTGGGCCACGCAGGTCGCTCGGGCGTTCCGTTTGATATCGATGAGGTGTTGTTGGCGGCCAAGGCCAAGCACAAGATTATCGAGATTAACAACCATAGTCTTGAGCATGGTACCGATGCCGAGCATTGGGGCGTGTGCCGCAAGATTGCCGAGCGCTGTGCCGAACTGGGCGTGGGGATTGGCGTCTCGACCGACGCGCACATTGGTATGGCAATTGGCAAGCTCGACCAGGCGCGTAAGATGCTCGATGAGATTCACTTCCCGCTGGATCTGATTGTGACGCGCGACCGCGAGACGCTGCTGCGCGAGATGGCGGCAGCCGGCGTGTGCGACCTGCGCAAGGGGATGTAGCGGAATTTATAAACCAAGCGAGGGGGGCGGCCCGCCTGGGCCGCCCCCCCCTCGCTTGTGCCGGTGGATTAGCGGCGTTCGAGGACCGCTACGGTTTCGGTGTGGTCGGTGTGAGGGAACATGTCGACCGGCGTGATCTTGAGCAGGCGATAGCCTCCGTCGAGGAGCTGATGCAGGTCGCGCTCTTGAGTCACGGGGTTGCAGCTGATATAGGTGATGCGGCGCGGCTTAAGCGCGCAGGCAGCTTCGAGGAACTCGGGCGTGGAGCCGGCGCGCGGCGGATCGATGGAAAGGACATCGACCCGCTCGTTGTTATCGGCGGCATCCAGGATGTAATCGGTGGCGTCGTCGGCCATAAACCAAGCGCTGCGGGTGAGGCCGTTGAGCTCGGCATTGCGACGTGCGTCGGCAATGCCCGCCGGGTTGCGCTCCACGCCGAGCAGCATAATGCCGATACCCTTGTTCTGGGCATCTTTAGCTGCGCAAAGACCGATGGTACCGCTGCCACAGTAGGCATCCATGAGCACATCGCCCTGGTGCAAATCCATGCCGTCGATAGCGAGCTGATAGAGCAGCTCGGTCTGTTGCGGGTTGGTCTGATAAAACGCGGTGGGGGAGATGTCGAATTCGCAGCCGAGCAGCTGGTCGCGCATGCATTCGGCGCCATGCGCGATGCGGGTTTCCTCGCCGAGGATGGCGTTGCCGGGGCGTCCGTTGATGTTTTGGGCGACGGTGACGATGCGCGGATCGAGTGCGGCGACAGCCTCAAAGAACTCCTGCGCATGCGGCAAGTCACGCTGAGCGGTCACGAGCGTGACCATGACCTGGTCGGTACGCCAACCGCAGCGGACGACGGCATAGCGAAGCAAACCAAGATGCTTGTCCTCATTAAAGGCGGGAATATGCAACCGCTCAGCTTCGCGTGCGATGCCGTTGAGAATCTGACGGGCACCCGGCGCCTCGACAGGACACTCGGGTACGGCAACGATTTTGTGCGTGCCGCGCTCAAAGAAACCGCAACGGACAGTGCCCTCTTTGCCGGGGGCAAAGGGAGTGGCGGCCTTATGGCGAAAACCGCGCGGCGCAGGATATTTGCCCGGGTCGCCCAGGGTGACACCCATGCCACGAATAGGATCTACAGCAATGCCCTCACGCTCACAAAGCGAAGCAAAAAGCTCCTCCATGGCAGCCTGCTTGGCGGCGAGCTGCTTCTTATAAGGACGATTGAGCGCCGTGCACCCACCGCAAGCTTTCATGATCGAACAGGGGGACTTGGGGTCCACAGCCTTACGCGCAGACGAAGCCGGATCTTTATGCGAGCGCTTGGAGCGAGTCTGAGATGCCTTATCCTCGTCCCGGCGAGAGCCAGAACGCTTGGCCTTGGCTTTGCCCTTGGTCGACTTACCCTTCGCATCCTGGGATGACTTGGATTTCTTAGAAGATTTTTTCTCCCCCGACCCCTCAGCCGCCTCGATCAAAGCACGACGAGCCTTACGCTCCGCACGAGATTCTGCCATGAATTAACCCCACTAATTTACAAATTGAAATCTGAAAGCATTGTACCGTGCCAAGCTAGCGGACGATATACAAGCGCCCATTTCATGTCAGTGATAAGCCCAACGACGTTTGCCCGCCGGGTGCCGGGGCAGGGGTTAAGTTTGTCGCGAGTTCCGCACGAACAGGAGAGCACTTAATGTGCTCTCCGTCGTGAGCAGGACTGTAGAGCAGCAAACTTAACCCCTGCCCCGGTGCCCGGCGGGCAACCTATCCCTTGTACTCTATCAAGGTAAAGTGTATGATGCTGAACGTTACATGACTCACTTTACTTAACTAAAGTGCCATCAAGGGGGAATACCATGAATACCGATATGTCTCGTCGTCAGTTCGTTGGTCTAGCCGGCTCGCTCGCCACGGTGCTCGGCCTTGGTCTTGTCGGTTGTGGCGGCGGTGCCGCTAAGGGCTCTGCTGCCGGCTCTGCCGCGGCCAAGGATACGAAGGGTGCCGCGGAGTCCAAAAAGCTCGTGGTGGGCTTTGACAAGTCCTATCCTCCGTACGGCTTTGTGGGCGATGACGGCGAATATACGGGCTTTGACCTTGATCTGGCCAAGGCCGTTGCCGATAAGCAGGACTGGGAGGTCAAATACGAGGCCATCGATTGGGATGCCAAGGATACGCTGCTCAACTCGGGTGCCATCAACTGCATCTGGAACGGCTTTACCATGGAGGGTCGCGAGGACGACTACACGTTCTCCAAGCCGTACATGCTCAACGAGCAGGTGCTCGTGGTCAAGAAGGACGCGGGTATCAAGAGCTGGGACGATCTTGCCGGCAAGACCGTGATTACCCAGACCGATTCCGCCGCACAGGATGTGCTCGAGGGCGACCAGAAGGATCTGGCCGCGACGTTTGCCACGCTCGATACCATCGGTGAGTACAACACAGCCTTTATGCAGCTCGAGAGCGGCGCGGTCGATGCCGTGGCATGCGACCTTTCGATTGCCCAGTATCAGCTTGCCGCCAAGCCCGATGCTTATACGCAGCTTGATAAGCCGCTGTCTAGCGAGCACTATGCCGTCGGCTTTAAGAAGGGCGACACCAAGTCGGCCGATGCTGTAACCGAGTCGCTCAAGGCGCTCTACGAGGACGGCACGGTCAAGGACCTGTGCGATAAATATGCAAGCTACGGTTTGTCTTTCGATAATTGGGTGCTCAAGTAATGTCTATTCAGGTCATGATGCAGATGCTTGGCCGGGGATTCTTGGTCAGTTTGCAGTTGTTTGTGCTGACGCTGCTGGGGTCGATTCCGCTGGGAATCCCCGTGGCGTTTATGCGCATGAGCAAAATCGCGCCGCTTCGCTGGATTGCGCGCATCTATATCTCGGTCATGCGCGGTACGCCGCTCATGCTGCAGATGTTTGCCATCTACTTTGCCCCGTACTACGTGTTTGGCATTTCGCTCACGCCCGATTCCAAGTGGACGGCGTGCATCGTGGCGTTCATCATCAACTACGCCGGTTACTTTGCCGAGATCTATCGCTCGGGCTTGCAGTCCATTCCGCGCGGTCAATACGAGGCTGCCGAGGTGCTGGGCTATTCGCGCGTGCAGACGTTTCTGTATATCGTGATGCCGCAGGTCGCCAAGCGTATTCTGCCGGCGATGGGCAACGAGATCATCACGCTGGTCAAGGACACGTCGCTGGCGTTTGCCATTGGCGTGGGTGAGATGTTCTCGACGGCCAAGGCGCTGGTCGCCTCGCAGGTGAGCATGGTGCCGTTTGCGATCGCGGCGCTGATCTACTGGGTCTTTAACTTTGTGGTCGAGATGCTGCTGGGCGCCGCCGAAAAGAAGCTGGACTATTATCATGACTAACTCAGTGATGAAAATCGAAAACGCGCGCAAGGCGTTTGGCGGCAATGAGGTGCTCAAGGATATCTCGCTTGAGGTGAAGCGTGGCGAGGTCGTGGCGATTATCGGGCCTTCGGGTGGCGGCAAGTCCACGCTGCTGCGGTGTGCCACGCTGCTCGAGACACTCGACGGAGGCTCGCTCTCGTTTGGCGACCTTACCGTTGCGACGGATGCGGGTTCGGGCGCGGTCTATGCGAAGGGCGATGTGCCCAAGCAGGCGCGCTCGCGATTCGGCCTGGTGTTCCAAAATTACAACCTGTTCCCGCACTATACCGTGATGAAAAACATCATCGACGCGCCGATCCGCGTGCTTAAGCGCCCGCGCGAGCAGGCGGAAGCTCGTGCGTATGAATTGATTGCTCAGATGGGGCTTATGGGCAACGAGAATAAGGTTCCGTGTGAGCTTTCGGGCGGTCAGCAGCAGCGCGTGAGTATTGCCCGCGCCCTAGCGCTCGACCCGGAGATCCTGTTCTTTGACGAGCCGACCTCGGCGCTCGATCCCGAGCTGACGGCCGAGGTGCTGCGTGTCATTAAGGACCTCGCTGCGCAGAACATGACGATGGTGATCGTGACCCACGCAATGCAGTTTGCGCGCGATGTTGCCGACCGCGTGGTCTTTATGGATGGCGGTCGTATTGTCGAGGAGGGTCCTGCCGAGCAGGTCATCGACCATCCGTGCGAGCGGCGCACGCGTGAGTTCTTGAGCCGTATCGAGGGATAGGCTCAGGTATTTACTCAACTATTAATTGAGGCGAAGCCGCCACAGGTCTTACGGTCTGTGGCGGCTTTTTGTTTACATCGACGGGGTTCAATAATTGCCTCACAAGCTTGTCTCTTCCTCTCGCCGCCTGTATTCATACGCGTGCCGAAAGGTATGCATGGACAGCCGCCCGTGAGGGTAGGGTGGTGGCATAGGACATTTGGAGGGTGAGTCGGCTCGGCTGCCGACCATGCTGCTCCCGGGACGGCACCGACCGCGAACTCTCCCCGTTGGCGTCGCGCATTGCGCGCGGCCCTGCAAGGAGGTCATCATGGGTGCTCCCAAGACCGGTAACGTAAGGAACGTGGTGCTCGTAGGCCAAGGCGGGGTGGGCAAGACTTCACTCGCCGAGGCCATGCTCCACCTTTCCGGCAAGACCGCCCGCCTGGGCGGCCACGACGGCACCAAGCCCACGCTCGACTATGACCCCGAAGAGGTCAAGCGTGCGTTTTCCATCTCGACGACCATTGCGCCGATCGACTGGAAGGGCGCTCGTATCAATGTGCTCGATGCCCCGTGCTATCCCGATTTTATCGGCGACGCCTTTGCCGCGATGAGCGTCTGCGAGACGGCTCTGTTTGTGGTCGACGCCGAGGCCGGCCCGCAGCCTACGACGGTTAAGCTCTGGTATGCCGCCGAGGACCTACGCCTGGCACGCGCGGTGTTCGTAAACCGCCTGTCGCGCTCCGAGGCCAGCTTTGCGACCACGATGGACCTGCTGCAGGAGCGCTTTGGCACGCGCCTGGGCGCCGTGACCCTCCCCTGGGGCGAGGGCGAGGACTTTGACGGCATCATCGACCTGGTGCGCATGAAGGCGCGCCACTGCAACGGCGCCGAGGCCGTTGAGTCGGAGATTCCCGAGGAGTATCGTGCCCAGGCCGAGGAGGCCCATGACCATCTGTGCGAGCTGGTGGCCGAGGCCGACGACGAGCTGATGATGAAATACCTGGAAGGCGAGGAGACGCTGACGCAGGAGGAGCTTGAAGGCCTGCTGTCTAAGGCGATCGCCGAGCGCATCTTTGTGCCGGTCTTTGCGGGCGATTGCATTAAGGAGCAGGGCGTCAACTCGCTGATGGACGACATCGCCACGTACTTCCCGGCGCCGACCGACTACGGCGAGATGCCGCTCATCGACGGTGATTCGCTTAAGATTTCGAGTGACGATGACCGTCCGGTGGCGTTTGTGTTTAAGACGCTGGCCGATCCGCAGCAGGGCCGCATCAGCTTTATCAAGGTGCTGACGGGCACGCTTGAGCCGGGTCTTGAGTTGGTCAACGCGCGTACCCGCAAGAGCGATCGTTTGGCTCACTTGTATGTGATGTGCGGCCGCGATATGACCGAGGTTGGCCATGCCTATGCCGGCGACATCATCGTGGCGCCCAAGCTGGCTACCGAGACGGGCGATACGCTCTCGATTACCGGCAAGGTCGAGGCTGCGGCGTTTAAGTTCCCCAACTCGCAGTACCGCATCGCCATCGAAGCCGAGAACCGCGGCGACGAAGAGAAGCTCTACACGTTTATCGAGAAGGCCTGCAAGGCAGACCCGACCATGAGCATCGACCGCGACGAGGAGACCGGCCAGACCATCATCTCGGCAGTGGGCGAGGCGCAGGTTTCGGTGCTGCTCAATCGTCTGGAGGACCGCACCAAGGTTGCTGCCAAGAGCGTGCCGATCCGCATTCCGTATCGCGAGACCATCCGCCGCACGGCGAGCGCCCAGGGCCGCCACAAGAAGCAGACCGGTGGTGCCGGTCAGTACGGCGACTGCTGGCTGCGCGTGGAGCCGCTTATTGGGCCCGACGGCACGAGCGACGGCTATGAGTTCGTGGACGAGGTCGTGGGCGGCCGCATCCCGCGCTCGCTGATTCCCGCCGTGGACAAGGGCGTCCAGGAGACCATGAAGGACGGTATTATTGCCGGCTACCCGCTCACGGGCATTCGCGTCGCGGTGTACGACGGTTCGTATCACAGCGTCGACTCCAACGAGATGGCGTTCCGCGCGGCGGCACGCATCGGCCTGCGCAAGGCATGCGCCGATGCCGACCCGGTGGTGCTGGAGCCCATCGAGGAAATCACGGTGACGATCCCCGAGAGCTACGCCGGCGCCGTGATGGGCGACATCTCGGCCTCGCGCGGTCGCGTGACGGGCATGGAGACCGATGAGCGCGGTGACACCGTGGTCATCGCTCAAGCCCCGCTGGCCGAGCTGACGGATTACTCGACGCGCCTGCGCTCTATCACGCGCGGCACGGGTGACTTTACCATGAAGCCCGCTGGCTATGAGCAGGTTCCCTATGACGTTCAGGCCAAGCTGGTCGAGCGCTATGAGGAGGGCCGCGCCAAGTAGCGCGTGGCGTTGCCTGCAACATGCATGCCGGTGCAAGGGCCGCTCTGGGCAATCCAGGGCGGCCCTTTTTGATCCCTGGGGGACGGAGGAAAACGGATCATTTTAGGTTTTGGGGCAGCTTGGTCGGCCCTAGTCCCCCGAGGCCTGATTGCGGCCGGTGGCGTAGTCGATCTGCACGTGCGGCTGCAGATTGTAGCAATATACGTGGAAGCAGAGGGTCTTGCCGTGGTCCTCGACCGATTGCGCCTCAAGGCGCACGCCGCGGCAGACGAGCTCCTCTTCGTTGTACATGGGCGTGACGCGGTAGAGCACATGGTTGCCTGTGTCGTGGATATAGTCGAGGATCTGCTCTTCAAACGGCAGCATGCCCGTTTCGTTGAGATAGCGCGTGCCGGTGAGGAGATTCTTGCGATTAGCGTTTTCGCCGCAGAGCGACCAGGCGATGAGGTGGCAACGGTTGTAGAGGCTTTGACCCGGAATAAAGTCGTAGCGCTGCTGGTGCCACCCGGCGGGATGGATACGCGAGATATCGCCGCGCTTGCCCTGACCGAGCGATTCGGGACCCACGCAGGCGAGTGCCTTGCGGGTGCGGCCCAGGCTATCGAGCTTGGAGAACTTCTTAAAGCAGCCCTCTTCGGTAGCTCGCTCGTATTCGTCGAGCGTGAATGATGGCGTGCCGAGCGGGTGCGTGCTGTCGGTGCGAAGGGCAACGTAGGGGTTGCCGGCGTAGTCGGGAATGCTGCTGAGATATACGCCGCGGGCGCGGTCGAGATCGGGGTTTTCGACCTCGTCGATGGGGGTGACGTTTGAAGAGGCATCGTCAGCGGTGTCGGTCGTGGCGGATTCAGAGCCATCGCCGGAGTCCTCGGAGCTCGCTGTTCCCGATTCGAGCCGGGCAACCAGGTCTGCTTCGTCGTCGGTGCGGTTGGGGCTCTCGCTTTGCTTCTCGGCCAGAGCAGCCGCCTGCTCATCGCTTTGCGGCGAGAGCAGCTTGGGCGCTCCGTCGAGCGACCCTGTGAACAGCGCAAACCCCAGCACCACGGCGGTGCCGATGGAAAGTACTTGCTTGTAGGCGGACTTGCGCGACATGGGGGCTCCTGGGTAGTCGGTTGCGAATCTACCAGTCTAGCAGGAGACGCCGCAGGTCGTTTCCCCAGATAAAACCTGCCAAAATAAACCTGTCCCTTTTTGGTAGGTTATTGATTCATGTAACGAAAGCCAAATATGCTATATACGTTATATACAAGTTACAAAGTGGGGTAGGGTTGCGGTAACGCAAGCCGGCGAAGGGGGCCGATATGATCAAGGCTGTTATTTTTGACATGGATGGAACGTTGATCGATACCGAGCGCTTGGACATGAAGGCGTGGAAGGTGGGTGCTGCCGAGCTGGGTATCGCGATTGATGACGCGCTGATGCATCAGTTTATCGGCCGTTCGAATGCCGATGTTAAGGGCATCCTTGAGGCACATTACGGCAAGGGCGAAACTGCCGATGCAATTTATGCCCGCAACATTGAGCTTCACACCGAGATGGCCAAGACCGACCTGGAGCTTAAGGCCGGCGCCGCCGAGTGCCTAGACGAGCTGCTGGCCGCGGGCTATCACGTGGGCCTTGCGACGTCATCGCGCCGCATTGCGGCCGAGCGCAACCTTAAAACGGTCGGCCTCTTTGATAAGTTTGAGACGGTGACCTGCGGCGAGGACGTCGTACACGACAAGCCCGATCCCGAGATGTACCTGCTCGCCTGCGAGCGCGCGGGCTTTGCGCCCGAGGAGTGTGCCGTGGTCGAGGATTCTCGCAACGGCTGCGTCTCGGGTATCACGGCCGGCTGCCATGTCTTTGCCGTGCCCGATATCGTGCCGCTGCCGCAGGACGTGGCGGACGGCTGCGAGGCCGTACTTGATACGCTGTTCGATCTGACGGCGGCGGTCAGGGCCGTGCGCTAGAGGTATGCGCCGAGGCTGATGACGGTGGCCCCGCGATATTTCCCCAGATAAAACCTGCCAAAATAAACCTGTCTCTTTTTGGTAGGTTAAACGGCGTAACTTAAAGGTTCATGTTGCCGTGGATGTAGGGGGTGACCTCGGGGGAGATATGGCCGCAGCCCAGCTCGCGCAGCGTGGACTCGATGGCGGCGGGAAGCGGGGCCTTGCCCTCGTCGTTGACCGCGGTGCTGCCGAGGGCGGCGATCTTGGCGACGTCTGCCGGCGCGGCCTCGATATGCATGCAGCCGCCGACGAGGCGTGCGCGGACCTGGTCCAGGCCAAGGTCGTGCAGGTAGTCCTCACAGGTGCGGATTACATCGACCTTCTCGCGCGTGAGCTTCTCGCCCGTGGGGACGCGCGTGGCAAGACAGGCTCCCGCCGGCAGGTTCCAAACGGGGTAGCCCCATGCACGCAGCAACTCGCGCTCTTCGTCCTTGGTAAAGCCGACCTCCATAAGAGGGGAGCGTACGCCGAGCTCCTGGGCGGCGCGCATGCCGGGGCGGTAGTCACCGCGATCGCTTGCATTACTGCCATCGATGACGGTGGGAAAGCCGAGCGACCTGGCGTGGTTGACGATGGCGGTAAAGCCGGCGTGCTTGCAGTGGTAGCAGCGGTCGGCGTCGTTGCAGGCTACCTGGGGGAGCTGCAGCTGATCGACCGAGAGGTTGAGCACGGGGAGCTTAAAATGCGGTCCCTCATTGGTTTGCCCGTCAACGGACCGTTCAAACGAAGCCTGTTCGGGCGTGCCGATGAGCGGCGTGGTGAGATGGACGAGGAGGGTGTTGGTAGGCATGATGCGGGCGCATACGGCGGCCAAAAAGCTGCTGTCGACGCCACCGGAAAAGCCGATGGCGACGCGTCCGTATGCCAAAAGCAGCTGCTCGAGCGCCGATAGCTTGTCTTGAAGCTCCTCTGCGGGTGCCGTGGTGTCTAAAATCATGAAACGATCCTTATCGTTGAGTACTCGGTCGAAAACTATAATCCTAATGCGTTACTTGCCATAAGACTTCTATCTATGTAACGAAAGTGCAATATAGTATATACGTTATATACAAGTTGCCAAATGCGGTAGAGTTGCGGCAATGCGACAGCGAGAGTCGATGGGGGACCGATATGATCAAGGCTGCTATTTTTGACATGGATGGAACGCTGGTCGATACCGAGCGTTTGGGGATTAAGGCCTGGAAGGCAGGCGCCGCTGAGCTGGGGCTCGCGATTGATGAAGCGCTGATCCATCAGTTTATCGGCCGCACGCTGCCCGATGTTATGGACATCCTTGATAAGCATTACGGCAGCCATGAAACCACCGAGGCGATCTATCGTCGTCACAAGGAGATTCGCGACGAGATGGTCAAGACCGAACTGGAGCTTAAGGCCGGCGCCGCCGAGTGCCTCGACGAGCTGCTGACCGCGGGCTATCACGTGGGTCTTGCGACGTCGTCGCGCCATGTTACCGCCGAGCGCAACCTTAAGACGGTCGGCCTCTTTGATAAGTTTGAGACGGTGACCTGCGGCGAGGACGTCGTACACGACAAGCCCGATCCCGAGATGTACCTGCTCGCCTGCGAGCGCGCGGGCTTTGCGCCCGAGGAGTGTGCCGTGGTCGAGGACTCTCGCAACGGCTGCGTCTCGGGCATCACGGCCGGCTGCCACGTCTTTGCCGTTCCCGATATCGTGCCGCTGCCGCAGGACGTGGTGGATGGCTGCGAGGCTGTGCTCGATACGCTGTTCGATCTGCCGGCCGCGGTCAAGGCTGTGCGCTAGCGTTCGCACGTGAGTCGCCATATCCCGCACCCGATCCCGCGGGACGGTGACGGTAACGGCGCCTGCGTGGAGGCGCTGACGCAGTCAGCCCCTCTTATCACGCCAAGATTGCTGTTTTGGCCGATAAGAGGGGCATTGTGCTTTAAGCGACTGGGGCTGCGGCCTTGGTAAGGAGCTGGCGGAGGGTTATGACGCTACAAGTTACTCCAGGAGCCAGTCGATCACGTTGCGCTTGCGGACTCCTTCGTAGTTCGCGTCCGCAAACAGCGTGTCGAGCGTAAGAAGCGTCTTGGGGTAGTTGTCTCGGACCTTCTTAAAGGGGGCCAACTCTCGATTGAGGGTAGTTTCGTCGAGCGTTGTGGCTGAAACTTGAAAATAGGCTGTCTCGTCTGACTTTAGGGCAACAAAATCGATTTCCCCGCCGTCGATATCGCCCACGTAGACGTCGTATCCACGGCGTAGGAGCTCGAGATAAACAACATTTTCGAGGATATGACCGATATCGCTGCTTTGGGTTTTGACGAGAGCGCCTCTAAGTCCAAGATCAACGGCGTAGTATTTGCCGTTTGTTGAAAGAAGCTGCCGACCGCGCACGTTATAGCGCGGAGCAAAGTACAGCACAAGGCTGTCTGTTAAGCCTTTGAGGTACTTGGCTACGGTTTTCTGGTCGGTTTTGTTGCCGTTGGACGAGAGCGTGTCGGAGATTTTTTTAATCGAGATCCGGTTTCCAATGCTATGGAGTAGGAACTTGGTGATATCGCGCAGGGTCGGGACGTCCGAGACCTTCAGGCGTTCGATAACGTCGCGTATGACGATGGTATCGTAGAGGCTCATAAGATAATCGCGCGCCTGAGGTCCTTGAATGCCCGTCTCGGCGATAAAGGGAAAAGAGCCCCGGGTGATGTACTCGTCAAACAACTGCGCGGGAGCCTTTCCGTCATTGGTTTTTGCCGAGCAAAACTCCTTAAAGGATAGGGGCAGCATCTTGAGCTCTACGTAGCGACCGGAGAGCAAAGTTGCCAGTTCGCTCGAGAGCAGATAGGCGTTGGAACCGGTTATGTAGAGGTCGACATTGTCCTTGATAAAAAGACTGTCGACGGCTTTTTCGAAATGCTCGACGTGCTGTATCTCGTCCAGAAAAACGTAGTTCATCTTATCGGGGACGAGTCTGGCGGAAATGTAGTCGTAGAGTGCTCTATACGACGTAAGCGACTCGAACTCCAGGTCTTCAAAGTTGAGGGATATAACCTGGTCGCCTGTGATTCCATGATCGCGCAGGTAGCTACGGTAGATTTCGAATAGCTTTGATTTGCCGGACCTTCGCACGCCCGAAACGACCTTGATGACGTGCGAGTCTTTCCACGAAATGAGCCAGTCGAGGTACTGTTTGCGATCAATCAGATTCATGAAACCCCTTTCTTGGCGAGAAAAAACTGGAGCAAAATCAATACTTATAGGAAATATCTAAAAATATGGAATTGAATCTATTTTAACAAAAAAGTTAATGAAAAATAGATTACATTCCATAAATATCCGTAGCCGCAGGTCCGGCTAAACGGGGAGGGAACATGGGGCCAGCAAAACGCCGCAGCGGGACTGTTCCCGTTGCGGCGTTTTTTGTTACAGGTAGGCGCCCAGATTGATGTCGGTTATAGGGGCCGCGGACGGGCCCACCGGGTGTTGCTCGGCCTTTTGGGTGCTTACGCGCTCGAGCAAGAAGGGGCGCACGAGCTCCTGACGGTTAATGTCCTCGGTGGCCGTGACCGTGGTGACGGTGCGCGCGGCGGAGCCGATGCGGACTCGTTTGGTCTTGGCGGCAGGTTTATCCTCGATTTGCTCCATGAGCAGTTGGACACCCTTGCGGCCAATCTCGTAGCCCGGGGGCGCTACCGTAGTGAGCGGGACCGATCCGCTCCAAGCGAGCGGGTTGCCATCGCAACCTGCTACGCGTACTTGCCCGGGGACAGAGATGCCCTTGTCGACCAGCGCCGAGATAACGCCCGAGGCCAACACGTCGGTCAGGCCGACGACAAAATCGGGGCGTTCGTCGGCGGGGCGCGCGGCGATTTGGGCGCCGATGCCGTAGCCGTCGGCGGCGGTATTCCATTCGCCGGCGTCGATGACTTCGATCTTGATATCGGGGTGTAGGGCGAGTGCCTTATGAATGCCAAGGACGCGCAGGGTGAGTTGCATAAATGCTGCTCTACCCACAACGGTGATATGGCGTGCACCGCGGGCGATGGCGAGTTCGGCAATGATGCGACCCTGGGCCTCGTTGTCGGCCGCTACGTAGTAGCCGGGCTCGGAGCAATGGATGTCCAGGTGGACGATCGGCACGGGCATCTTGGCCATGACGGGATGCCAGTCGGGGGATGCCATGGGCTGAACCATGACGCCGGACATTTGGGTGCCCATAAAGTAGCGCAGGTAATGGTCCTCGAGAATATCGTCGTTATCGGCGTTGGCGATGAGCAGGTCGTAGCCGTGCTTACGGGCCTCGTTGTGGGCGCCGCTGGCGATTTGGAGCGAAAAGCCGTGATCGAGACGGGGGAGCACCAGGCCAAAAGACTTGGTGGCGCCGCCCGCGAGCTGACGAGCGCTTTGGTTGGGCAGGTAGCCCAGGCGATTGATGGTCTCGTTGATGAGCTTGAGGGTCTCGGGGCGCAACTTTTCGGGATGGTTGAGCGCGTTGGAAACCGTGCCCAACGAAACCCCGGCCTCGCGCGCGACGTCGCTGATTTTTACCTTTGCCATAGCGGCCCCTTTGATGCGTTTCAAGTACAAGCCAGATTGTAGCATCCCAAACCTACCAAAAAGGGACAGGTTTATTTTGGCAGGTTTATCTGGGGAAACGCCGTTGCCAGCGCGACCACCACGAAGGGGGCAGGTACCTTTGTGGTGGTTTGGACCGGCTGGACGTGTGTGCATCGAGTGGTATCTAAGTTGAGATACCACTTCTGGTATATCAGCTTGCGTTTGCGTGAGTACAATACTCGAACGTTATGCGTCTCAGCGCCCCCTGTGCGTGGACGTTTTGCAGTCAAGCGGACGAAGGGATTTATCCTATGTGCGGAATTGTCGGCTACACCGGCTCTGATATTGCAAAGAACATCCTGGTCACGGGCCTCAAGCGTATGGAGTATCGCGGCTATGACTCCTCGGGCGTCGCGCTCGAGGTGGGCGAGGGCGCCGCGGCGCACCTCGATGTCATCCGCCGCGTGGGTAAGGTCGCGGGCTTGGAGAGCGAGCTTTCCAATATCGACAGCGACGCTACCTGCGGTATCGGCCACACCCGTTGGGCCACCCACGGCAAGCCCTCCGTCGTTAACGCTCACCCCCACACCAGCTGCGACGGTCGTATCGCCATCGTCCACAACGGCATCATCGAGAACTTCGCCGAGCTGCGCGAAGAGCTGGAGGGCCGCGGCCACCACTTTAAGAGCGAGACCGATACCGAGGTCTTCGCGCATCTGATCGAAGAGGCTTATGCCGAGACGCACGACCTGATGGCCTCCGTGCGCGAGGCTTGCACCCACGTGGTCGGTGCCTATGGTCTGGCCGCCGTGTGCGCTGACGAGCCCGGCGTGATCGCCGTGGCCCGCAAGGATTCCCCGATCGTGGTCGGCGCGGGCGAGACCGGCGCCTATGTCGCCTCCGACGTCATCGCGCTCATCGACGCAACCCGCGACGTCGTGGTGCTCGAGGACGGTCAGTTTGCCAAGCTCACGCCCGCAGGCGTCGAGTACACCGACGAGGCCGGCAACGTTATCGAGCCCAAGGTCACCCACATCGACTGGGACCTGGACATGGCAGAAAAGGGCGGTTATCCCGACTTTATGCTCAAGGAGATTCACGAGCAGCCGCGCGTCGTGCGCGACACGCTGGTCGGTCGTATGACGCCGGCCGGCGAGCTCGACATCGACGAGCTGGGCCTTTCGCTCGAGGAGCTCAACGACATCGACCGCGTCTACGTGATCGCTTGCGGCACCAGCTATCACGCTGGCCTCATTGCTAAGAATCTCATCGAGGGCTGGGCTCGCATCCCCACCGAGGTGGAGGCGGCCAGCGAGTTCCGTTATCGCAATCCCATCATCACGCCGACGACGCTCGTCGTGGCCGTGTCCCAGTCGGGCGAGACGGCCGATACCCTTGCCGCCATTCGAGACGCGCGCATTAAGGGTGCCAAGGTCTTCGGCATCACCAACGTGGTGGGCAGCCCCGTGGCGCGTGAGAGTGACGGCGTCATCTACACCAAGGCCAACAAGGAGATTGCGGTCGCCTCGACCAAGAGCTTTATCGGCCAGGTTGTGAGCCTCACGCTTTTGGCTCTGCTGTTGGCACAGGTCAAGTACCGTCTGACCACCAAGCAGGCGCGCATGCTGTTCCGCGAGCTTTCCGATACGGCCGAGCAGATCCAGTGGATTTTGGATACCCAAACCGAGGCCGTGCATGAGGCCGCCCTGCTGTGCAAGGACGCGCAGTCCGCACTGTTCGTGGGTCGCGGCATGGGCGCCGCTATTTCCTACGAAGGTGCGCTCAAGCTCAAGGAGGTCAGCTACCTGCACGCCGAGGCCTACGCCGCCGGCGAGATGAAGCACGGCCCCATTGCCCTGATCGACCCGGGCTTCCCTGTCATCGCTGTGGCCACCAAGAGTGCCACCTACGACAAGACCGTGTCGAACCTCATGGAGTGCAAGGCGCGCGGCGCCAAGGTCATCGTCGTTGCCACCGAGGGCGACGAGGAGATCAACAAGATCGCCGACTGCATCATCCGCGTGCCGGCAGTCCGCGACGTGTTCAGCCCCATCACGGCGAGCGTCCCGCTGCAGCTGCTCGCCCGCGAGGTCGCCATCCTGCGCGGCTGCGACGTCGACCAGCCCCGTAACCTGGCCAAGAGCGTCACGGTAGAGTAGTTGGTTCCGCCGTTCTAGCAGCTAAGGCCCGGCTCCGCATCAAGACGGAGCCGGGCCTTTTCTGCATTTGACCAGATAAAACCTACCAAAATGAACCTGTCCCTTTTTGGCAGGTTAGCGGAGCTTGCTGGTCTCGAAGTACTCGGGGAACTGGTCCAGAACCTCGGTCTGGTTGCGGAACATCATATGCAGGTGCTTGCTAACCAAAAAGCTCGCTTCGATGGGGTCGCGACCGGCGATAGCGCGGCGAATCTGCTTGTGCTCGTTCACGATGTCCTGATTGTCGAGAACCTGCGTGGCGGCGCGCAGCCAGCGGAAGCGCTCCAGGTCGGCATTGGTCTCTTCGAGCCACGACCACACGGTGCTGCGACATGCGATGCTAAAAATCATGTGATGCATGAGGTTGTCGCTCAAAAAGAAGCCGATGCGATCCTCTTCGGCCATGGCCTTTTCCTGCAGCGCGATGGCGCGGTCGAGCTGCTCGATGCCGGCCGACGTGGCGCGCGCACAGCACTCCACAATCACCTGCTTTTCCAGATGCTCGCGGATGTAGCAGGCACTCTCGGCAAGGGTGAGGTTGATGGGTGAGACGTAGGTGCCGCTCTGGGGCACGGTGCGCACCAGGCCTTCCTGCGCCAAGCGAACCAAAGCCTCGCGCACAGGGGTGCGCCCCATATCCAGGTCGTCGCAAAGTTGCTTGACGCCCAGCTTTTCGCCCGGCTTGTAGTCCAGGTAGACGATTTTGCGTCGAATGGTGTGGTAGGACTGGTCCTGTAGGCTCGTTTCCTGCTCGCCGACGTGCATCGATTCTTCCATAGCGCCTCGCAACTGTTCTATCAAACTCATATGTCAGTTGTTAATTATGCCGCGAATCAGCTCTCCGCGGTGGGCAATTCGGCTGTTGCCCGAGAACTATTGCGGCATCTTAGTCTGTGTTTGCGCAAGGCTGCGCTCAATGTTGCCGTATCATAAGCCGTCGCAAACGTGAAATAGAAAGAAGGAATCCCATATGCAACTGGCAAATATCGTACGCGAGCGCTGGAAGGGCGTCTTGTTCTGCCTGATCATCGCCATTCCCGCGACGTTGCTCGGCAAACAGATTGAGGTGGTCGGTGGGCCGGTATTTGCCATCCTCTTTGGCATGGTCCTGGCGCTCGTCTTTCCCAAGAATCGTCGCGAACAGCTCGCCGCCGGCGTCACCTATACGTCCAAAAAAGTCTTGCAGTACGCGGTTATCCTGCTTGGCTTTGGCATGAACCTCTCCCAGATTCTGTCCAAGGGCGCCCAGTCGCTGCCGATTATCGTGGCGACAATCTCGACCTCGCTTGTCATCGCCTTTGTGCTCTGCCACGTTATGAACGTGCCGGGTAAGATCGCGACGCTTGTGGGTGTGGGTTCGTCGATTTGCGGCGGTTCGGCCATCGCTGCGACCGCACCCGTCATCGATGCCGACGATCGCGAGATTGCCCAGGCCATTTCGGTCATCTTCCTGTTTAACGTTATCGCGGCGCTCGTGTTTCCGACGCTTGGCGGCATGCTCGGGCTGACCAACGAGGGCTTCGGCCTGTTTGCCGGTACCGCCATCAACGACACCTCGTCCGTAACGGCTGCGGCGAGCGCTTGGGACAGCATGCATCCCGGCGCCAATGTGCTCGAGAGCGCCACGGTGGTCAAGCTCACCAGGACGCTGGCTATCATTCCCATCACGTTGGTCCTCGCATGCTGGCAGATGCATCTAGCACGCAAGGCCGGCGGCGACGCCAAAAGCACGTTCTCGCTTAAACGCGCGTTTCCCATGTTTGTGCTGTTCTTTGTGCTGGCGAGTGTGATCACCACGGTGCTTCAGCTTCCCGCGTCCTTTACGGCGCCCATCAAGGAGCTGTCGAAGTTCTTTATCGTGATGGCCATGGCGGCTATTGGTTTTAATACCGATATCGTCGAGCTGGTCAAAAAGGGCGGCAAGCCCATCGCGCTGGGCTTTTGCTGCTGGATTGGCATTGCGTGCATGAGTTTGGGAATGCAACACGTACTGGGAATCTGGTAGAGAAGTAGCTTGTTTGCGTGCTGCGTGCTGGTGAGCGCATGTCTGCGGTGGAGCGATAGGAGCTCTTGCGGGTATGGCTTGTCCGCAGGTTTATAAGTCCCGAAGAGCTCTTATCGCCCCGCCAGGATGGCGATGCGGGGCAACACCTATACTCGCAGGACGGCGCTTTCTGCCCTATAGTGTTTGGTGAGCAATATCGTTCAATTTTGAAACACTCGGTCGTGCGACCGTCGACGGTTGCACGTCGCTGCGGACAGGGGCAAATAATGGATAGCGATGCCAAGCTGAACATCTTGACCGAGGCCCTGGCTGCTGCCGGGGCCTCGGCATTGGCAATCGATGCGCGTGGGGACGTCGCGATCTCGACCATGAATGACGCGGCGCTCGAGCGGGATGTGGCGGCTTTTGTCGCTGAGCGCCTCGACCGTATAGGAGACGGCGCGCGTCTGGTTATGGGGCGTGCGGGTACGCGCCTGAGCCTGACCGTTCGCCCCACCGACAAAGAGGGCGGGGGCCTTTGGGTCGTCGTGGTCCGCGAGGTGCGCGGCGCCGCGGCGCATGCGGGCATCGAGTGGCTCAACGCCGACGAGGTTGAGGCCCGCTACGAATCGAGCGCGTACGGCATCGTTGAGGGGGCGGCCTCGGTGGCTGCGCCGGTTGCCGAGAGCTACGCGCGCGGTGTGCCCCTTATGCTCGAGGGTGAGCTGGGAGCGGGTCAGATCGAGATCGCCAAGCGCCTCTATCTGGACGGTCCTTTTGCCGATCAGCCCTTTGTTTCCCTTGCGCTTGATGAGCTCACCGAGCGCGGTTGGCGCCATGTGCTCAAAAGCGCCGAATCGCCGTTGTTCCAAACGGGGCTGACCCTTTGCATTGAGGGCTGGAATGCGGTTGGCCCCCAGCGCCTCCGCGAGCTGGTCTCCACGATGACCGACACTGCGTTGGCGACGCGCTGCCATGTGGTGCTGACAGCGAATGACATGCCGGGCGGCGGCGAAAGTGATCAAGCCGCGTTTGTGACCGAGCGCTTCGCCTGTGCGGTGAGCGTGGCGCCGGCAGTCGCCGAGCAGGGAGCCGCGTCGACGAAGGTTGCGCGCTATTTGGAATATCTCGCTGATGCATTTGAGACGGCAGCACCCACGCTGTCTGCCGCGGCGACGAAGACGCTCGATGCTTACCGCTGGCCGCGCAATTATCTGCAGCTCCGCGAGGTCTCGGAACGACTGTATATATTGGCGGGGACGGGCACGGTGGACCGCGCTGTGGCGGAGGAAGTGCTCGCCCAAGAGGACGTGATTAAGACCGCAACCTTTGGCGCCCCGACGCTCGAAAGTGACCTGTATATCCTGCGACCGCTGGCCGATACCGAGCGAGATATCGCGCATCTGGTTGTAGACCATCTCCACGGCAACCGAACCCGTGCGGCGGAGGTGCTGGGCATAAGCCGTACAACGCTGTGGCGCTTGCTGAAGGACGATGACCGTTGAGCGAGGCGCCCGTGACCGCGCGCGACGCGTGTGCTACAGTCCAAAGCGTTATTGTTTCGATTTGGTTACGGCGTGCGAGGGCATATGGCTGAGACTTCAAAACCGAGCCGCAGAAGGCGGAGCGCCGCGCCGGTTAACCGACGCACGACATCGGTGACGTGGGGCAAACACGCCTCGGGGTTTGATGGCTCGTTCAAGCGCACTAAATACGGCTATCCTTCGGCAAGCGCCCGCTTGGCAATGCAGGCAGAGTCCTCGCTGTTGGGCCGCAAACGCGTGGTGGGCTCAAAGCTCAAGCACGACGGAACGCTCGGCTACATCAGCCGCGGGGCGGCTCGCCGCAGCGGGCTCAATCCCGCCGGCTGGCATCGCTACGTGCCGATCGTGGCCGCCGTTGCAGTGATCGTCATCGCGCTCGCTGCGCTCGGATATGCCGGCGGTGGCGCCAACTTGGACGCAATGTTTAAATCGCCCGAGCTCGCGCATGTAGGTACAGAAGTTGTCGAGGGCGCTCAGGCCCAGACGAGCGTCGCGCCCCAGCGCGGTATCGTTGCGGCGGCCTCTACCATCGCCGATGCGCAAAAGGACGAGGACGAACAGGGCGATGGCGCCGAAACGGCCCAGACGAACGAAACGACGACAACGGCGACGTCAATATAAGTTGCGAGTGGGGTAGCTAAAATAGCCCCGTCCCAAATTAGCTACCCCTGCTGACGTTCCTGTACTATTTCACGTACACCACGTTGTTGCGGCGCGGCTTTGCCTCGGGTAGCGTGTCCTCGGCGTAGCCAAGAATGCAGTTACCGACGCCGCGCAGGCTGCCGTCGGCGGGCAGGCCCCAGCTGGCCAGCAGCTCCAGGCCCTCGGGCGAGTCAAAGACCTCATGCGCGCGGTGAATCCAGCACGAATCGACACCCAGTGCATAGGCGGCGTTGAGCAAGTTGCCCATGGCGAGCGAGCCGTCTTCCAGATGTGTGGGCACGCTGCGGTCAACCAGCACCACCACAACGGTCTTGGCGCCATAGAAGGGGTCGCTGTTGCTGTCCATGACCTGGGCGTTGAGCTGTGAGAGATGCTCGACGGTCGCGGGGTCGGTGACGGCGACAAACGTCACCGGCTGGCGGCCCATGCCGCTCGGTGCATATTGGCCGGCTTCGATAATACGTGCAAGCTTTTCAGCCTCGACGGGACGATCGCTGTAGTTGCGGCAGCTGCGGCGGTGAATGAGTGCTTCGATAGTCTCCATGGTGTCTCCTTGCGGTGGCGTTGCAGATGCCCCGTTCATACCCGTCGGGCTTAAACGATAGACGGTCAATTGCCCGGCCAAAAGGATAGATTCCAATTGGGAAAGTAGGTTTGCATAAAAGTACCTTCAGAATGTGACAAACAAATGGGATGGTTAAACGTTTTATCCCGTCTACCCTGCGGTTTTTTACCACTTGCCTAAATGACGAACGCATAACCTTTGATAAAGGTTTTACTAAAGGAGTACCAACGTTTATCAATGCGCCGTGGTGGCGCCGGGCCAGGAGGTAACATCATGTTCCAGGCTGGAGATGTCGTCGAGACCGATTTCGAAGGATTTCTGAAGCTGCTGCGTTCCAAGACGCGCGCTTTCGTGTCGATCAACGATCACGAGTACTACATCACGCACACCGATGGCTATTGGCGTGTTCAGGATTGCGAGGCCCTCAACGACAAGGGCCACTTTACTGACTGCTCCGAGCTGGTCAACACGGTCTGCGAGGTCGTCGAGCTGCCGTGGATTGCCGGCAAGAGCCTGCATGACAGCTTCTCGGGTGCTACGGTCTATGAGGCCGTCGCTGCTTAACAGCCAACACTCGATATTCTCTCGCAACCGCCGGCGCCGCCCCCGCGCCGGCGGTCTTTTTTGTCGATATGCTTATGTAGAGCCGACCATAAACAACGAGCTTGTTGACGATAGTCAAAACTCGGACTAATGTAGAGATATTAATTGGTCAAAACTCGGACTATCGAATGGTGGGAGAGATGAATAGTGCAGTTAGCCCGGTCGATTTCGACCGGATGCTCAACGGGCTTGACCGTATCTATTCGGAGTTCGCGCGCGCCTGCGGTCTTTCGGACTGCGCCTACTGGATGCTCGTCGACACGAGTGCGGCGGGCGGAAGCGTTGCCGTGAGTCGGCTGACGAGTGAATGGTTCTACAGCAAACAGACCATCAATTCGGCGATCAAGACGCTTAGGGCGCGAGGGCTTGCGACGTTGGAGTTTGCCGAAGGTAGTCGTAAGAACAAGGTTGTGCGACTGACCGAAGAAGGCGTGCGGTTTGCCAAGCGCTACGCGTTGCCAGCGCAAAAAGCCGAGCAACAGGCATTCGAGGCGCTCGAGCCGTGGGAACAGCGCGAGATCATGCGCTTGGTCGGTAAGTTCTCCCATGTTCTTAACGAAGAGTGCGAGGCATTTAAACGGCAAGTGGCCGCTGAGAACGAGGCTGACGATAAGAGCGAAGGGGAGACATGCGACTCTTAATGAGGTTTATGAGGCCGTATCGCGGGCTGATTGCGGTGACGCTGTTTGCGGTGCTGATAGATAACGTCGGTACGCTGTTGGTTCCCACGATGCTGGCGAACATGGTCAACACCGGTATTACCACGGGCGATATCGACTATATTTTACGCAACGGCCTGTACATGCTTATCGCGACCGGCATGGCCAGCGGCGGCACGGTGCTGGGCTGCTATCTTTCGGCGCGCCTGGCCGCCAACGTGGCCTGCGATATCCGCAATGCCGTGTACGACAAGTCGCTCGAACTCGCGGCTAGCGACTTTGAGCGCTTTGGCACGGGTTCGATGATCACACGCTCGCTCAACGACATCAACGTGATTCAGCAAGCTGTCCTTCAGACGATTCAGTTGGTGCTGCCGGTGCCGTTCTTGGCCGTGGCAGGCATCATTTTTGCTTGGTTCATCGATCCCGCCATGGGCACGCTGCTGGGTGTGGTCGTTGCGATCGTGCTGGTGGCGGCGGTCTTTACGGTGGCTAACGCCGCGCCGATCTTTATGCGCCTGCAGAGCTTTATCGACCGCATGAACGTGGTGCTGCGCGAGAACATCGTGGGCGTGCGCGTCATCCGCGCATTTAACAAGGAGCGCCACGAGGAGCAGCGCCTGGACGAGGTGTTTAGCGATTACGCGGCCAACGCCATCAAGGTCAACCACCTGTTTGTGGGTCTCGACAGTTCCAGCTTCTTTTTGATGAATATCGCCGAGGTGGCGGTGCTGTGGGTGGGCGGCAACCGCGCGGGCGTCCACGCCATGCAAATCGGCAGCATCTCGGCCGTGTTGGAATACGCGATCTTGATCCTGTTCTTTGTGATGATGGCGCAGATGGTGATTCTGACGCTTCCGCGCGCTGCGGCGTGCCTCAACCGCGCGCAACAGGTGCTCGAAATCGAGCCGAGCATCGTGGACGGCAAGGCAACGCTGGGCGACGGGGCGCCTGAGTCCGCAGATGGTGCCGACGCGGTTGCCGTGTTCGACCATATGTCGTTCCGTTTTGACGATGCCGACGAGGACACCCTGTGCGACCTGAGTTTTGCCTGCCGCCGCGGACAGACGACCGCGATCGTGGGCTCAACGGGCTCGGGCAAGTCAACGGTGGCCAAGCTTTTGCTTCGCTTCCACGATGCCACGAAGGGCGCCATTCGCCTGAACGGCGTTGACCTGCGCGACCTTTCGCAAGGTGAGATTCGCGGGCATATCGCTTACGTGCCGCAGAAGGCGTGGCTGTTCTCGGGCACGGTGGCGAGCAACCTTCGCTTTGGTAACGAAGGCGCGACCGAGGGCGACATGCTTCACGCGCTTGAGGTTGCCCAGAGCACCTTTGTACTCGACCAACCGCAGGGGCTCGATACCCCGGTTGCCCAGGGCGGTACGAACTTTTCGGGCGGCCAGCGCCAGCGCCTGGCCATTGCTCGCGCGCTCATGAAGCGCGCCGACCTGTATATCTTCGACGATAGTTTTTCGGCCCTGGACTTTAAGACCGATGCGGCCCTGCGCCATGCGCTGCAGGACGAGACGCGCGACGCCGCGGTGCTCATCATCGCGCAGCGCATCTCGACTATTTTGCATGCCGACCAGATCGTTGTGCTCAAGGACGGCGAGGTCGTGGGCTTGGGCACGCATGGCGAGCTTATGGAAACCTGCGAGGTGTACCGCGCCATCGCGGAATCGCAAATGAAGGGAGGTGAGTAGCATGACCGGGGAGCTCAAGAAGCAGGGCGGCGTTGATGACGCCGCTGCCGCGGGACTGGTCGAGGAAACGGCTGCCGCGTCGACCGAGCTGGATGACGCCGCCAAGCGCGAGGCTCGCCGCCAAGCGCTCTACGAGGAAAACGAACGTGCCGAGGACGAGCGCGCCCGCGCCGAGGCAGAGCGTATGCGCGACGTGGACGACGAAGACGAGGACGAGACGCCTCGGGATACCTGGGCGACGGTGCGCCGCCTGTGGAGTGAGGCTGCCGGCGACCATTGGCGCTTCTATATCGTGTTCGCGAGCATTGTGTTCTATGTCATCTTTAACACCGCCGCGCCGGCATATAGCGCCCGCGTGATCGATGAGCTGTGGGGCCACATTCAGGTGGCGTTTGCCAACGACACCACCTTCAACATCACCTGGGAGAACTGCGGCAAGACCATTTTCGTCTACTTTATGATCTGGACTGCCGCTGCCTCGTTCTATGCGCTCCAGAGCTTTTTGATGTCGAGCGTCGCTGAGCGTCTCAATCTGCGCCTGCGCAACCGCATCGCGCAAAAGCTCAACCGTCTGCCGCTCGCCTATTTTGACGCGCATCGTCCCGGCGAGGTCGTCAGCCGCGCGACCAACGACCTGGACAAGATGTCCGAGAGCATGCAGCGCGGATTGCTGCAGCTGCTCGTGTCGATCGGCACGGTTGTTGGTGCTGTGAGCGTGATGTTCGTGTTCAGCGTGCAGCTTACGCTCGTCTTTCTGTTCTTTACGGCACTGTCGCTGCTGGTGACGAAGGTCGTCTCGCGCCGCACACACGATGTGACGGGCGAGCGCCAGGAGTGGGTGTCCAAGATTACGAGTGCGGTCGAGGAAGGCTATTCGGGCCGTCTGGTGATCCGCGCGTTTAACCGCGAACGCCAAAGTTCTGCCGAGGTGCACCAGGCCTCGGGCGAGCTGGCACGCGTGAGTGCCAAGGCCGACTTTATGATCAATGCTGTCGGCCCCGCAGTGCGCTTTATCGGCCGTTTGGCGCAGATCGTTATTGCGCTTGTGGGCTGCAGCATGCTGGTTGCCGGTCACATGACCGTCGGCGTGTTCCAGGCGTTCTTCCAGTTTATCTACGAGGCGTCCGAGCCCATGACGCAGTTGTCGTTTACCTTCAACTCGCTGCAGAGCGCGCTGGCGAGTGCAGAGCGCGTGTTCGACCTGCTCGATGAGCCCGAGATGGAGGCCGATCCGCTGCCGGACGAGGCCGCCAAGCTGCCGGGTCGCGTGGAGGGCCGCGTCTCCTTTGAGCACGTGCGCTTTGGTTATTCGCCCGACAAGCCGCTTATGCGCGACGTGTCGTTTACCGCCGAGCCGGGCCAGAAGATTGCCGTGGTGGGAACCACGGGCGCAGGCAAGACGACGCTCATCAACCTGCTCATGCGCTTCTACGAGATTGACGGCGGGCGTATTACGCTCGATGGCGTGGATACGGGCCGCATGGACCGCGGCGAGCTACGGCAGCAGTTTGGCATGGTGCTGCAGGACGCCTGGCTGTTCGATGGCACGATTGCCGAGAACATCGCCTACGGCTGCCCCGAGGCAACGCGCGACGAAATTGTGGCCGCCGCTCGTGCCGCGCAGGTCGACTTCTTTGTGCGCACCATGCCGCAGGGCTACGACACGCGCGTGGCCAACGATGCCGAGAGCATCAGCCAGGGCCAGCGTCAGCTGCTGACCATCGCACGCGTGCTGCTCAACAACCCGGCGATTCTCATCCTGGACGAGGCGACCTCAAGCGTGGACACGCGTACCGAGCTTGCCATCGGCCGTGCCATGGATGCGCTTATGCGCGGGCGCACGAGCTTTGTGATCGCACACCGCCTGTCGACGATTGTGGATGCCGACCTGATCTTGGTCATGGATCACGGCAACATTATCGAGCAGGGCACGCATAAGGAGCTGCTGGCTGCCGAGGGTGCCTACGCCGACCTCTATCTGAGCCAGTTCGCATAATGTGACAAAGGGACAGTCTCTTTGCCACATCACAAATAAGGCGCGCCGGGGGTGAATCCTCTGGCGCGCCTTTGCGTTGGCGTCAATGTTGTCGGTGGTCGTCCGCCTCTAGCGTTCGTCCACGAGCTTGGCGACGAGGGCCTTGAGCTCGGCCACCTCTCGCTCGAGTTCCTTGACGCGGCGGGCGTTCTCGGTGATGCCCTGGCGGTTGAGGGCACTCTGCTCGGCGGCGTCGTCGGGCATGTACTCGCGATGCTGCTTGGCGTCGAAACTCTCCTCAAACACGCGGCAGCCGTTGCGCTTGATGATGCGTCCCGGCACGCCCACGACGGTGCAGTTGTCGGGGACGTCCTTAACGACGACCGAGTTGCCGCCGATTTTGACGTTGTTGCCGATGCGGATGTTGCCGAGCACCTTGGCACCCGTGCCCACGGTGACGTTATTGCCGAGCGTTGGGTGGCGTTTGCCGGTCTCGTTGCCGGTGCCGCCAAGCGTGACGCCCTGGTAGAGCACGCAGTTGTCGCCCACAATGGTAGTCTCGCCGATGACGACGCCCATGGCGTGGTCGATAAAGAAGTGCTTACCAATCTGCGCGGCAGGGTGAATCTCGACGCCGGTGATGTGGCGGGTGAGCTGCGAGAGCACGCGGGCGAGCGAGCGATGTCCGTGCTCCCAGAGCCAGTGCTCGGGCACGTGGTTCCACTTGGCGTGCAGGCCAGGATAGGAAAGGAAGATGACCAGACCGTTTTGCGCGGCGGGGTCCTGCGCTTGGACGGTCTTGATGTCCTCGCGAATGGTATTGATAAAGCTCACCGGCCGCCCTCCCTTAGCGCCATGGCAATGCGATTCAATAAAGTATAGCGATTCGCTAGGGATTAAAAAGGACAATCTTGGCGGCTTTGCGCTACAAGTGTCAGTTATGCAAACTTGCTGGTAATGGAGTCATGCTTTTGTGGGGTTGCGCACGAGGGGGCGCCGCAACCGTATACTGGTCAACTTGGACGTATCCGCGCCCACAACTGAGAGGTTTTACTTCATGGGTTTCATCAATTTTATCGCCGAGCTGCTTAAGGATCCGCGCACCGCGATCGCCAGCTGGATCGCCGCCGGCCCGCTTATGGCCTACGGCTGCGTGTTCCTGATCATCTTTATCGAGACGGGCGTGGTGTTCTTCCCGTTCCTTCCCGGCGATTCGCTGCTGTTCGCCTCGGGGTTCTTCGCCCACAACGGCGGCTTTAACATCGTGGCGCTTCTGGCCACCGCATGGGCCGCGGCCATTTTGGGCGATCAGTGCAACTTTATGATCGGTCACTTCTTTGGCCGCAAGATCATCGCTTCGGGCAAGGTCAAGGCCATGACGCCCGAGCGCATCAAAAAGTCCGAGGACTTCTTGGACAAGTGGGGTCACCTGGCCATCTTCCTGGGTCGCTTCTTCCCGTTTATCCGCACCTTTGTGCCTTTTATCGCTGGCATGGGCGGCATGCACTGGCGCAACTTTGTCGTCTTTAACGTGCTGGGCGGCATTACCTGGTCGACGGTCTTTACGCTGCTGGGCTACTTCTTTGGCGGCATTCCCTTTGTGCAGGAGCACTTTGAGCTGCTGATTATCGGCATCGTTGCCGTGTCGATCATCCCGACCGTGGTCGGTCTGGTTAAGGCCAAGCTGGGTAAATAGAACGCCTAGCTCGAGCCAGCGCGCAGACCGTACAGTTGAGGCCCGTCACCGCTTACGGTGGCGGGCCTTTTTGCTTCGGTCAAATGAAAATACTTTACTTAGTTAAAGAAAAGCGTTTTATCAGACGCGTGCGGGGAGTACAATCTCGTGCATGCGAATCGACGTGCCATCGGCTTTGATGCTGCTCGCGTGTCCCGTCCGGCTCTACGCTCCGGGCGTGCGACGTTGCGACGCGGTCGGCCTCGGTCCTTGCGTGCGGGTTCGCGAGTATGCAACTGTGTATGTAAGGAGCGACATATGACTGTCGATAAGAAGGATATCGATTGGGGTAGCCTCGGCTTTGGCTACATGAAGACCGATTACAGCTACGAGGCCCATTGGAAGGACGGCGAGTGGGACGAGGGCGGCCTGACCACCGACCACACCCTGCATGTCTCCGAGTGCGGCGGCATCTTCCATTACTGCCAGGAGGTCTTTGAGGGCCTGAAGGCCTACACCGCCGAGGACGGCAGCATCGTCTGCTTCCGTCCCGACATGAACGCCGAGCGCATGTACAACTCTGCGCAGCGCCTCGAGATGCCCCCGTTCCCCAAGGACAAGTTCGTTGAGGCCGTCAAGCAGGTCGTTTCTGCCAACGCCGCCTGGGTTCCGCCCTTCGGTTCCGGCGCGACCCTGTACGTGCGTCCGTTTATGATCGGTTCCGGTGACGTGATTGGCGTGGCTCCCGCTCCTGAGTACACGTTCCGCATTCTCGTGACCCCGGTCGGTCCGTACTTTAAGGGTGGCCTCAAGCCCGTCAAGCTGCGCGTTTCCGAGTACGACCGCGCCGCACCGCACGGCACCGGCAACATCAAGGCTGGCCTGAACTACGCCATGTCCCTCAAGCCCACGATGGAGGCCCATCGCGAGGGCTATGCCGAGAACCTGTATCTCGACTCCGAGTCCCGCACCTATGTCGAGGAGACCGGCGGAGCCAACGTCCTGTTCGTGAAGGAGGACGGCACCCTCGTCGTTCCCCAGTCGCACACCGACTCCATCCTGCCCTCCATCACCCGTCGTTCGCTCGTTCAGGTTGCTCAGGACCTGGGCATGACCGTTGACCAACGTCCCGTCGAGTGGGCCGAGGTCAAGGCCGGTACCTTTGTGGAGTGCGGCCTGTGCGGCACCGCCGCCGTCATCTCCCCGGTGGGCGAGATCGACAATAAGGTTTATGGTGCCGATGAGACCGTGACCTTCCCGGCTGGCTACACCGAGATCGGTCCTGTGATGAAGAAGCTCCGCGAGACCCTGACCGGTATCCAGTCTGGTGCTGTTGAGGATAAGCACAACTGGGTTTACACCGTGGCGTAAGCTGCCATAGCTGTTCAGCCCGAGGGCAACCTTCCTTTCCGGCGCGTCCTCGGACATGAAAGAACCTCCGCTGCGCACTTCGTGCGGCGGAGGTTCTTTCGTCCTGCGGAGTGCGCCGGAAAGGAAGGCCGCCCTCGGGCCTGTGTCACCCTGGCGTTGCCGTACGGGCAATGATCAATCTGAACAAAGATGGTGCGCGGCCTTTTAGGCTGCGCATTTGTTTTGGTTCGCGCCATGTGGGGGTGGTGGCGACGTGCATTTTTGCGAGTATTCTGCAATCGAAGACCCCTGCATACCGGCCTCGGGCAAAAAATCGGGATTTCTCGATGTTTTCTACGAATGATGGGCGGGGTTATGGGCTGACAGCGTTTGATTTGTAGGGATATTCGCGGTCTTTGGCATTTATCGTGGCGCCCGAAACTCTTGGTTATGCTGAATACTCCCAAAAATGCACGGCGCCTTGAGGGGGACCTTCGCGAAAAAGGAAACCGCCCCGTCGAAGTATGCATTCGACGGGGCGGTTTATGCATTTGGCCGATTAAGGATGCGCTGCCAAACTACTAGAACTTGACGGTCGGGGCCTGGCGGGCTGCTTCGGCGGCCTCGAAGCCCTGGCGCTCCTTAAACTGGAAGATGCCGGCAAAGATGACAGCCGGGAACGTTTGAATGGCGTTGTTGTAGCTGAGCACGCAGTCGTTGTAGCTCTGGCGTGCATAGCTAATCTTGTTCTCGGTATCCTCGAGCGATGCCTGCAGCTGCGTAAAGTTGGTGTTTGCCTTAAGATCGGGATAGGCCTCGGCCACAGCGAAGAGCTGGCGCAGTGCGCCGGTCAGCACGTTGTCGGCTTCCATCTTGGCCTCGGGCGTGGTGGCCTTGACGGCGGTGTTACGCGCGCTGATCACGGCGGAGAGCGTCTCCTGCTCGTGCTTGGCGTAGCCCTTGACGGTCTCGACCAGGTTGGGGATCAGGTCGTTACGGCGCTGCAGCTGCGTATCGATGTTCTGCCAGGCGTTATCGATGCGGTTACGCTTGGTGACCATGTTGTTGTAGATGCCGGCGATGGCGCAGACAATCACAATGACAACAACGATGCCGATGATGACGGTAATCATGATGTCTCCGTTTCGAATGGCCGCGGCGGCATGCGCCAGCTGCCGTTGGTATAACGCTACTAGTATACCCGCAACGTTTTGCCGTGCCGAACTTTCCGGTAAGCGTTGTGTTTTCGGCGGGGTTGGCACCGGGGCAAAGCGCGCGAGGTACAGGTGTAAGATATGCGACAGATTGACGAGTGTTGTCTTTGCCCTGAGGATGGCGATACCAGTGGACCTTCGCATCAAGAAAACCTACCGCGCCCTGTTCGATGCCTTCACCGAGCTTCTCGAGGAGCATCGTTTTGAGGACCTGACGGTTGCCATGCTGTGCGACCGCGCCATGATTCGCCGCACGACGTTCTACAAGCACTTTCGCGACAAGAACGATTACTTTGCCTTTTATATCGATGAGCTCATGTCGGGCTTGCCGCAAAAACAGCCCGATGAGGCCGGCGCGGTATCTGCCGAGGACGTGCGCGCGCTTCGGCACGCGATTTTGGACGATGCCATGGATTTGATTCTGGCGCACGAGCAGCTCATGGATAACATATTGGCAAGCAGCATGTCGGGCATGTTGACCAACGTTATTTGCGACCGCATTGCCCGCTCCATCCGCGAGCGTGTGATGAACGTGCTTGCCGAGGATGCCCTGGCCCCCGTGTCACTCGAGACGACGTCTGAGTTTGTCGCCGGCGGTATTATTCGACTTTTCACGATATGGTGGGAATCGGGCCACGATCTTGAGCGTCGACCTGAGATAGCCGACGTGGTCGATGCGCTGTTTGAGCGGACCATGACACCGGTGCATCACTAAAAGTGGCGGAGAGAGGGGGATTCGAACCCCCGGAACGCTCTCGCGCTCAACGGTTTTCAAGACCGCCGCATTCAACCGCTCTGCCATCTCTCCATGAGTCGTAATGATAGCATCGTTTTGAATTTGCAACAGGGAAGGCGAACGATGACGATCACCGAAATCGACGAGAAGTTCATGCGCGAGGCACTGGCCGAGGCGCGCGCCGCCGCGGCGGTGGGCGAGGTGCCCATCGGAGCCGTAGTGGTGCGCGACGGTGAGATCGTCGCGCGGGCGCATAATCGTCGCGAGCTCGACCAGGATCCTTCGGCTCATGCAGAGTTCGCGGCCCTGTGCGCTGCCGCTCGGTCGCTCGGTCGCTGGCGCCTTTCCGACTGTACGGTTTATGTGACGTTGGAACCCTGCTGCATGTGCGCGGGCCTTATGGTCAACGCGCGCGTGGGGCGTTGCGTGTATGGCGCGAGTGATGCCAAGGCGGGCGCGCTGGGTTCGCTGTATGACCTGAATGCCGATTCGCGCCTGAATCATCGGTTTAACGTGACCGCCGGCGTGCTGGCAGACGAGTGTCGTGAGGTGTTGAGCAGCTATTTTAGTGGGCTGCGTGGCACCGATGGTGCTGGCTGCGGTTGCGGGGCCGATCTTGAGGCGCATGCCGCTCATGCCGAGGCGCTCGCGTGTGCCGAAGATATCGCCGTTGAGGCGCTCAACTTTGGTCCTGTGTGCCGCCGGCCCCGCCGTGTGCTGTTGGCGATTGATTCCTTTAAGGGCAGTGTTTCGAGTGCGCAGGCAGAGGCGGCGGTTGCCGAAGGCGTACGACGCGTTTGGCCCGATGCCGAGGTGCGCACATTGCCGCTGGCAGATGGTGGTGAGGGAACGCTCGATGCCGTTGCCGCCTGCGGTGGCGAGCTTGTGACCTGCGAGGTTGCAGGGCCCTTTGGCGAGCGCGTGCCTGCCCGGATGCTGGTTGATGTCGAGCACGAGTCGGCTGTTATTGAGATGGCCGAAGCCGCGGGCATCGGGTACTCGCCTTGCACGGAGTCGTCGGCGCTGGCTGCTACAACCTATGGCGTGGGCGAGCTCATGCTTCGCGCGGTCCGTGCCAGGGCAAAGACTATCTATATTGGTCTGGGCGGCAGTGCCACCAACGATGGTGGCGCCGGTATGCTGCGGGCGCTAGGCGCGCGTGTGGTCGATGATCTGGGCTGCGATGTCGCCCCCGGTCTTGCCGGCCTTGAGCAGGTGGCGAGCGTTGATTTGGCGCCAGCGCTGCAGGCTTTGGATGACGCTCGTATCGTTGTGCTTTCGGATGTCGAGAATCCGCTCGTGGGGCGTCGGGGCGCATTGGCGGTGTTTGGCGGGCAGAAAGGCTTGCCGACGGGTGACGCCGAGGCGCTGAGCAAGTACGACGGCTGGATGGTCGGCTATGGCCGCCTGCTCGATGCGGCGATGGCTAGGGCGCGGGCTCAGGGGTTGCTGCGCGTGCCCGAGGGTGCACGGGCATTTGGCTCGGTGCTCGGCGTGCCCGGTGCCGGTGCCGCCGGCGGCCTGGGCGCCGCGCTGTTGGCGCTCGGTGCGGAGTTGCGCTCGGGCGTGGAGACAGTGCTCGATCTGATTGGGTTTGACGAGCGCGTGCGCGATGTCGACCTGGTCATTACAGGCGAGGGCAATATGGACGAGCAATCCGCCGCCGGTAAGGCACCGGTGGGCGTGGCCCGCCGTGCGAAGCGATATGGCAAGCCGGTTGTTGCCGTCGTGGGCGGTCGTGCTGACAACCTGGATGCGGTGTACGAGCAGGGCATCGACCTTGTACTGCCGATCTGTCGCAAGCCCATGGACCTGGAGCAGGCACTCGACCCGCAAGAAGCCGCAACCAACCTCATCTGCGCCGGCGAGTCTGCCGCTCGATCCTACGACCTCGCCCGCCTCTAAAACCCATCCCCCCGATAAGTTGCGGTGAAATACGGAGTGTTTTTGCCTTTAAGGTGCCAATTCAGTCCGTATTCCACCGCAACTTCGTGAATGGTCATCCGAGGCTGGCCGCCTTGGGCCTTGGGTCGGACCGTTTGCCACGAAATGCGGTCATCTACTACGTTAAACCGGTCACCCTCGACCATCCCGGAATTTGCAAAAACAAAACCGCAGGTAGAGAGCTTGCCAATTTTCGAAAAAGCCGGCTATGGTTGACCCCGCGGCCTAAACGTAGTAGATAGGCCCTTTTCGTGGCGCAGCGTCAGACCAGTCTATTTGGGACGGGGCTTTCTTGACTACTTTCGCCACTCTGATGCCCCCAGTCAAAAAGTAGTCAAAAAAGCCCCGTCCCAAATTAGCTGTCTTGCCCCATCGGGCGGGAGCAGGTAAGATATACCGAGCGCCTAGCGCGTTCGATGGGTTCGGATGACGACACGTTCCGAATCTGGTCAGGTCCGGAAGGAAGCAGCCATAAGGAGCCTCTGTCGGGCATCCGAATCCATCGAGCGCACGGGCGCTTTTTTGGTGCCGCGATGCGGTCCCGGTGCCGGCGGGCTGTTTGGTGTCTCGCTGGTCCTCGGCTTTGCCTGCGGGATCGCTCGACTACCAAACAGCCCGCCGGCACCGGGACCACTTCGTCCAAAAATCACCCGTAAAGGCGCGTTAGCCTAATTAAATCTATCCCTTAAGGAATGCTGCTCGTTGGCGTTGTTTGGAGCGCGGTGGCGATGTGCTTCAAGAGACGGCGGCGTTGCCATCTGTTTTTACAAGTAAAGAGGCCCGTTTCCCTGGTTTTGGTTGGGGAAACGGGCCTCTTTGTCTATGGGCTTGTAGATTGGTGGGAGCGATATGCTCCGGCAGCTACCGTGAGTTCTTGATACGGCGTACGCCCGCGGCGGTTATTCCGAGGCCTGCGGCGGCGATTCCTGCGAGCGTGATTGCGCTCGGGGCTGCGTCGCCCGTGTTCGCGAGCTTGCCGGCGGTCGTATCTGCTTGCTTGGTGGAGCTCGATGGAGCGTATTTGCCGGTCGCGGGCGAGCTGGCGGGCTGTGCCGTTTCGGCCGGCTGCGCTGAGCTGGAGGGTTTTGTCGTCTCGGCGGGTTTCGTTATCTCGGGCGAGGCGGCCTTGTCCGCCGCAGCCTTTGCCTCTTCGTATGCCTTGCGGGCGTCGTCATAGGCCGCTTGCGCCTTTTCCAAATCGTCGAGGAGCGCATCTCGCTTGGCTACGTCCTCATCGATGTGGGCTTTGGCTTTCTCCGCCTCACTTTCGAAACGCTGAACCTGTCTTTCCTGGCTTTCGAGCCGGCGTTGGCAGTGGTGAAGATCATCTTCACAAGATTTTTCTCGCCTTTCTGCCGACATGATCTCACTTCGCAACTGCTTAATAGTTTCGTTAGAAGCTCCGTCGTCGATTGCCTTATTTAATTCTGCCTGAAGGCCGCTTGTCCGGTTGTGGGCCTCATCGTATTTGGCTTGGGCTGCATCGACGTTCGCTTGCATGGCGGGAAGGGGTTTCCTCCATTTGGCGGCTTCCGTCACCACCATGTCGTAGATCTCTTGAAAAGCGGCAATGTCATCATCGATTACCGCAAGTTTCTCAGGACTTGCGGCGTCTTTTGCGGCCTCGAGGTTT
>DXZT01000048.1 GCA_019419545.1 Collinsella sp. | reverse complement strand
TCTGCCTCAAGACCGCCTACACCATGCGCCACAGGCTCATCGAGTGCCTGAAGGAATACTCGCCCACGTTCCATGTGGGGCAGGGGCAGGCCTGCGAGCTCGACGAGACGTACTTTCCCGAGTCCTTCAAGGGCAACCATTCAAAAGGCTCCTTCACCCTGCCGAGAAAGGCCCGCCACCGCGGCAAGCAGGTCCACAGGCGCGGCCTCTCCCGCGAGCAGATCTGCGTCATGACGGGCGTCAGCGACACGGACGCCACCTTCTTCGAGGTCTCGGGCCGCGGCGTTGTCTCGCGCAAGCGTGCGGCGGAGGCCCTTCGCGACCGCATCGGCGCGGGCGCGGTCGTCGCCACGGACAAGGCGGCCGCGTACATCGACGTGTTGCGCGACCTGAAGGTCGCCTCGCATGAGTCCTATGATTCCAAGGACCGTTCGGAGGGCGCCATCAACCGCATCAACGCCGTCCATTCGCTCCTCGACTCGTTCATGGCCCGCTTCAGGGGAGTGTCCACCAAGCACTTGGGAGCCTACCTCGACTGGTTCCGCTGGTGCCGCACCTTCATGGCGGCGGGTTCGCGCGCGGCGGAGTCCACGGTCGCCCGCCAGCTCGCCAACGGCTCCTGCTCGACCCGCGTCCGCGGCATGTTCGGCCTCGAGCCTCCCCTCATGGACTACTGGGACGGGCGGGCGGCCTAGCGAATTAAAATGGTGGCCACGGAGCAGCGACCGCGGAAGGAGCGGCAATGGCATCGAACGTCCCGGCCACCACGATAAGAATCGATCCCGAGGTCAAAAGGGAGGCCGTGGCCGTGCTCGACGAGCTCGGGCTCTCCATGTCGGGCGCCATGAACATATTCCTCAGGGCGGTGATCCGCGAGGGCGGCCTGCCCTTCGACGTCAGGCTGGGATCTGAGGGGAAGGCTGACGGGGAGGGCGGGGACCGCGATGGGCGGGGATAGCCCGATTATTTTCCGGTTCGACGAACAGCCGATCGTGTCAAATTTGGTCTAACAGAGCC
>DXZT01000047.1 GCA_019419545.1 Collinsella sp. | reverse complement strand
CCTGCGTTCCGTCGGTTATCAATCAGGACGCTAGACCCCACGGCAGCACGGCACGGGGCACGGCGTCTACACACCAAACCTAAACCCGGAAGAACGGAGCCGGTTTGGACATCCAAGCCGCGAGGGCGAAGCGTTCATCAATGCCGAACGTGCCGCCCCCGCCGATTTCCGCGCGCATGACGGCCACGGGAGGGAAACACCGACCGGAAAAGCCTCTTCGCAAGCTGCCGCAGCTTGCGAAGAGCAGCCGAGAGGATCAGCCTTGCCGCAGTCTCAGGAAACTCCCCGTAAATCAATCCCATGAATCGCCAAGCCCATTGCATAAGAGCATCAGAAAATTCGTCCATGCACCGCTCTATGCGTCGACCGACACGCCGGTAACGGAACCATCCCCGCAAGGTCAGGTGGAAGTCCCTCAATTTCATTGAGGGCGCACTTACATGTTACCGGTGGTAACATTCAGCGTAAGCGCGCTCTCCCGAGGGGCCACTCCGTGGGGGCCAAGCGTGCGCCGCTTGGATCCGCGCCCCGTCCCGGCGGGGTGCCGGCCACCTCCCCGGTGGAGGGCCAACGGGCCTCCCGGCCCTTTGGATTCCCGGAAAGGAGTACAGTCCCGTGGCGATCTACTCGTTGCACGTGTCGAACGTGAGCCGTGCCGCCGGCTCCAGCGCCGTCGCCTCCTGCTCGTACATCACCTCGCGTCGGATGCGCGACGAGCGCACCGGCGAGGCGTTCAACGGGTTCGGCCGCAGGGAGCGCGTCGAGCATGTATGCACGATGCTGCCCGAGGGCGCGCCCGGCGAGTACCTCGACCCGGAGCGTTTGTTCAACGCCGTCGAGATGGCCGAGAAACGTTCCGACGCGAGGCCCGCGAAGAAGATCATGGTCGCCCTGCCCCGCGAGTTCGACGCCCGCGAACGCTTCCGCGCACTGGAGGACTTCATCTCATGGAACATCACGGCCAACGGCTACGCCTGCACGTACGCCATCCACACCGACAAGGACGGACGTAACCCCCACGCGCACATCCTCGTCGCCAACCGGCGCATCGACCCGGAGACCGGCAGATGGGCGGCGAAGAGCCGCAGCGAGTTCGCGTTGGACGCCAACGGCCGGCGCATCCCCGTCATCGACCCCGACACCGGACGGCAGAAGATCGGCGCCAGAAACCGCAAGGTCTGGAAGCGCGTCAACGTGAGCAACAACCCCTTGGACTCCAAGGAGTTCCTCGAAAGGCTCAGGCGCGAGTGGGCCGACTCCTGCAACGCCCTGCTCCCCGGATACGCCGTCATCGACCATCGGAGCTTCAAGGCGCGGGGCATCGAACGCATCCCCACCATCCACGAGGGATACGCCAGCCGCGAGATGGAGAAACGCGGCGGCAGGGGCGACCTGTGCGAGGAGAACCGGCGCATCCAGGCCCTGAACCGGCTCCTCGACGCGCTTAGGGCCATGATCGGGCGGCTCTCCGACCAAGCGCAAGGCATCCTGACGGCCGTCAAACGCCGCCAACGGCCCTCAGGCGCGCCACAGGCCCCTTCAAGCCCTGAACCGGCCGAAAGGCCACAGGAACGCCCGCAGGCTCGTGAAACGCCGCCACAGGCCCCGCAGGAACCCCCGAAGCCCATCAGGACGAAAAAGGCGCTCACCGACAGGTTCAAGACACGGCTTGACGAGCGGCTGGCCGAAAACGAACGCAAACAGGCCGAAAAACAGGCCGAACCCGACATGGAGGAGACATGGGACCTCTCCGACCCCGCCGACCCGCTCAACATCGGCATGGGCTGGGGCACGGGAGGCCACGGACTCGGCCTGTGAGAACGCCGGGAACGCAAAGGGCCGGCATCCGAAGACACCGGCCCGAAATTTAGAAAGACATCCTTACCAGCGGGTAACGGATACGCCGTCGACGCCAGAGCCGTCTGCCGTGGCGATGCGCATCCACGGACCAGCTGCGACAGGGGTGTATGTAACTCCATTGATTGCGAAGGTGATCTGTCCCGACTTATTGCCGGTCGTATAGCTGTTGCGATACGGCCAGGACCCCGTTGCCGTTCCGGTGCCTGCAAACTGCATGTCACCCAAAGCGTTCCCGCCAGCCCAGCATCCAGCATTGGAATCAGCGCATCCACGCGAGACAGTTACCGAATAATCTTCAGCCTCGCTCGGCGGCAGCACGTCCACCAATTCGCCGTTGCTGGAATCAAAGAGAATCGTTGTGCCAGGTTCGCCGACAATCATGTCCCCGCCCGACGGAGTGGTGGTAAGTTCATAGAACGACTCGTCAGTGGTTTCTTGAGCAGATGCCACCGGGACTGCCGTCGACAGGAGCGCCAGCAGAGTCATTGGAACCACTGCCATCTTCAAATGCTTGGTACGTAACATTTTTGCCCCCTTGATTAGGTATGCCAGACGTGCGTCTGACAAGGAAATTATAGCTCTTGGACCTTGGATTGAACAGACCAGTAATGCAAAGGGTTGGTGTTTGAAGACGCCGGCCCCGCATCCGAAGACGCGGGGCCACGGCCCAATCAAAGGGGATGGCGGGTAACCCATCCCGCCGGCATCGGCCATCCCCGAAAAGTCATGCATGCCCGCCTGATCGTAAGGGGGAAGTTAGCAGCGCCTCCGCCGGCGTTTCCATCTTAGCCGATACGATTGGCGTCGTCGATGGACGTCTTGTAGCAGGGACGGAAACCGACCGCCCGGCATCCGCCGGGCGACGCTGCCGCGCCAGTCGCGGCGCGGCCCGAACGAAAGGCGCAGCACATGCGCATGGGTAACAAGGGGCCGCACGGCCGGCCCTGGATATGGCTGATGGCGGTCATCGTCATCTGCCTCGCTCCCGCGATGGATCCCATCGCGGCCGACATCACCGTGACGGCCCTGGCCGTCTGGGCGATGGCATCCAGCCGCCGTTGACGGCGCAACCCGCCGCGGGCTCCGGCCCGCGGCGGGCCCCTCGTTCAGAACAGCGTCGGCTCGTCCTCCGCGCCGGCCTTGTAGCCCGGAGAGCCCGCGAACATCGAGCCGCCATGCTTCTTGCGTTCCCGTTCCAGACGTTCCCGTTCTTCGACGCTCAGCCCGGTCGGAGCCGTCGGGACGTCGATCACCGGCTGCTGTTGTGCGTCCTTGTCGAATCGGAACGTGAACCCGGCCAGTGACGGGCGTCCCTTGCCCGGACCGCGCTTCTCGTACCTCCGTTCGACCGTCAGATGGATTAACGGCCCCAACTCTTCCTCAATTGGCTTCAGAACTTTTGATGTTACGTGCCAAGGCTTATAGCTTTCAGGTACGTCGAGCAGTCGGCGGAACTCCTCAAGCGAGACCTTCCACACGCCCGTGGAGCGGTACTGCTTGGCGCGTCTGTAGAACTCCTTGGCGTAGCTCGACTTCAGGTCGGTGAATTCGTCCAGCTCGAAGCGCGTGAACTGGCTGGACAGCTCGTTGAGCAGGAACGCGAACCGTTCGTTGACCGCGACGGTCAGCGTCGCGGCCCTCTCGTCCGTCTCGAAATAGCTGAACAGGGCGAACTGGATTGTCTTCGGGCCGTCCACGAACTTAAAATGCAAGGCCAGAAGCCTGTCATTGACCTCGATCACTTGCTTTGCCATCTCGCCGTTCGTCAAATTCTTCCGCATGCGGGTGAGTCTGCGCAGTTCATCGAATGTGAAATCAACCTGCTTGGTGCCCTGGTCGCGCATCTTCGAGCAGATGGCCATCAGCACGTCCAGATCGAGCGCGGTGAACTTACGCAGCGCCTGATTGTTGAACTGGTTGCTGAACTTCACGATTTCATTGCCCATGCGGTTACCCTACCATATTCCACACCATCTTTTAATTATTATGAGAAAATTCCCAAAAAGGTGTGGTTAATCTCCCGAAAAGGTGTGGTTAATAGGTTGATTTCACTCCCGAAAAGGTGTGGTTATTTCCCAAAAAGGTGTGGTTAAAGCCTGAAACCCGTTGCGGCAGTAGGGCTTTCGGGCGCGTAAAAGATATTAAAATTATTATTTATATAAAAAGGGCGCTTTTCCTTGAAAAAACCACCTTTTTGACATATCGTCAACTATTCTCCCAAAACCTCCCCTAAATAATTCCCAAAACCTCCCCTTTAATCTCCCATTTTCTCCCCTTTAATAGTGCGTTTCCCCTACTGCCGTAAGGCCTGCGGGGAGTCTAAAAGAGTACAAAAGATTCTATAAAAAGGGGCTCCGCCCCGATGAAGAGAAGAAACCGACTCAGTTCCAAGGCTGCTGCTGCCATTGCTGTGGCTGTTGGAATCCGGGCTGGTAGCCATAGCCCGGCTGCTCCTGTATCTGAGGCTCTTGGGGCAGGTCACGAACCTGTTCCCGCAGCTCACCCGCCGACTCAGCGCTGGGGAGCCTCACGCCCGCGTCAGAGGCCCATGCGCGCAGTTCGGCGGCATGGGCCTTGAGCATGTCCAGCAGCCTTTGCCGGTTGCCCTCGTCGTTCCAGACGCCCTCGTCGTAGCCAAGCACGCCCTCGTTGGAGAGGATGCCGCCCAGCCGGATGATCAGATGGGTGCGCCGCTTGCGCGCCTTGGCGTTCTCCCTAGCCACGATGCGCTGTTTGCGCGCCCTGAGCTGCTTCATCCGGCGCTCGATGTCGGCCATCTGCTCCTCGACGCTCCTGGTCATCGGTTCCTCCCTGCGTTCCGTCGGTTATCAATCAGGACGCTAGACCCCACGGCAGCACGGCACG
>DXZT01000046.1 GCA_019419545.1 Collinsella sp. | reverse complement strand
CGGCATACGAGCAGGCCCAGCAGACCGAGGCCGACAAGAAGGCGGAGTACGACCGTCTCGTCGAGATCCGTCAGCAGAAGCACAACGAGTTCAATCAGGCTCGTGCTGAAGTAACCGATGCGAAAAATGCATACGATGCCGCAACCGCCGAGGTCGAGAAGCTTAACCAGCAGATTGCCGACCTCAAGTCGAACATGACCGTAGACCAGAATGTAATCAGCCAGGGCATGTTCGGCTTCATGAACTACATCATCGGCGGCAGCCAGTTCACAGCCACGCAGAAAAAGAACGCCCAGGAAGCCGTATCGATGCTGACCGGTGCCGCTGACAAGGCCGAATGGTATGACCAGTACGTCGATCATGACATGTCTCGCGACACCAACCCGCTCTCCCTGGAGCAGATGCGCAACGCCTTGACATATCTCGACACCCAGAACAACCTCCGCAAGGCGAACGGCCAGTCGGCGCTCAGCGTCAGCCTCCGCATGACTGCGGCAGCCGCCCTTAATGTATCATATTCATCGAACATCTGGGGACACTCGGGCTGCTACTGGGACAATGGAGAAAATCTTGCCGGCGGCGGCGGCGCATATACCGGCGGCGAGACCGAGGATACGCTTGGCTGGCCATATACCGGTCTCTACACTCAGGAAAAAGAGGCATTCGATAAGTACGTCGAAAAGAATAGTGACCTTGGAAACCATCGATATGATTCCTACTATATCTACCAGCACTACAGCAGCATCTACCATGAGTGCGGGCACTATCTCAACATCATCGATGCCGGCACGAAGGCTATCGGCATCGCGACCGGTAGCGGTAAGAACACCGATTCCGAGGTAACAATCTTCGATTACAGCTCTTTTGACAGTGAGGCTGATTTCACTGTCTCCGAGTTCAAGAAGCTCCTGAACGACTACATCGATTCCGCATACAACGCAGGCGGCACGCAGGAGCAGAAGGAGCAGCTGAAGCAGCTGCAGAATAAGCTGGCAGAAGCGCAGAAGAACTTCGGGACTGCTGGAACGGCTTATTCTAACGCATTGGATAAGCAAGAAAGCGCGCGCGACGCCTATACCGCGGCCGACACGAACGCGAACACCGCCAAGGGCGAGTACGAGAAGGCCAAGTCCGGCACCGCCGCCGCGAAGGACGCGCTCGGCGGAATCGACATCGAGCCCCTCAAGCAGAACCTCGATGCCGCCAAGAGCAAGGCCGCTACTGCCCAGGCAGCTCTCGATAAGGCAAACGCCACGCTTGCTGACAGCAAGACGAAGGCAGCCGACGCCGCTGCTCACAAGGCGAAGGCTCGCAGCGCCCGCGATGCCGCCAAGGCAAAGTCCGAACAGGCCAATGAGGCGTATGGCAACGCTACTGCTTCGGTCAAGGACCTTGCCGCCAAGCGCGATGCCGCCCAGGCGGACCTTGCGAATAAGCAGGGCTCGCTTGGCGATGCCAAGAAGGCCGACGATGCCGCCCAGACTGGTGTAGACAAGGCCCAGGCCGCAGATGTCCAGGCCGCGACTGCTCTTTCGGACGCCAAGCAGGCAGTTGCCGCCAAGACGCAGGCTGTGTCCGATGCGCAGGCCAAGGCCAAGGCTGCTGAGGGTGAGCTGGCTACCGCGAACAAGGCCTTCGAGCGCTTTGCCGGCGCCCAGAAGGCGGTCGACGACGCCAAGGCCGCCTATGACGCTGCCGTCGCCGGTGTCGCCGATGCCCAGAAGCAGCTCGAGGCCGCCAACGAAGCCGTCGTCGATGCGAATTTCGAGATCGTCAAGGCCAAGGCCGAGCTTGCCAGCGATGAGGCACTCAAGGCCGATCTTGAGGCTGTCGACCACAAGGCATCCCTTGCCGCGGGCACGACGGGCAACGAGAAGCTGGTCAAGCTGAACGCTGCCTACGCTCGCTATAAGGCTGCCGTCGATGCCGCCGCTGGTCTCAAGGCTGCTCTGAGCGATGCCGATGCCAAGCTGTCCGATGCCAACGACGCCTATGCCGCCGCGCTTGCCGAGCTTGGCGATGCCAAGGATGCCCTGGCTGCCGCGCAGGCCGAGTACGACAAGTATCATCCCAAGGCTGAGCCGCAGGCCAAGCCTCAGGTTGCGCAGGTTGCTGCAAAGGCCCCCGTTGCCAAGAAACAGGCCGCGCCTGCCGCGCTCGCCCAGACCGGTGATGACTCTGCGCTTGCGGGCGAGGTCTTCGTTATCGGCGGTATTACGCTCGTGGCTGCGGGCGTGACGCTGGGCGATCGTCGTCGCAAGCAGATGTAGCGTTTCGAGCGTCGGCTCTGCAACGAACTTCAATTCATAGCGGGACCGTCTCGATAGCCAAACGATAAGGCCGGCGCGCTGTTAAACGCAGCGTGCCGGCCTTTCTTTGCGTTGGTATCAAAAAGCTCGGTCGGTAGCCGCGAAAGCTACCGACCGGGCAAGCCGTAGACAATATGGTTGCTGTCGAGCAGCTGCTCAGCTTAGCCCAGTAGGCTTAAGCCCACGGAGACAAACGCCAGGATTACGCCGACGATGGACTCGCCGCCCAGCAGGCCGCTGGCGACAACCAGGCCCTGCTCCTGAAAGGCGGCGTCCTTGGCAGCCCTCTCCTCGTCGGAAAGACCAGCGGTGGCGTCGCGGTGGGCGGACCACTTGTCGTAGGCGAGTTTGACGCAGGAGCCCAGGAATGCCGTGAGTGACATGTAGAACGGCAGGTACACGCCCAGGCCGATCATCATGGCCGGAATGCCGAGCCAGTACATGACGATGCCGGCGATAAAGCCGCCAACGAACCACGGCACGCTCGGGATGCCCGAGACCATGGTGGCGACGACGCTTGCCTGCGCGGCAACAAAGCTCTTGTCGGGACCAAAGGCGTCCGGGCCATAGGCGGTGACGAGCGCGACCATGACGGCTGCGGCGACCAGGGCGCCCACGATGCCGCCAATGGCTTGGCCGATCCACTGCGCACGCGGGTTGGTGCCCAGCACGGCGCCGGCCTTAAAGTCGTTCATGACGTCGCCCGCAAGGCCGCACGCCACGGCTACGATGCCGGCGATAAAGAACAGCTTGACCTGAGCGATCTGTGCGAAGGCTGCCACGATGAGCATGACGATGAGGCCAAAGATCTCCATGGGGTCGATGCCCGTCTGGCCGCAGCTCTGTGCGCTCATGATGGTGGTGACAAAGGTGAACAGCGTGACGATGACGGCCGGAACAGGGCCAAGGTCGAGCACGATGGCGATGATCACGGCGATGGCGGCAGCGCCCAGGCCGATGATGCCAGCGTCGAGCTTAAGGGAGCCCGAGATGAGCGACTGATCGTCGGTGTCGGTGGAGCTGTCGGCGGCAAGACCGCGGACGATACCGGCGACCTGCGGCAGGATGTCCTTGAGGACGACGGCGACGCCAAAGCCCATCATGAGGCCCATGCCCAGGGACTTGACGATGCCCTGCGCAGTCACAACGTCGAACAGACCGGCAGCGGTGCCGCCCACGATGATGCCAAAGTTGCCCAGCAGGGCACCGGCAAACCAGAAGGCGACGGGGGCGAATCCCACGAGGAAGCCGACGGAGAGCAGCATGGGCGAGTTGTAGATGCCAAAGGTCACGCCGGGGATGTTGAGCGTGCATAGCATGCTGGGCACCACGCCCAGAGCGTCGCGAAGCACGCTGTAGATGCCTGCGATGGCCATAGAGCCAAAGAGCTGCTTGCCGGTCTTGCCGCCGGCCTCGGTGGCGCGCAGGGTCTGAGCTGCGGCGTTGCCGGTGGGGAACTCCAACGCGGCGTCTACGATAAAGTGGCGGTGGATGAGTGCCGTGGCCAGCAGACCCAGGATAGTGCCGGCGAGTGCCACGATAAACATATCGAGCCAGCTAATCTGGTCGGCATAGCCCAGCATCCAGGCGCCCGGGATGGTAAACGCCAGGCCGCCGGCGACCATGGCGCCCGCGGACATGATGGTGTGGGTGACGTTTGCCTCGTTGAGGCTGGCGTTGCCCATGAGTTTGAGGAAGAACAGCGAGATGACGGCAGCAAAGACGATCGGCCAGGGGAGTGCGCCCATCTTGAGGGCGGTGTAGGCCGAGCTTGCCGTGATGATCACGCAGCCAAGGACGCCGATGACGACGCCGCGCAACGTGAGTTGCCCGCGCATCGAAGCGCGGTTCAAGGGATTGCTCATATAAAACTCCTTTGCGTATATCCGCTTCCCCCGGGAGCGCCGCTACGGATACGGCGCGGGAAGTCGGGTTACCAAGGGCCGCCGCGTGAGCTCGCGCACGACCGCGCACCAGTATAGCCGCAAGCTAGTCATTTTGGGATGACTGGTTTAGGTAGGCGATATACTGCTGGGCAGACGAAAGGAGCGCCGACGATGCTTAATGGGTGCGCATATATATTGACGGTCGACGTGGGCAATACGTTCATTCGCTTTGGCCTGTTTGCAGAGGATTCGGCCGCGGCGCAGGAATGTCCGCTTGCGACGTGCGAGATCACCACGCCGTCGAGCATCACAGCAGACGAGGTGAGCATGAGGCTCACGCAGGTCATGGGCGCGCTGTCAGCCGATGCGGGCATGCCGGGTGTGCTCGTTCCCGCAGCCGCAGTGCTGAGCTGCGTAGTGCCGGCGCTCGAGCGCCCGTGGAAGGCGGCGCTTTCCCGCACCTGCACGGGACGCGTGCTCACCGTGGGGCCGGGCCTCAAGACCGGCATGCCCGTACACTACGACGATCCGGCCGAGATCGGCCCCGACCGCATCGCCGACGCCGTGGCGGCCCGTGCCGTCTACGGCTCTCCGTGCATCGTGATCGACCTGGGCACTACGACCAATATTGAGGTCATCGATGCGCGCGGTACCTTTGTCGGCGGCGTCATCGCGCCGGGTCTGGCGCTCGGCGCCCGCTCGCTCTCGGCTGCTGCGGCACGCCTGCCGCAGGTCGAGCCCTCGGCACCCACACATGTAATCGGCCGCAACACGCGCGAGGCCATGCGTTCGGGCGTGGTTCTGGGCGAGGTGGCACGCATCGACGGCATGCTCGACATGGTGCTTGCCGAGATGCGCGCGACCAAGGCCGCGGGGGAGGGCAATGTACCCATCGTCATTACCGGCGACGATGCCGAGGCACTTGCGGCGCTGGTCGGCCATAGCCTGACGGTCGATGACGCGCTGACGCTGCGGGGTCTCGCCGAGCTCTACCGCATCAATCAAAAGCCTCGTCGCGCATAAAGCCGAGGACATCGGTGGGAGAGGAAACAGCCCCACCTTTCACCTGCTACAATGGGTCAAATTATTGCGATTACGGAGGTGTCTGCCATGTCGGACGATCTTCATCAAACTTCGTCAGGCAAGCGCCTGGACGTCATTAGCTGGGACGAGTTCTTTATGAGCGTGGCCATCGCCGCGCAGCGCCGCAGTAAGGACCCCAACACGCAGGTGGGCGCGTGCATCGCCAGCACCAACCACCGCATCCTTTCGGTGGGCTACAACGGTACGCCCTCGGCGCTCAACGACGACTTTTTCCCGTGGGGCACGAGCGACGACCCGTTGCAGGACAAGCACAACTACGTGGTGCATGCCGAGGCAAACGCCGTGCTCAACTACCGTGGCTCGCTCAAAGATCTTGAGGGTTCCACGGTCTACGTCACGCTGTTCCCGTGCCACGACTGCGCCAAGATTTTGGCGCAGGTGGGCGTGGGCGAGGTTGTCTACCTGGACAACAAGTACGCCGACACCGATGACGGACGCATCAGCCGCCGCATCCTCGACTCCTGCGGCATTAGCTACCGCCAGGTTATCGTCGATGTTCACATCGGCACCGAGGGGCAGGCTCAGCAGTAGCGCGTGGCAACGCCAGCTGGCAACAAAAGGCAGCCAAAAGAGACCCGTCCCAAATTGACTACTCGTGAAAGTCGCGTCTGCGCGCATGGACGGCTCGTGAGCGGGTACACGGCTGTAGTAACATAGCTTCTGTCCGCGGGCGCGCCCGCGTAATTGTGAGAAAGGAGCCCCTGTGGCTGTTAACGAAGAGCTGCTTAAGAAGGTTCTTGAAGAGATTCGCCCCAACCTGCAGGCCGACGGCGGCGATATGGAGTATGTGGGCGTTGACGACGAGGGCGTCGTCAAACTGGAGCTGCAGGGCGCTTGCGCCGGCTGCCCCATGAGCTCGCTGACCCTGTCCATGGGTATTGAGCGCATCCTGAAGGAGCATGTGCCCGGCGTTACACGAGTTGAGCAGGTCAATGCCTCCGGCGAGGCCGAGGACCTGTACGACGAGTACGCGCCGTTCTAAGCTGCGAAAGCTGCGGACGGCATACTCCGCATAGACGTTACGCCCAAATATGCGGCTGCGAGCGCAAGGCCCGCGGCCGCATTTGGTATGTAGGGAGTAGGAGGGTCGACATGCTCAACGACTTCTACCATATGCTTGATCCCGTCGCGATTTCGGCGGGGCCCATCACGATTTACTGGTATGGTCTGGCCTATGTGGTCGGCGCCCTGCTCACGGCGGTCGTCATGTACCGCACGCAGCGTCGCTGGGGCTTTAACATCACGATTGACGACCTGACGAGTGTCGTGGTCGGCGTGGTCTTTGGCCTCATTATCGGTGCGCGCCTGTTCTACGTCGTCTTTTACGGTGATGGCTACTACTGGGCGCACCCGCTCGAGATCTTTGCCACCAACGAGGGCGGCATGAGCTTCCATGGCGGTTTGGTGGGCGGTATTATCGGCGGCATCATCGTGTGCCGCATGTATAAGCTCGACGCATGGACTTTGGCAGACCTTGCCGTCATCGGCGCGCCGCTGGCCTTGTGCCTGGGCCGTTGTGCCAACTTTGTCAACGGTGAGCTGTGGGGCAAGCCGACCGATCTGCCCTGGGGTGTGGTCTTTGGCGGGACTGCGGGCGATATGCCGCGTCACCCCTCCCAGCTCTACGAGGCATTTCTTGAGGGCATCGTGCTCTTTTGCATTCTGCAGGTGCTCAGCCGCAAAAAGCCGCTGCTGCCTCAGGGTACGTTTATGGGCGTGTTCGTGATGGGATACGGCATCGTCCGCTTCCTCGTCGAGTTCGTGCGCGTGCCCGACGCCCAGCTTGGCTATCTGCTGGGCGGCGTCATCACGATGGGGCAGCTGCTGAGTCTTCCGCTCGTGATCGCCGGCCTGGCGCTCATCATCTTCGCGCGACACCGCAACCGTCCCCAGCGCATCTACCTCGACGCCTAACCACCACAAAGGGGACACAGGCACCTTTGTGGTGGTTTTGCTGAGTTTGATAGGTTTCTAGAAAGGCTTTCGGACTGTGAAGGATTCCGATCTCTCCACAACGGCTGCGCGCGACGCTGCCCGCATCGTCTGGTTTAAGCGCTACCCCGCCAAGCAGACGCTCATCGCATTTCTGCTCGCGCTGTTGGCGACCACGGCGTTTTCCATCGATCCCGCCCCGGTGTCGAGCAACGCAGTCTTGGCGATTGACCCCAAAGCCTCGGGCATGCTGTACGTGTGCTACGAGGTGCTCCTCTCGTTTGCCGGCCATACCGACGCGGTCATGCTGCTTGCGCTTGCCTGCCTGCTCACGCTGCCGTTTCGCTACGTGTTCTTTGGCCGTGGCGACACCTGGCGCCCATCGATTATTCTGCCGTCGCTGTTTTTCGCCATCTGCATGGTGTTCGGCCGCAGCTACGACCTTATCGACTCGGCCGAGATTGTTCTTGGCGACAAGGCCCGCATCATCTGCGCCTGGATTGGCGGCGCGGGCTGGATGCTCCTAGCGATCGTGGCCTTCTATCTGGCTTTTGAGTGCCTGGATTGGCTGAGCTCTCGGCGCATTCCGTTTTCCGAAGCGCACTTTGGCCGCGTATGGCGTGTGGCTCACGCCGTGCTCTCGGTCCATCCCTTTGCCGGGCCCTTCCTGGTGCTTATGATCGCCTGGGCGCCCACGCTCATCGCTTCGCTGCCCGGCCTTTTTATGGGAGATACGGGTGCGCAGATTCGCCAGTGGTTCAACTATCCCAATGGCACGAGCGACTACCTGCGCCTGCTCAACCCCAACGTGCTGCTCAACGGGCACCATCCCGTAGTGCACACGGCCATTATCGGCTCGTGCGTTCAACTGGGGCTTTCGCTGTTCAACAGCGCTAACGCGGGCCTCATCATCTATACCTGCGCTCAATTTGTCATCACGGCTGCCTGCATGGCCTATTCCATTTCGTCGCTGCGCAAACTGGGCGTGAGCCTGCCGGTTCGCGGTACGATCCTGCTGTTCTTTGCGTTTATGCCGATGTTCTCTAACTACGCGGCCCTGCTCACCAAAGACGTGCTCTTTGCCGACGCGTTTTTGGTGCTGCTGGTACAGACCGTCAAGCTCGTGGCATGTGGCTTGCCCCGTCGTGATGCCAATGCCGAGCGTGCGGGCGAACAGAGGCCCGTGCTCTTTGCGCGCCACGACTGGCTGTTGCTTGCGCTGGCTGCCATGGGTTCCACGTTTTTGCGCAATGGCGGTCTGGTCTTTCCGTTGGCGGCCTGCGTGATTGCGGCGGCGTTTTGCGCATGGGATGTACATGTCGCCCGTCGTGCGGCTAAGCAGACGGGCACCGCGGTCTCATGCGCCACGCCGCGCTTCCGCTGGGTTGGCGTCCTCGCGGTGCTCGCACTCTGCCTTGCCTCTAATATGTACTTCACCAAGGTCTTTATGCCGGCGCACGACATCACGCCTGGTTCCAAGCGCGAAATCCTCTCGATTCCGTTCCAACAGACGGCTCGTTTCGTCCAAAAGCACGACGGCCTCAACTCGGGCGTCAACCCCACGGTAAAGGAGGACGGCACCATCGTGGAGGCTCCTTGCGACGGTTTGGTGACCGACGAGGAGCGCGCCGTGATCGACCGGGTGCTCAAGTACGAGAATCTGGGCCGCCGTTACAACCCGGATAAGTCGGATGCCGTCAAGAACTGCTTTAACGAGTACGCCTCGCAGGAGGACATCAAGGCCTATTTTGAGGTCTGGGCGCAGATGTTCAAAAAGGATCCCGAGTGCTATATCTCGGCGCTCATCAATAACTATTACGGCTACTTTTATCCGAGCGCGCGCGATGCCTGGGTCTACAGCACGGCGCGTAGTGCCGAGATCATGGCGCGTCCCGACAACCTCAAGTACTTCGACTTCCATCCGGTTGACAGCAACGTGGTGCGCTGGTGCGACCACCTGATCAATCTGTACCGTGTGGCGGTGCAGCGCATCCCGTTTATTTCGCTCACCATGAGCTCGGCCACCTATGTGTGGATTATGATCGCCGTGGTGGTCTACCTGCTGCGTCGTCATTCATGGCGTGCGCTGGCGATCTGGGTGCCGCTGTTGGGCGTGCTCGCCGTGTGCCTGATTGGTCCGTGCAACGGCTCGACCTACATGCGCTACCTGTATCCGGTCATCGCCTGCATGCCCTTCGCCATCGGCGCCACCGTCACCCGCAGTGACTTCCTCTGGTCCTAACCTGGTGCATTGGGGTCAGGTTTCTTTGCTGCACCAAAGGGGCCATCATCACGACGCCTTCATTTTGGGGTTTATCTTGCAGGCCAGTAGGTATATCATAACGACGTTTGTTTATATTGCCCGAGCATCTGCGCTGGGCTTTAGGTCGAAACCGATAGGAGACACGTATGTCCGGACACTCTAAGTGGGCCACAACCAAGCATCGTAAGGGCGCGCAGGACGCCAAGCGTTCCGCCCTCTTCTCCAAGCTCAGCCGCAACATCACCGTTGCTGCCCGTCTCGGCGGTGACCCGCTGCCCGAGAACAACGCCAGCCTCGCCGCTGCCGTTGCCAAGGCCAAGGCTCAGTCCATGCCTAAGGACAAGATCAAGTCCGCTATCGACAAGGCTTTTGGTTCGGGTGCCGATGCCGCCGTCTACGAGAACATCGTGTACGAGGGCTACGGTCCCGCCGGTGTCGCCGTCTACGTCGACTGCCTGACCGACAACCGCAACCGTACCGCCGCTGATGTCCGTTCCGCCTTCTCCCACGCTGGTGGCAACCTGGGCACCTCCGGCTCCGTCGCCTTCCAGTTTGAGCGCAAGGGCCAGATCGTCGTCGCCAAGGAGATCCTGGACGAGAACGCCAAGAAGGAGACCATGATCGCCAACGGTGCTGCCGGTGACGAGGATGAGTTCATGATGGCCATCGCCGAGGCCGGTGGCGAGGACTACGAGGATGCCGGCGAGGAGTGGATCGTCTGGACTGCTGCCAACGACGTCATGGCTGTCTCCAAGGCGCTCGAGGAGCAGGGCGTCCAGGTCAAGGGTTCCGAGACCACCATGGTCCCGACCACCCCGACTGAGGTCTCCGGCGCCGACGCCAAGAAGGTCCAGCGCCTCATCGACCGTCTTGAGGAGCTCGACGACGTCCAGGACGTCTACAGCACCATGGACATGACCGACGAGGTCATCGCTGCCCTCGAGGAGGAGTAGCGCCAGCACGGATTGAGCCGTGCATATCTGGGCATAATGAAGCGAGCATGCAAGCCTCGTGGAATAGATGAGCCGGATCCGCGTGCGTAGAGCACCGGACCCGGCTCTTTTATAATGATGCGAACCGTTCTGCATTTCGAGAGCCGAGATTTGAAGGGAGCGCCGCGTGCGCGTACTCAAACGAGCCCTAGCGATCGTGTATCTTGCCGCCACCATCGTGGCACTGGGTACGCTTGTCTGCCAGTTTTGGGGGCCGTATACGTATCGCTTTATGCTGCTGATGCGCGACCCCATGCCGCGCATCGTCGTGACGGCGTGCGCCGGCGTCGTGGCGATCGGCGTACTGCTGAGCTTTTTCCGCCTGATGTTCGCCCGTCGCGAACCGTCCTGCGTGCATCCGGCGGGGGAGCGCAATATCGAGGTTACCCTTGCGGCGCTTTCTTCGTGCGCCAGGGTTGCTGCCGAGCGCGACGACCGCGTGATGGTCGAGCATGTCGAGGCTCGCGTCCAAGGCCCCGACGATTCGCACGTCCGTTTTAAGGTCGAGGCTATCGCGCTTGACGATAAGGACGTGGCATCTCTGGCTACCGCGATGCAGCAGCGCATCGAAGAAGCCTGCGATACCATGCTCGGCGCGCCGGGTACGACCGCGCGCGTCCGTTTTTTGCCGTCCAAGACTACCGTCCAGACCGTGGAGGTTTCCGGTGAGTGATACCAATCAAGATAAGACCGCTCGTACGCCGCGCCTGACGATTGACCAGAGCGCCACGTCGGCGAGCGAACCTGTTGATTCCAAAGCAGAGGCAACCGAGTTGCAAGACGCGGCAGCCGCGGATTTTGACGAGGCTATGGGTCTCATCAAGGGTACGGGCGCTGCCATCTGGAGCTATGCTGTGCGTCATCCCAACACCACGCTCGGCGCCGTCGCCGGCTTTATCCTCGCCGTGTTGGTGCTCACGCTGGGCCTGTGGGACACGCTCGTCATTGCATTCTTCGTGCTGATCGGCGCTGTGATCGGCCAAATTCGCGACGGCGAGAACGGGATCGTCAACTTCTTCGGCCGTCTGTTTAGCGGCCGCTAATATGTATTCGACTGTCGCATCCGCGGCAGGCATAAGGAGGAACCATGGCTTTTAATACGAAGGTCGATGTAGCCGATACCGAGCTCGAGGAGAACGAGGCGGTCGTCGCCGAAGCTGAGGATGTGACGCTCGAGGACGAGGCGCTCGTCGAGGCCGAACCCGCCGATGATGCGGACGAGGACGACGAGGAAGCGGATGAGTCCGAGGACTCGCTGACCTATTCCAACGGCGTGATCGAGAAGATCGTTGCCATGGCCACCCGCGAGGTTCCGCACGTTCTGGGCATGAAGGGTAACCTCATGCACTTTGTGCAGGAGCAGTTTGGTGCCGAGAATCTGACCAAGGGCGTGACGGTCGAGGTCACCGATGACAATCGCGTGGTCGTCAACATCTCCGTCATCATCGAGTACGGCGCCTATGCGCCCGCGATCTTCGACGATGTCAAGGCACGTGTCACCGAGCGCCTTGCCGCGATGACTGGCCTTGAGGTGGCGGGCGTCAACCTGCGCATCGAGGATGTCATCACCCCCGAGGAGTACGAGCACCGCACCAGCCAGCACGAATAACCTTCCAAAAGGGGACAGGTTTGTTTTGGCAGGTTTTATCTGCGAAAACGTTAAACGGCCGACCGCGCAAGCAAAAGCGTGGCCGGCCGTTTTTATACGCTCCCGATGTAGTCATACCGCTCGTCTAACTGGGGGTTGCAATCCCTACGTTCCGCGTTACTCTAATGGGCGCATTGTTTCCAAATTGTTAACGAGGAGTTGCCGTAATGGCCGACGAGCACGAAACAGAAAGCAAGGCATGGGCGATTGAGGCCGCTGCGGCAGAGGCGGCGTCGCGTGCTGCCGAGGAGGTGCATCGTCCTCCCGTGGTGCCGATGGAGCGCGTGGTCGATCGCGATGTTATCGAGCGGGGCGAGCGCGCTGGTCGCAAGCGCAGCCAGGAGCCGGGCTTTCCGCGCTTTTTTGCCGAGCTCAATTTGGGCCTGATCCTCACGGCCTTTGCCATCGTTGCGTTTAAAACCCCTAATCACTTTGCTTTTGGCGGCACCTCGGGCGTGTCGGTCATTCTGTCCACGCTGTTCCCGACCCTGCCCGTCGGCGTTTTTATGTGGATTATCAATGCGGTCCTGGTCGTTCTGGGCTTTATCTTTTTGGAGCGCAAGGCAATCCTGTGGAGCGTTTTCGCCTCGTTTGCGCTTTCGGCCTACGTCTCGCTGTTTGAGCTCTTCATTCCGACCGATGTCTCTCTGACGGGTGATATGTGGCTCGACCTGTGCTTTGCCGTCATCTTGCCGGCGCTCGGCAGCGCTATTGTCTTTGACATCGGCGCCTCGACGGGTGGCACGGACATTCTTGCCATGATCCTCAAGCGCCGCACCACGCTCGAGATTGGCCGCGCTCTGCTGCTGGTCGATATCGGCATCGTGACCATTGCGGCCTTTTTGTATGGCCCGCGTGTCGGTCTTTATTGCGTGCTTGGCTTGTTTGCCAAGACGCTTGTGGTTGACAAGGCCATCGAGAGCATTCACCTGCGCAAAGTCTGCACGGTCATTTGCTCCGAGCCGCGCAAAGTCGAGGAGTTTATCGTCAAACATCTCAACCGCACGGCGACTATCAGCCGCGGCTACGGCGCCTTCTCGGGCAAGTGCGTGACGGTGATCATGAGCGTGCTGAGTCGTCGCGAGGCCGTGCAGCTGCGTCGCTACGCTCGCGAGATCGATCCGGGTGCCTTTATCACGATCGTTGACAGCTCCGAGATCGTCGGCAAGGGTTTCCGCGGAACGAACTAACGCGGTCGAGCTTATCAAACAATCGAATAGCGCCCTGCGCATTGCAAATGCGTCATGTTGGAGTATTTGTCCCCACATTGGGTGATAATGATGCCAAAGACATCGTTTGCGATCCAGATGATTCGCTCAAGATACGAAGGGATGATCTCGATGTTCTGTTCGCAGTGTGGTGCCCCCATGGGCGACAACGATAAGTTCTGTGGTGCGTGTGGTGCCCCTAATGCCGGTGCCGCAGCCTCTGCCCCTCAGGGTCAGCCCCAGCAGTTTGTTCCGCAACCGCCCGTGGCGAATGCGTCCAAGGGCTGTGTGGCTCAGGCGTTTGAGGACATGACCAAGACGCCGGGCGTGCTGCAGCGCGTGTGCCAGATCGCCTTTTTGCCGGCGCTGATTTGTGTTGTGTCGGTGCTCGTGCTGTTCATTCCCGTTATCGGCGGTATCGCGGCTGCCATCGGCTTTTTGGCAGCTTGCATTGCGAGCGTGTGTGGTTCCGGCTTTGGTATTGAGTGGGGTCGTGATCTGTCGCTCAAGGTTGATGACGGTATGGATCGTCCACTCATGCGTTCCACGTCGTTTGGCCTCGGAGTCTTTTCGAGCGTTATCTCGGTCGTGCTCGAGGTTATCGCTGCCATTCCCGTTATCGGTGTAGTGCTTTCGCTGGTGGAGAGCGTGGTAATTGGCGCCGCGGGCTCGTATTCGTATTACGGCTCTTATGCACTCGAGGCAGCGCTGTTCGGCTCGCTTGGCCTGCTTGTCCTGGCTATGATTGCCACGGCGGTCTTGGGGGTCTTCTTTAAGATGTTCGCCGACATTGCCGTGATGCACTTTGCGGTGACCGGTCGTGTCGAGAGCGCGTTTTCGCTCGATAAGGTCTGGGCGGCCTTTAAGCACAACAAGACCAAACTGTTCTGCGCTTCGTTCCTTCCCGAGTTTTTGACGGGCCTGGTCGCCAACGTTGTCACCTGGATCCTGACGTTCGTCTTTGGCACCATTGCCTCTGTCGGTATGTATAGCTACTACTACCGTCCTACGGCTATTGAGGCGCTTGTTACCGGCGGTGGCATCACGCTCGTATTGTTCTTGGTGCTGACGGCGTTTGTCACGGTATTCCTCACGGTCTTTGGCAAGATGCTCAAGCACCGTGCCGTTGGCTATTGGGTTGCGCGCTACGCAAGCGAGTGGGCCGACGAGGACAAGGACGACGTCCTGACTTTTGTGCTGCCGTTTGAGAAGAAGTCTGCTCCGGCTGGTTTTAGCGCCGACGCAGCGCCCGTATCCGATTCCGCTGCGGCGCCGGCGCCTGCGCCCGAGCCCGAGCCCGAGCCCGAGCCCGTGCCTGAGCCTGAGCCTGAGCCCACGCCCGTGCCTGAGCCCGAGCCCGCGCCCATGCCGGAACCGGAGCCCGAGCCTGCGCCTGAGCCCGAGCCTGCGCCTGAGCCCGAGCCTGCGCCTGAGCCCGAGCCTGCGCCTGAGCCCGAGCCTGCGCCAAGCTCCGACGAGGACCCGCAGGACGAGTAACCCTGCCACCTGCCATTTGGGGACGGGGTAGAAACGGTAGAAATAGCGCTTGACAAATAAGCGGGGGCGGACGTGCCGAAGCGTCCGCCCCCGCTTTGATATCGCGATGCGGCTATGACTGCGAGATGGTCGTGGATCGACTACTCGTCGTGCTTCTCCTCGCGGCGAGCGGCGGCACGTGCATCGTGGATGCCCTTGATTGCGGCGTGTCGGGCGGTGCGGGCATCGTGCATGGCGTCGCGGGCCTCGGCGGCCGTGGCCTTGGCAGAGCGCAGTTTGGCTGCCAGGTCGGGATTGGTCTCGGCGACCGCGGCAATCGTGGGGCCGTCGAGCTCCTCTTGCGTGGGCTCGGCCAAAAAGTCGATGGCATATTGGGCGGCCACCATGGAGCCCTTTGCCAGCACAGTCTCGTCGATCTTGTAGAAGCAGGAATGTTGGGCGTACGTGGCGCCAATCTTGGGGTTGCGCGTACCTACAAAGGCGAGCACGCCCGGTACGCGGCGCAGGTACTCCGAAAAATCCTCGCCCGAAAGCGTGCCGCGGTAATGACCTTGACCGGTGGGGCCCAGGCATTTGATTACTGCCTGGCGGCAGCGCTCGCTCGAGGCGGCATCGTTTTCGACCTTGTAATTGGCGATGGTGTAGTCGGTGAGCTTTGCCTCGGCGCCCAAGGCGGCCGCGGTATGCTCCACGATGCGACGCATAAGCTCCGGCATTTCCTCGTGGGTCGAATCGCCGTAGGTGCGCACCGTGCCGGCGAGGTAGGCCGTGCCGGCGATAACGTTGCGCGCGGTTCCGCCGTGCAGCTCGCCGACGGTAATGACGGCCGGCTCGTAGGGGCTGATCTCGCGCGAAACGATGGTCTGCAGAGCGTTGACGATCTCGGCGGCAACCATAACGGCGTCGTGACCGCGCTGGGGCATGGCGCCGTGGCACGAGGTGCCGCGGACGTCGATGCGGAACCAGTCGGTATTGGCCATGCGCGGTCCGGGCTCGCAGCTCACGGTGCCGGCGTCGACCTCACTCCAGATGTGCGCGGCGTAGGCGCCATCGACGCCGTCGAGCACGCCCGTGCCGATCATGAGCTTGGCGCCCTGGCCGTTTTCCTCGCTGGGCTGGAAGACGATGCGGACTTCGCCGTGGATGTCGTCGGTCATATGGCGCAGGATTTGCAGCGTGCCGAGCATCATGGCGATGTGGCAGTCGTGGCCGCAGGCGTGCATGCAGCCCTCGTTGACGCTGGCGAAATCCTCGCCGGTCTGCTCGGTGACGGGCAGGGCGTCGATGTCGGCGCGCAGCAGGATGCGGCGGCGCGGCGTGCCGTCCTCGCGATAGGCGTCGGGCGCGGTGCCGCGAAGGGTCGCCACAAGACCCGTCTTAAGGGGACGCTCGTAGGGGATATTCATGGCGTCGAGCTGGTTGGCGATGTCAGAAGTCGTGCGCTCCTCGGCGAGACTTAGCTCCGGGTGCTTATGGAAGTGGCGGCGCTGCTTGATGATGTAGGGTTCAAACTCGGTAGCGATATCTTGGATGGCTGCGGTGACGTCGTCAGCCGCGCGAGCCTCGGTCGCCGCCATAATCTGCTGTGCCTTGGTCTTCGTCATGGTCGATTTGCTCCTTGCTGGGTTGATCGCAAAATCGTACAGGCTCTCTCCAGTATGCCACCTGCCGCTAGGGCTGGTAAAGTTGCCGTTTGCCGCTTGGGGTTTTGTTACAAGGGCGGGGGAGTACACTCGGGGGTGTTGAATTTCCTGCCAGAGATGGGGATGCCCATGCAACATATCGATCGGATTATCCGCTCCAAGAACGTCTTTACCGCGCAAGACGGCATCGATACCGCCCGCGAGCTGGCGATTGCCATCGCAGGCGACCGTATCGTCGCAGTCGGTGCGCCCGATGACGTGATTGCCGCCGCGCCTGCCGCCACGCCGGTTATCGACTACGGCGAGCAGTTTGTCTGCCCAGGTTTCCATGACGCTCATCTGCACTTCTTCCATACCTCGGTCGGCTCCTCGCCGTACATGCTCATGGATATGGGCACGTCCGAGGCGGCGCTGGTGCAACATGCGCTCGAGTTTTCCAAGGACCTGCCCGATGACGCTTGGGTTGTGACGCAGGGCTGGCGCGACTACCGTTGGGACCCGCCCGAGCATCCTACCAAGGCGTCGCTCGATGCGGCATTCCCCGATCGTCCCTGCGTTATGTATTCGGGCGACGGCCATACGCTGTGGCTCAACAGCCGCGCACTCGAGGCGCTCGGCGTCACGCGCGACAGCGAGCCGCCAGCGGGCGGTGGCTACGACAAGGACGCAAGCGGCGAGCTCACGGGCATTGCTCACGAGGCGGCTGCCATGCAGCTGCTACCGCGCTGCCTTGAGTGGCTGGGGGAGGATCGCATTGCAAGCGCTTACGCCGATCAAATGAGGCGTATGGCCGAGCAGGGCATCACCTCGATATGCGATATGTCGCTCATGCCCATGCCGGGCTGCGATTTTATCCGCGACGACGTCTACGACAAACTGCAGGCAGCCGGCAAGTTGGGCATCCGAGCCCATCTGTTCCCCACGCTGCTGGATGACCAGTCGCGCTTGGAAGAGCTGCAGGCATGTTACGCGAACAATGTGCTGCTCTCGGCACCGGGCTTTAAGCAGTTCTTCGACGGCGTGTCGAGCGAACACACGGCATATCTCACCGAGCCCTATACCAATCCGCGCTTCCCGGGCGACCAGGGCCGTCTGACAGTTCCTGCCGAGCGCATGCGTAAGCTGGTTCTGGCGGCTGCGGAGCGCGGCCACACTGTGCGTATCCACGTCATCGGCGACGGTGCGATTCATGCCGCGCTGGATATCTTCGAGGAGGCCGCCGACCTGTACGGCCTGCCCCAGCACGGCCATAACACACTCGAGCATCTGGAGAACCTCCTGCCCGAGGACATCGACCGCCTACGCAAGCTCAACGTGGTCGCCTCGAGCCAGCCCTGCCACATCACGCTCGATCCGGGTGGCCCAGAGCGCGACCTTGGCCTGGAGCGAAGCCGAATCATGTGGCCGTTCGCAACCTATAAGCAGCGCGGCATCCGCCAAGCCTTCGGTACTGACAGCCCTATCACGCCCGTTACCAGCATGAACGTGCTCTACACGGCTATTACGCGCCAAGACCCCAAAAGCCACTGGCCCGAGGGCGGCTGGCTGCCGAGCGAGCGCATCGATGCGGCAACGGCCCTGCGCAACTACACCCTGGGCAGCGCCTACGCGGCAGGCGACGAGCAAAACCTCGGCAGCCTGGAACCCGGCAAATACGCCGACCTGGTAGTCCTGGACCAAAACCCGCTCACCATCGACCCCCAAGAGCTCCAAGCCACCAAAGTCCAAGCCACCTACCTAGCCGGCAACCTGGTTTACGAGCGCTAAGTATTCATGTCTTACCGTTTAACGCGGCTCGGGCAGCTTATTTTGGGATGGCGCTCGAGCCGCGTTTGCGTCCCTGCTCTGTTGGATTTGGGCGCGGGGTTGAGGTGCTGCTCCGTGCGTTCAATTTGGACATCAGCAGTGAAACCTCATGGTGTTTTGCATACTTCCAGTTGCAGATTGCATAAAAAAGCTGAGATGTTCTTTCCGGCCCTGATGTACCCCCGCCTGGGCCGTGCAAAAAACGGAGTATTCAGCACCGCGAGCTCTGCCGGTGCCGCTGCGGCTGAGTAACGTTACGGAGATTGACGTCATTTTGGGCTCCGGTACGGCGCGAAGTACGCCCATTTGTCCCAACAGGGTCTGCCCACCGACCAAAACCGCCCGCTGAAGGCGTTCTTGGGACCAATAAGGTATGTCCGGCGCGTATGCAGCCACCCTGGCCTGCTGAATACTCCCAAAAATGCACGGTGCTCCCCAGGGGACCCGTGCGCGCATCAACACCCCTGCCCACGTTCCTATCCGCATCGCCATTTTGCTGCACTGACTTTTCTGAATGCCGGGCCCGAATTAGTTAACCTGCCTCCCGTGTGGCTCCGGAGGGGCGGGGCATAAGGTTTATCGCGAGTTCCGCACGAGCCGAAGGCCACTTAATGTGGCCTTCGTGCGAGCAGGACTGCCCGAGCAGGAAACCTTATGCCCCGCCCCTCCGGAGCCACACGGGAGGCATCGCTAAGTTATCCCCCGGCATTCAGAAAATCTAAGTGCCAAAAAATAAGATTTTTTGACTCCGTGTTGTATAACCCGCCATTCGTGGGTACCATTCAACGCGTACGCAAACAAAAAGGGTTAATTCGCGTGGCATAACCACGCGGCCCAAAAAGGAGGAGACAAGCATGTCGTCTTTGAAGCCGCTTGCAGATCGTGTTCTGGTCAAGCCCGACGAGGCCGAGCAGAAGACCGCTTCTGGTCTGTATATCGCCAGCAACGCCCAGGAGAAGCCGCAGCGCGGCACCATCGTTGCCGTTGGCGCCGGCAAGGTCAACGACAAGGGTGAGCGCATCCCCATGGACGTCAAGGTCGGTGACGTTGTCATCTATGGTAAGTTCGGTGGCAACGAGGTCAAGGTCGACGGCGAGAAGTATCTGCTGATGCGCGCCGACGACATCTACGCTGTCGTCGAGGCCTAGTCTCGTCAGAATCTCTGATTCGTCTTTGAACGCGCCCGCCGCATAGGACTCGGAAGCGGCGACGCGAGTCACATTTCTTTTGGAGGATTACCTACCATGGCAAAGAACATTACGTTCAACACCGATGCCCGCGCTAAGCTTGCCAAGGGCGTCAACACTCTGGCCGACGCCGTTACCGTCACCATGGGCCCCAAGGGCCGCTACGTTGCGCTGCAGCGCACGTTCGGTGCTCCGACCATCACCAACGACGGCGTTTCTGTCGCCAAGGAGATCGAGCTCGAGGACAACATCGAGAACATGGGCGCTCAGCTGGTGAAGGAGGTCGCCACCAAGACCAACGACACCGTGGGTGACGGCACCACCACCGCAACCCTGCTCGCTCAAGCCATCGTCAACGACGGTCTGCGCAACGTCGCCGCTGGCGGCAACCCGCTGGCCATCCGTCGCGGCATCGACAAGGCCGTCAACGCCGCCGTCGCCGAGATGAAGAAGCAGGCCAAGCCGGTCGAGACCAAGGAGCAGATTGCTTCCGTCGGTACCATCTCCGCCGGTGACCCCGAGGTCGGCGAGAAGATCGCCGAGGCCATGGAGGTCGTGGGCAAGGACGGCGTCATCACCGTCGAGGATTCCCAGACGTTCGACATCACTATCGACACCGTCGAGGGCATGCAGTTCGACAAGGGCTATGTCTCCGCTTACTTCGTCACGGATAACGACCGCATGGAGGCCGTGATGAAGGATCCGTACATCCTCATCACCGACCAGAAGATCTCCAGCGTCCAGGACATCATGCCTGTTCTCGAGGCTGTCCAGCGCGCTGGCCGTGGCCTGCTCATCATCGCTGAGGACATCGATGGCGAGGCTCTGCCGACCCTCGTCCTCAACAAGATCCGTGGCGCCCTCAACGTCTGCGCCGTCAAGGCCCCGGGCTACGGCGATCGCCGCAAGCGCATCCTCGAGGACATCGCCGTCCTCACCGGTGGCCAGGCTGCCCTGGACGAGCTGGGCGTGAAGGTCGCTGACATCACCGCCGATATGCTCGGTACCGCCAAGTCCGTCACCATCTCCAAGGACAACACCGTTGTCGTCGGCGGCGCTGGCTCCAAGGAGGCCATCGACGCCCGCATCGCTCAGATCAAGGGTGAGATGGAGAACACCACCTCTGACTTCGACCGCGAGAAGCTCCAGGAGCGCCTGGCCAAGCTCTCCGGTGGCGTTGCCGTCATCAAGGTCGGCGCTGCTACCGAGTCTGAGCTCAAGGAGATCAAGCATCGCGTCGAGGACGCCCTGCAGGCTACCCGCGCTGCTGTCGAGGAGGGCATTGTCGCCGGTGGCGGCGTCGCCTTCATGGACGCTGCTCCTGCGCTCGATGCTGTCGAGATCGACGACCCCGAGGAGAAGATTGGCGTCGATATCGTCAAGAAGGCTCTGACCGCTCCGGTCGCCACCATCGCCAAGAACGCTGGCTTTGAGGGCGCTGTCGTGGTCGACAAGGTTGCCGAGCTGCCCGCCGGCCAGGGTCTCAACTCTGCCAACGGCGAGTGGGGCGACATGATCGAGATGGGCGTCCTCGACCCCGTCAAGGTCAGCCGCGTCACCCTGCAGAACGCTGCTTCTGTCGCCAGCCTGATCCTCATCACCGAGGCTACCGTCTCCGATGTGCCCAAGAACACTCAGCTTGAGGACGCTATCGCTGCTGCCACCGCTGGTCAGCAGGGCGGCGGTATGTACTAAGGCCGACAAGGTCTAGAACTCCCACCGGGAATCCGGGGGCGTGACGGGGGCTTCCCTCCGGAACGTCCTCGGTTAGATTGGGACCCCTTGTCCTGCTCCTTTGGAGCCGCGGGCAAGGGGTCCTTTTTGTGCTGATGTCTTTATTTAATGAGGCGCTTTCCGCTTTGTTTGAATGGTGATGTAAGAGGTAGGGCGCCGAGGAATCAGAGCAGCCCTTTTGCTCGCTCGTTGTAGATTATATTGAGCTCCGATTGCATATACTCTTCTTTGAGCTTAGCAATGAAACGCGCGTCCGAGAACAGTCGGTAGACGAGTATCGCTGCGCCTCCGAGGTCGAGGCACTTGGGATTCTCTTTGATTAACGCCCGTATGACGCTGCTTGAAGTTGCGATGGTATCGGACAGGAGGATGATTTTCTTGGTACGTGCTTGGTACATCTCGGTGCAGTAATCTGATCCGTCGTCCTTGAATATCAGTGAGCACCCGTGAAGTGCCGCTATCAACCAGTTGATAAGCGCGGCCATACCTGCCTGCGCGCCGACCTTCAGCACATCGCCGGTGCTGACGTATTTGGTAAGCACCTCGGTATGTGTTTTGTCGAGGATGAGATTGGCGAATGGGATCTGTATCCCGCACGGTGTGTACAGGTCTGTGCCGATGTGGATCAGCTGCTTGATTAGAGCAGCCGCGGCGGCATCCGGCTCGCTCACGACGCGTCTTCCCGCCGCAACCAGCATCTCTACAGTCCCAGCGGGCGCCCCGATCTGTGGATTTTTCCCAAAGGCGTCATAGGAGACCGAGTAGGTTGCGGGAATTCGTGCACCAATACCAAAAACGTTAGTATCTTTAACGCAGGTGATGCTGTTGGTCATGATGTTAGATGTTCCGAACACGAGACCGAGCACTGGGTCGTGGCCGAGGGTCGCGAACCGGTGGTTTGCGCCCTTGAAGAGCCCGATGTTTTCTGCCTCATAGCGTGTCGCGTCGTAGGGCACTCCGCGTGAATTAAGAATTTGATGTTTTGAGGCGAACAGATGGTTCGATTCCCGTGGCATCCTGTCATCGAAACCAGAGAAGACACGACTTTGGAAGTTGTGCAGAGCGTGTTCTTTTACGTTGCCCGCTCCGGCACACTCGACCTCCGTCAGTGAGTTGATGATAAGAATGCGGGCGACTTGGAGCATGGTTGCGGCGACGACAAAGGCGGCGTCAGCATCCTGCAGTCGCGTCCGCTCCTTGAACTCCCGGTCGATGCGCTGAAGGTTCTCGCCGTACTCGCGGACGGACTTTTCGACTGCCTGCTCGGCCCGGCTCTCGTCAACGGCCATGCATGCCACCCTCGCCGCCATATAGTCGGCAAAGAGTCTGCAGGCATGCTCCTCTTCTTCTGTCACCTGGCCGTCCGCCGCCGCGGCGACTTGCAACTGCTCGGCCATGGAGTCCAGCGACACGATGCTAACGTTGTCCAAGTAGTCCTTGACTTGGTCGAAGGACAAACCCTTGTCATCCGCGATGACCTGCACCTTTGTCTTGACGTTATTTGGGAGGCCGCCGTCCAGCTTGAGGTAATCGAGACCCTCCTCGAGCCACTTCTGCTCCTCTTGGGAAAAGTCACCGTCGCAGCGCATCAGGAAGCAAAGCGTTGCCACATATGCGTAGATGAAATTGTGTCGCTTCTCTCCCGCAAGGTAGGCGCCCTGCTTGATTCCGTCACGGAAACCCTTGATACGTGCCCTGCGGAGTCGCGCGGAGAATGAGTTCTCCTTGATGGCATTGATCCCGCCCTCCACGGTCGACGCCGCGTCGGACGCAAGGGACGATGCTCCTTGGGCCAGATCTACGGCGGCACCGATGGCAATTCCGCCTACCGCGTTCGCGGCCCCTATAATCGTTTTGCCTGCATCGGACGATGCAATTTGCTCGCCGGCACTCGACATACCTTCCGCAACCGAGCACATGGCGCTGCCGATGGCCTCGGATGCCGAGGTGGCCGTATCGACGATAACGTTTCCCGCGCCCTCAGCTGCATTCGTGGCGCCTTTGGCAGCGGACTCGATGGCCGCCGATGCGTCTTTTGCCATCTCACCGGCGGCTTGGGACAGAGCTTTTCCGAGATCAAGTTTTACTGCCAATTTGTTCTCCTGACATACGCGGGTTGCGCAGCGACCTCCTTCATACTACTGCGCGGTGCGAAGCATTGGGTGCGTTGGTGGATTGATGATTACGGAAAATGGGACGCATCTCCATTCCGTTTCTCCCGCCACAAATTACCCTCGGCATACTTGCGCGAACGATTGCTCGTGCTACACTTGCAAGTGCTGTTTCAGGGCGGGGTGGAATTCCCCACTGGCGGTAAATCGGGCGGTGCCAAAGGGGTGCCGCGGAGCAGGCGAGATGCCTGCGGCCGAGCCGATGAGTCCGCGACCCGTGTGTGCGTTGGTTCGCATGCCGGCTGAACTGGTGAGATTCCAGTACCAACGGTTAGAGTCCGGATGAAAGAGGCAGGTGATCTTATGTCTGAACAGTCGCAGCATATCCATTTTGAGAACACGAATAGGTGGAGCACCAAACAGCTCGTTACCATGGCGCTGATGTGCGCCTTGGGCGCCCTGTTTATGTATGTGCAGCTGCCCATCCTTCCTTCGGCGCCGTTTTTGACGTATGACCCGTCGCTGGTGCCGGCGATGGTGTGTGGATTTGCGTATGGCCCTGGCGCCGGCACTGCTGTTGCCGCTATGGCGATTGTTATCCATGCGCTTACCACGGGCGATTGGGTCGGCGCACTTATGAACCTGGTGGCTACGCTGGGCTACATTCTGCCCGCGGCTATCGTGTACCAGAAGATGCATACCTATAAGGGTGCCGTGATTGGCCTAGTGTTCGGTGTCATTGCCGCTACGGCGCTGTCTATGGTCGCTAACCTTACCATTGGCGTATGGTTCTGGTATGGCTCGGTCGATGTGATCGCCCCGCTCATGATTCCTGCCGTGCTGCCGTTCAACCTTATCAAGACCGTGCTTAACTCGGTATTGACGCTTGCAGTGTACAAGGCGGTCTCCAACCTCATCACGCCTAAAAAGGACCAGGTCAAAGGCCGCGCATGATTGAGTGTCGGGGCGTTTCCTTTAGCTATGACGGTGCCGTGTCGGCACTCGACGGTGTCGATCTGAACATCGAGGACGGGGAGTTTTTCTGCATCCTCGGTGGCAATGGGTCGGGCAAGTCGACGTTTGCCAAGCATCTGAATGCGCTGTTGCAGCCCGATGCGGGCACGGTACGCATCAACGGCATGGATGCGTCCGACCCCGAGCTGGTCTACGACATTCGTTCGACCGCGGGCATGGTATTCCAGAATCCCGACGACCAGCTGGTGGCAACGCTTGTCGAAGATGACATTGCGTTTGGTCCCGAAAACCTTGGCGTGCCATCGGCACAAATAGCACAGCGTGTACGCGAGGCGCTGAAGGGCGTGGGCCTGGTGGGCTTTGAGCGCCACGAGACCCACGCGCTCTCGGGTGGCCAAAAGCAGCGCGTGGCGCTTGCCGGCGTGCTCGCCATGGAACCGCGCGTGCTCATCTTGGACGAGGCTTCTTCGATGCTCGATCCGCGTGGACGCAAGGGCCTCATGAAGGCTTGCCACGCGTTGCACGATCGCGGCATGACCATCGTGATGATTACGCACTTTATGGAAGAGGCCGCCGAGGCCGATCGTGTCGCGGTATTTCGGGCGGGGCGCGTTGCCATGCTCGGTACGCCCGAGGAGATTCTGACGCGGGCGGACGAACTTGCGCAGCTCAACCTGGACATGCCGGAGTCGTGCCGTTTGGGCATGGCACTTCGTGCGAAGGGCGTGCCCGTTCATGCGCAGGTGCGCGAGGCGGATATGGTCGCCGAGATTGCGCAGGTATATGCCGACCGGAGTGGGGAAGACACCGCAGGGCGGCCTTCCGCGTCCCAGTTGGAAATCGCTGACGGCACTGTTCCGGTAGACAACGAGGGCAACGCGTCGGAGCCCGTCATCGAGCTATCCCATGTTTCGTACAGTTATTCGCTCAGTCCGCGCGAGCGTCGCCGCTGGCATAAGCGCTCGGCCGTTGCGGGCAAATCGAGCAAACAGGCTCTCTGGGGAAACGACCCCAGCAGCCCGTGGGCGCTGCGCGATGTATCGCTGACGGTGCGTCGCGGCGAGTTCCTGGGCTTAGCAGGTCATACCGGTTCGGGTAAGTCGACGCTGGTCCAGCATCTCAACGGTTTGATTCGCCCCCAGGAGGGTTCCGTTTACGCGTTGGGGCTCGACCTGGCAAACAAGAAAGATGCCGCCGCGGTTAAGGCCAAGGTCGGCGTGGTGTTTCAATATCCCGAGCGTCAGCTGTTTGCCGAAACCGTGACGCAGGACGTGGCGTTTGGCCCGCACAACCTTGGCTTGTCGCAGGCCGAGGTCGCGCGCCGCGTTGAGTCATCGCTCGCGCGCGTGGGCCTCGACTTGGCCACGGTGGGCGACAAGAGTCCCTTTGAGCTTTCGGGTGGCCAACAGCGGCGCGTGGCGTTTGCCGGCGTGCTTGCCATGGAGCCCGAGGTCTTGGTACTCGATGAGCCCATGGCGGGGCTCGATCCGGCGGCGCGCAGTGATTTCCTGGAGCTCATCGATCGACTTCACCATGGGGGCCTGACCGTCGTCATGGTCTCACACAGTATGGATGACCTTGCCAATTGCTGCGATCGTATTGTCGTGATGAACGAGGGCGCGGTGTTTGCTGAGGGCACGCCCGCTCAGGTTTTTGCGCATGCGGATGAGCTTAAATCAATCGGCTTGGGTGTTCCCGCTGCCCAGCGCATGGCGTTGGCGCTCGCGGAAGCGGGCGTGCCGCTGCGTCGCGGCGGGCTCTATACGGTTGAGTCGTTGGCCGACGAGTTGGCAGATTTGCCGATCGGTCGCTCAGGCGGTTCTTCTAACGTCTCGGACAAGGCCAAATCCGAAACGGTCGCGCGAGAGGAGGGTTGCTGATGGAGGCGTTTTCGTTTGGCAGCTACTATCCGAGCGATAGCGCGATCCATCGCCTGGATCCGCGCACCAAGCTGCTCCTGGGCTTTGTGTTTTTGATCACGACGCTGACCGTCGGCGGCTTCCGCGGATTAGCCCCTGTCGCAATTTTCGTTGTGCTGATCTATGTCGTGTCCCGGGTGCCGGCTCGTCGCGTTCTGTCGTCGATGGCGCCGCTGCTGGCAATCGTCGTCGTGGTCGCGGTGCTCAACTTGTTTACCGATCAGAGTGGGCGCATCCTGTGGCAGCTCGGCTTTCTGCGGATAAGCGAGGGCTCGCTGCATTCCGCCGCTTTTATGACCTGCCGTCTGACCTTGATGATGGCCGGTATGAGCGCTATTACGCTCACCACACCGACGCTCGATCTCACCGCGGGCTTCGAGCGCCTACTCGCGCCGTTTGCGCGTGTGGGGCTCCCTGCGCACGAGCTCGGCATGATCATGGGCATCGCGCTGCGCTTTATGCCGCAGTTTGCCACCGAGATGAAGCAGACGGTCGATGCGCAGGCAAGCCGCGGCGCGCGTGTGACGGGCGGTCCGCTCGGCGGTGTGCGTATGCTCGGCAGTGTCGCGATTCCGCTGTTCACGGGCGTGTTCCGTCATGCCGAAACGTTGTCTGCCGCCATGGATGCCCGTTGCTATCATGGCGAGCAGGGCCGCACACGTCTGCATGCGCTTGCATTTGGCCGCGGCGATGCGTTGGCAGCGGTGGTGACGGCGTTGCTGCTTGCGTGTGTCATCGTCGTCAACCTTCAACTTGTTTAAGCGCGATTCGAGCGCAAGAAAGGGGTCCCTATGACCGACAACGACCGCACGGCTCAGCTCGAGCGCGCCTGTTCGTATCTCAGGCGCATTCCGGCGTGGTATCTGGCCACGACCGATGTGGCCGACGGGCATCAGCCTCGCGTGAGGCCGTTTTCGTTTGCCATGGTCGATGACGGTAAGCTGTGGTTTTGCACGTCGCGCGATAAGGACGTGTGGGCGGAGTTGAGCGCGAATCCCAAGTTTGAGCTCTCGGGCTGGAAGCCGGGGGAATGTTGGATCGTATTGACCGGCGAAGCCGCACTTGAGGACGACGCAGTTGCGAGCGACAAGGTGCGTCAAGCGGGTTTTAAGCACATGGTGGGCATCGGCGAGGAACACGAGAGTGCCAACGACGGCCGCCTTGCTTTCTTTTCGGTCCGCAATATTGCCGCCCGCTTCTGCGATATCGACGGCAGCGAGGAGCGCCTGGAGCTCTAGCGCGTCTCAAATTAACTACCCGTTCCGAATTAGCTAGCGCCAGGAGGACACATGGACGGATTGAATACGGTGTTGGAGTATCTGACGTCGGTGCCGGCATGGTATTTGGCGACGAGCGTTGACGGACAGCCTCATGTGCGTCCGTTTTCGTTTGCGCAGATCCAGGATGGCAAGCTGTGGTTTGTAACAGCGCGCACCAAAGATGTGTGGCAAGAGCTGCTGCAAAACCAGCTCTTTGAGGCCACGAGTTGGTGGCCGGGCCATGGCTGGCTCATCTTGCGCGGGCGTGCCGGCTTGGATGACCGGGCTTTAGACGAAATGCGCGAAACCGGGTGGAAGCATCTAGAGCGCCTGGGCGAGCACTATGAGGGGCCTAACGACCCCACGCTCGTCTTCTTTAGCGTCGAGGATCCCGAGGCTTTTATCTGCAATCACGACGAATGGGTGCCGGTCGAGCTCTAGCCAACCGGCTCATCCTAACAACTTGGTTTTCGCATGGGCGGGCCCCGTATTGCCCGGCGCCGTTAGGAGCGTCGGTCAATACGGGGCCCGCTCTATTTGTCAATTCCTTCAAGCGAATGTGTCGGGAATGTTTCAATGCATGAATATGCAAGCCATTTACGTATTAATGCATCTTTTGGTGCTAAAGTTTCAACCCACTTCATAACGACCGCTGCGAAATGCGCATCGGTGCATAAATCGCAGACAAGGAGTCTGATATGTCTTTGAAGGTTGGAATCGTCGGCGCGGCTGGATATGCCGGAGCCGAGCTCATTCGCCTCGTCCTCGGTCATCCCGAGTTTGAACTTGCTGCCATTACGTCCAACGCCGATGCCGGCCAGCCGTTGTCTGCGGTGCACCCGAGCTTCACCGGCGTAAGCGATCTTGTCTTTACGATGCATGATGCCCCTGAGCTCAAGAACTGCGACGCGGTCTTTTTGGCCGTGCCGCACACGGCTGCCATGGCACAGGTGCCCGCGCTGCTTGCATCGGGCGTCTCCTGCTTTGATCTTTCGGCCGACTACCGTCTGAACGACGCGTCCGTTTTTGAGGCTTGGTATGCCGCCGAGCATACGAGCCCCGAGCTGCTCAAGACCCGTGCCTTCGGTCTGCCCGAGCTGTTCTGCCAGGACTTGGAGACCGCCGCATCCGACCATGCCGACGGCAAACCCGTGCTGGTCGCCTGCGCCGGTTGCTATCCCACCGCAACGAGCCTTGCCGCCGCGCCCGCCGTGCGCGCGGGCTGGGTGGCCGAGAACGGCCCCGTGATTGTCGATGCCATTAGCGGCGTGACGGGCGCCGGTAAGTCCTGCAACGCCCGCACCCATTTTTGCAGCGCCGACGAGAACTTGGAGGCCTACGGCGTGGGCAAGCATCGCCACACGCCCGAGATTGAGCAAATCCTTGGCCTGACCGATCGCGTCGTCTTTACCCCGCACCTGGCACCGCTCAAGCGCGGTCTGCTCTCCACGGAGACGCTGCCGCTCGCGCCGCAGGCTCTCGATACCTTGACCCTTGAGGACGTTGTCGACCATTACAAGCAGTTCTACGCCGGTCGCACCTTTGTGCGCGTGCTCGATGCCGGCCAGCAGCCCAAGACGGCTTCGGTCGTCGGCACCAACGCTGCCCAGATTGGCCTCGCGCTCAACAAGCGCGCGGGCGTGCTGGTGGCGACGGGTGCTATCGACAATTTGTGCAAGGGCGCTGCGGGCCAAGCAGTCCAGTGCGCCAATATCGTCTTTGGCTTCGACGAGCGACGAGGCTTGCCTACAGTGGCGTGCCCGGTGTAGCACATTCGATTGTTAACGATTTGGTAGTCGGGCATCGAGTGGGGCGCCACTCTTAAGCTGGTCTCATGATCACGACTGGCATGGCGCACCAACCGATGTCCGTTTTTTTTGTTTGACATAAGGAGTCATAAAGACGATGAATACCGAGCTGTTTGATATCAAGATTCGCGCCGTCGAGGGTGGCGTTACGGCTGCGGCTGGTTTTAAAGCCGCAGGCATCCACGCTGGGTTCCGCAAGAACCCCGAGCGTCTGGATTACGCGCTCGTCGTGCCCGATAAACCCTGTCCCGGTGCCGGCGTGTTTACCACCAATCGCTTTTGCGCGGCGCCCGTGCAGGTGTGCCGTGCCAACCTGGGCGGTGCCGACAAGGGCTACGGTATCATCGCCGGTGTTTCGGTCAACTCTGGCAATGCCAACGCCGCCACGGGTGAGACCGGCCTTGCCTGCGCGCGCGAGACGTGCAGCATCGCATCGCAGGTCATCGGCTGCGAGCCCCAGCAGATTATGGTTGCCTCCACGGGTGTGATTGGCCAGATTCTGTCGATCGACACGTTTGAGACCGCCATTCCTGCTGCCTACGAGGCGCTCTCCGCCCACGGTGGCGCCGATGCCGCTCGCGCCATCATGACGACCGACACGCACTCCAAGGAGTACGCCGTATCCTACGTCAGTGAGGCTGCGGGTCATGCGGGCAATGTCTATACGGTAGGCGGAATGTGCAAGGGCTCGGGCATGATCATGCCCAACATGGCCACCATGATCGCAGTTATCACCACCGATGTCCCCGTCGAGCCTGCGGCACTTCATGCCCTGCTGCTCTCGACCGTCAAGCAGACCTTTAACAAGGTAACGGTCGATTCCGACACCTCGACCAACGACACCTGCATCATGCTTGCCTCCGGCGCCGCTGCCGCAGATGCCGAGCCTATCGTCGAGGGCTCCGATGCCTTTGACGAGTTGGCATTTGCCGTGCACGAGGTGTGCGAGAGCCTGGCGCGCAATATCGCCGCCGATGGTGAGGGCGCATCCAAGCTTGTTACGGTCAACGTTACCGGCGCCGCTAACGACGAGGAGGCCGATATCGCCGCCCGTGCCGTTGCCAACTCGCCGCTCGTTAAGACCTGCATCGCCGGCCATGACTGCAATTGGGGCCGCGTTGCCATGGCGCTCGGTAAGTGCGGCGTGAAGTTTAATCAGGAAGACGTTTCCATCGACATGATGGGCATGCCTGTCTGTCGCGACGGTCTGACTGTTCCCTTTGACGAGGACGAGGCTCTACGACGTTTCGAGGCGCCCGAGATCGTGATCTCGGCCGACCTGGGCGCAGGCGACGCGGCAACGACCGTGTGGACCTGCGACCTCACGCATGAGTACATCTCCATCAACGGCGACTACCGTTCCTAGATTCCAGGCACGCTGCGCATCTTGCCGCGATTGCGGACAGCGGAGCACGGCGCGATAACGATACGAAAGACGAGGCAGATTATGAAATTCGCACGCGATTGTCGATCGAGCGAATCCAACGAAGCAACCGCGCAGCTGCTGTTCGAAGCGCTGCCGTGGATTAAGAACCTGACCGGCAAGACGGTTGTTATCAAATATGGCGGAGCCGCCATGGTCGACGAGCAGCTGCGCCGCGACGTGATGAGCGACATCGTCCTGCTCAAGATCATCGGTATGCGTCCCGTCATCGTGCATGGTGGCGGCAAGGCTATCAACGAGGCGCTGAGCCATTACGATATTCCCGTCGAGTTTAAGAACGGCCAGCGCGTGACCACGCCGGCGACCATGGATATCGTGCGCGAGGTGCTGGGCGGCAAGGTTAACCAGGAGCTGGTTGCCGCCATCAACCACCACGGCAACCTGGCCGTGGGCGTGTCGGGCAGCGATGCTGGCACGCTCATCGCCGAGCCGCTCGACCCCGAGCTCGGTCGCGTGGGCAAAGTGACGCACGTTAACACCGACTATATCGAGCGCTTACTCGATAGCGAGTACATCCCCGTCATCGCTACCGTCGCGGCGGGGGAGGACGGCGGTTTCTTCAACATCAACGCCGATACCGCCGCCGGTGCCGTTGTGGCGGCGCTCCATGCGCATAAGGTGATCTTTTTGACCGATGTCGACGGCCTGTACAAGGACTTTAGCGACAAGGATTCGCTCATTTCCAACCTGACGCTCGACGAGGTTAACGAGATGCTCTACGGCGGCGAGGTCGATAAGGGCATGATTCCCAAGCTGCGTGCTGCCGTCGATGCGCTTGCCGGAGGCGTATTTCGCGCTCACATCATCAACGGTACCACGCCGCATTCGCTGCTGCTGGAGCTGCTGACCGACGCCGGCGTCGGTACCGTGATCCACTCCACCGAGACGGCTTACGAGTTCGATACGCATCCGCATCCGCTTTCGACGTTTGCTGCGCGTCTGACCGAGAACCTCGACGAGGTCGAGAAGCTTCAGACGGTCTAACTGACTCGCAGCCGCCCCATTCCTGCACCCATAGGCCTGCGCCGTCTGGCGCCCAACGAAAGGCATCCCATGTCACTTGCAGCTCAGCAATCGCTTGAATCCCATTACGTTATGCATACCTTTGGGCGCTCTCCGGTCGAGTTTGTCGAGGGTCACGGCATGAAGCTCACCGGCGACGATGGCCGTGAGTACCTCGACTTTCTTGCCGGCATCGGCGTGTGCAGCCTAGGTCATGGCAACCTGGCTGTGCTCTCGGCACTTGAGGCACAGACCAAAAAGCTCATGCATGTCTCCAATTACTTCTACATTGAGCAGCGCGGACAGGTCGCGGCGTTGCTGTCCAAGCTCGCTAACGACGACGTAGACGGTGCGCGCGTGATTGCCGATGCCATCGCCGCCGGCGATGAGACCACGGCAGCTGCGCTCGGTGTTCCGACGGCGGGCGAGCAGGTGTGGGAGACGTTCTTTGCCAACTCCGGCGCCGAGGCCAATGAGGGTTCGATGAAGCTTGCTCGCCTGTACGCCAAGCGTGCCGGTAACGGTGGCAACACCATCGTGTGCATGCGCGGCGGTTTCCATGGCAGAACGCTTGAGACCATTGCCGCCACCATGCAGGATTGGCTGCAGGATAGTTTCCGCCCGCTGCCGGGTGGCTTTGTGGCCTGCACGCCCAACGATATCGATGAACTGCGTGCGATCTTTAAGCAGCTGGGGAGCGAAATTTGTGCCGTGATGCTCGAGCCGATCCAGGGCGAGAGCGGTGTGCACCCCATGACCGAGGAGTTTATGGCGGCAGCGCGCGACCTGGCACACGAAGTGGGCGCCGTGCTTATCGCCGACGAGGTCCAGTGCGGCATTTTCCGCTCCGGCAAGCCGTTTGCATTCCAAACCTATGGCGTGGAACCCGACATCATGAGCCTTGCCAAGGGCATTGCTGATGGCGTGCCCATGGGTGCCGTCGTGGCAAAGAAGGAGATTGCCGACGTGTTTAAGCCGGGCGACCACGGCTCGACCTTTGGCGGTAGCTGCTTGGCCATCGCGGCGTGTGCCGCGACGCTCTCCGCACTCGTGCGCGGCGATTATGCCGACCACGCTGCCAAGGTAGGCGCCTATATGGAGGCAAAGCTCGCCAAGCTGCCGAACGTGACCGAGGTGCGTGGCCGCGGCTTGATGCTCGGCTGCGATCTGGACGATACTGTGGGTGATGCACACGACGTTGTGGCCCGTGCATTGGGGGCTGGTGCCGTGATTAACGCTACGGGTGCCCATACGCTGCGTTTCCTGCCGCCGCTCGTGTGCGAAGAGGCCGACGTGGACAGCCTAATCGAGATCCTGGCGGGTGTCTTGGGCTAACGCGGCGCAATAACTCAATTTGGACCGGGTTCCGGACTGCGGACGTGCCCTATGTGGCATGATTCAGCGGTCTGGAGCCCGTTTTGCCTTAGATTTGCTAAGGCGGGGAGACCTGCTGGTCAAAAAACATCAAATATGAGTACTGTTACCAGCTGAATCTCATATGAAACCGACTATCTAGGATTAGTTAGACCACACATGTTCAGTTATGTTAATGGGGAAACAGCTAGCAAAGGCTTCAAATCGCTGATTCAGGGCTAGATTTACCCAGCGAAACCCAAAAATCGCTGCTACAAAATTAGTAACAGTACTCATTTTTGCCATTTTTTGGCCACGGCCTTTGTGACGGACGTGCTGGCGGGTTCGAATCCCTCTGCGCTGGGCCCAAAAAAGAAAGGCCCCCATAGCTGGGAGCCTATCAAATCAGTGGTGGGCGATGAGGGATGTCGCGTGCGGCTGACGCCGCCCGCTCTCGCTTCGGGCCTACGGCCCTCGCGTGCTGCGCTGGAAAACGCTTCGCGTTTCCTCAGCTCCGCACCCTTGCGGGTTCGAATCCCTCTGCGCTGGGCCCAAAAAAGAAAGGCCCCCATAGCTGGGAGCCTATCAAATCAGTGGTGGGCGATGAGGGATGTCGCGTGCGGCTGACGCCGCCCGCTCTCGCTTCGGGCCTACGGCCCTCGCGTGCTGCGCTGGAAAACGCTTCGCGTTTCCTCAGCTCCGCACCCTTGCGGGTTCGAATCCCATGAAATGGGCCCAAACAAAAAACGGTCCCCTTTCGAGGACCGTTTCCAAATCGGTGGTGGGCGATGAGGGATTCGAACCCCCAGCCTTGTGCGTGTAAAGCACCTGCGCTAACCGTTGCGCCAATCGCCCGTGCGGAGAGAGTATAGCAAAACAATCGCCTCATTCATCTCATATCCATTAAAGGTAACCGTCGCGTGTCACAGCGGAGCTGATTCAGTTGAGATTGCCTGAACATTCCGCCCCTCTTTACGCCCTCGGGTATACTCAAAAGCTACTGATTCGATTTGATGCCCAGCAACAGCAGAGGGGATAGTATATGTGCGGTTTTGTCGGTTTTGTCGGTGGGACGGATAACCAATCCGAGGTGCTCACCAAGATGATGGACCGCATCGTCCATCGCGGTCCCGACATGGGCGGTCAGTTTATCGACGGCCGCGTTGCCCTCGGCTTCCGCCGCCTGTCGATCCTCGACCTGACCGAGGCCGGCGCTCAGCCCATGGCCAATGAGGACGGCAGCGTCGTTATCGTCTTCAACGGCGAGATCTACAACTTCCAAGAACTCCGTTCCGAGCTCGAGGCCAAGGGCTATAAGTTCCACTGCGGCGCCGACACCGAGAGCCTCCTGCACGGCTATGAGGAGTGGGGCGAGGCAGTACTTGATCGCCTGCGCGGTATGTACGCCTTCGTCATCTGGGACAAGAAGAAGAACAAGCTTTTTGGCGCCCGCGATATCTTTGGCATCAAGCCGCTCTACTACTATCCCATGGCCGATGCGGGCGACGGCGCTCCGGGCGTGCTCTTTGGTTCCGAGATCAAGAGCTTCCTAGACTACCCGCACTTCCACAAGGCGGTCAACAAAAAGGCCCTGCGTCCGTACATGACGCTGCAGTATTCGGCAACCGAGGAGACCTTCTTCGAGGGTGTCTACAAGCTGCCGCCGGCGCATTACTTTACCGTAGACATCCCGACCGGCAAGATGAACATCGAGCGCTATTGGGATTGCGATTACTCTGCCGTCGAGAAGCCGTTCGAGGAGTACGTCGACGAGCTGGATGAGGTCGTGCACGAGAGCGTCGAGGCCCATCGCATCGCCGACGTCAAGGTCGCGTCGTTCCTCTCCGGTGGCGTCGACTCCAGCTACATCGCCGCTTGCCTCATGCCCGACAAGACCTTCTCGGTGGGCTTCGATTACAAGAATTTCAACGAGACTAACTACGCCAAGGAGCTTTCCGATAAGCTCGGCGTCGAAAACGTTCGCAAGATGATTACCGCCGACGAGTTCTTCGGTGCGCTCGAGGACATCCAGTATCACATGGACGAGCCGCAGTCCAACCTGTCTTCCGTGCCGCTGTGGTTCTTGGCCGAGATGGCCCGCAAGGACGTCACCGTCGTGCTTTCGGGCGAAGGCGCCGACGAGCTCTTTGGCGGCTACGCCTACTACGAGGACACGGTCCCAGTCCGCAAGTACAAAAAGATGGTGCCGCTGCCCATCCGTCGCGCGCTCGGTAACCTGGCGCTGCATATGCCGTACTTCAAGGGACATAACTTCCTGGTCAAGGGTGCCGAGATCCCCGAGAAGTCGTTCCTGGGACAGGCTCTGGTATGGCCGGAGCGCGAGGTCGACGACGTGCTCAAGCCCGAGTACAACACCGGCGATGGCGCCTTCGAGCTTGCCGCTCCCATCTATGCGCGCGTGAAGGGTCAGCCCGAGCTGGTCAAGAAGCAGTACCTGGACATGAACATGTGGCTTCCGGGCGACATTCTGCTCAAGGCCGACAAGATGTGCATGGCGCACTCGCTGGAGCTGCGCGTGCCCTTCCTGGACCGCAAAGTCATGGAGTTCGCCGAGCACATTCCCGACCGCTACCGCATCAACGAGAACGGCAACAAACAGGTACTCCGCCACGCTGCCAACAAGTCGCTGCCCGATGAGTGGGCCACCCGTCCCAAGGTGGGCTTCCCGGTGCCGATTGTCTACTGGCTGCGCGAGCAAAAGTGGTACGACTATGTCAAGGAGTACTTCACCGCGCCGTGGGCAAGCGAGTTCTTCGATACCGACGAGCTCATGCACCTGCTCGATCTGCACTTTGCGGGCAAGGGCGATTTCCAGCGCAAGATCTATACGCCGCTCGTGTTCCTGGTGTGGTACAAGCGCTTCTTTATCGACGAGGACCAGCCCGCTGTTCAGGCTGCCTAGCCTCGGCTTACGAACGCCTGCGCGTAACGGCTCCTCCGGGAGCCGTTTTTGCGTGGGTGCGTTTCAGTTACTATAAAAACCGTCCCTGCCAAATGGCTGAGAAAGGTGAAAGATGCACCATTCGGATTCCGCGACCGTGACCACGGTCGATACGCTTGCCAAGCTTCTCGATGTGTGCGGCGAGCTGCGCGCATCAGAGCAGGTTGACGAGCGTGCCGTGACCGGCTGCTCGTTTGATTCGCGCGCGGTCTCGGCAGGTGACGTGTTCTTTTGCAAAGGTGCTGCCTTTAAGCCCGCGTTTTTGAGCATGGCGCTCGATGCGGGTGCCGTCGCATTTGTGTGCGAAGAGTCGCTGGTCGAGTCTCTGGAGCCGCTGGCACAGGAGAGCGGTGCTGCGATGCTGGTTGTTGATAGCGTTCGCACGGCCATGGCCCTGTTGCCGCCGGAGGTCTACGACCGTCCCGACCACGACGTCAAGATCGTGGGCATCACCGGTACCAAGGGAAAGACCACGGCCGCTTTTATGCTCCAGTCGATTATCAAAGCGGCGGGCGAGTCCTGCGGCATGATCGGCTCGGTGAGTACCGACGATGGTATCGAGTGCTACGAGAGCACCAATACCACGCCAGAGGCCCCCGAGGTCTGGCGCCATATCGCCAACTGCCGTGAGTCCGGTCGCCAGTCCATGGTCATGGAGGTCTCGAGCCAGGCGCTCAAGTACCAACGCGTCGAGAATCTGCCGTTTGACGTGGCGTGCTTCCTCAACATCGGGCGTGACCACATCTCGCCGATCGAACACCCCACGTTTGAGGATTATTTTGAGAGCAAACTCAGGATCTTTGACCAGGCAAAGACCGCCGTGGTGAATCTGGGCACCGAAGAGGTTGACCGTGTGCTGGAGGCAGCGTCGGCGGCCGAGCGCTTGGTGACCGTTGGCGTCGAGCATCCCGAGGCAAGCCTGTGGGCAAGCGATGTCCGCGTGGTCGGCTTTAACATCGAGTTTAACCTGCATGGCCTGTGTGCCGACGAGTCCGAGGCGGGGGAGAAGATCCTGCTGGGTATCGCGGGAGACTTTAACGTGGAGAACGCGCTGGTCGCTATCGCCGCTGCGCACGAGATCGGCATCGGTATCGATGCCATCAAGAAGGGCCTCTCCAAACTGCGTGTGCCGGGCCGTATGGAGGTCGTGGAGTCGAAGGACGGCCGCGTGATCTGCGTCGTTGACTATGCGCACAACCAGCTTTCGTTCCGTTCGCTTTTCTCGTCGGTCAAGCGCGCGTTTCCCACTAGTCCAGTCATTGCAGTGTTTGGCGCTGCCGGCGGCAAGGCGCAGGAGCGCCGCGAGCAGCTTCCGCGCGAGGCCGCACCATATTCCGACCTGATGATTTTTGCCAACGAGGACCCGGCTCACGAGGACCCGATGAAGGTCTGTCGCGAGCTTGCCGAACACGTTCCCGACGATACGCCGAACAAGATCATCCTCGATCGCGAAGCCGCTGTGCACGCGGCGTTCAAGGCGGCGCGCGAGGAGTACGTCAACCCCGATGCTCCCACGATTGTGTTGCTGCTCGCTAAGGGCGACGAGGAGCTCATGCATGTGGGCGACGAATTTGTGCCCATCGAGAGCGATCTTTCGCTGGCGCATCGCCTGATCGATGTTACCCAGTTTGACTGATACATTGTGTTGACGATGGCGCGTTGAGGGCGCCGTCGTTCCAAGCGCGACTCGCTTAAACGAGCCGCGCTACTCAAGTCCAAACCCCTTCTACGTAAACGGAGTGACCATGTCCCATAACACCCTGCCGACCGTTGCCGAGCTTTCGGGTGAGATGCGCGAGCGCCTCGCCAAGGTTAAGTACGTCTTCACCGACCTCGACGCTACGATGCTCGCGCCCGGTTCGTGCGTGCTGCGCGACAACGACGGCAGCCCTTCGACCAAACTCGTCGAGGCCGTCGTGGCACTTGCCCGCGCTGGTATTCAGGTGGTTCCCACCTCGGGCCGCAACCGTACCATGATCCACGAGGACGCGCGCGTGCTCGGCCTCAACTCTTACATTGGTGAGATGGGCGGCCTGGTCATGTACGACCTCAAAGCCAACGATTGGGAGTATCTGACTGGCGACATGCCTTACGACCCCGCCTGCGGCCTTACTCCGCACCAGGTGATCGAGCAGACCGGCGTGTGCGAGAAGATCCTTGCCCGCTGGCCGCACAAGATCGAGTACCACAACGACATGTCGACCGGCTACAAGTACCGTGAGGTCACCGTCGGCATGCGCGGCGACATCCCCGATGACGAGGCGCAGGCCATCCTCGACGAGGCCGGCTGTGGCCTGGTGTGGGCCTGTAACGGTCACCTAACGCATCTGTCCAAGCCGACGACGCTCGAGCTCGATTGCGTCGAGGACGGTCGCGCATTCAACATCAACCCCGCGGGCCTCAACAAAGGCGTCGCCATTGCGCGCTTCTGCGAGCACCTGGGGATTGAGCGCGAGGAGACGCTCGCGCTCGGCGACTCCGAGTCCGACTTCTACATGGCCGATCACGTGGGCACGTTCTGCCTGGTCGAGAATGGCCTGACGAGCGCCGGCGCGCCCGAGTTCCTGGCTGCTTGCGAGAACGCTTTCGTTACGCGCGGCAAAATTGTCGACGGTTGGGCGGCGACGGCAGAGCTGCTGGTCGCGGCGCGTTCGTAGCGCGGTCCTATCGCGCTGAGCCATATCTTTTCGAGAGAGAATCTGGTGAGGTCATGTCCGATATCGAGAATCTGGCTGGTGACACGCGCCCGATCGGTGTGTTCGACTCGGGACTGGGTGGTCTGACGGTTGCGCGCGCGATCGCGACGGCGTTGCCGCACGAGTCCGTCTACTACTTCGGCGACACCAAACGCTGCCCCTACGGCACGCGCACTGAGGATGAGGTGCGCTCGTTTGCGTTGCAGGCGGGCCGTTGGCTGTCGAAGCACGACGTCAAGATTATGGTCATCGCCTGCAACACGGCGACCGCCGCGGCCTTGCGTCTGGCCCAGCAGGTGCTCGATGTTCCCGTCATCGGCGTGATCGCACCGGGCGCACGCGCGGCAATCAACAGCACTCGCACGCGCCGGGTGGGCGTGCTCGCCACCAACCTCACCATTCGCTCGGGCGCCTACACGCGCGCCATCCAGGATCTAGATGCCGGCGTCGATGTATACGGTTGTCCTGCCTCGAGCTTTGTCGAGGTTGTCGAACACGAGCTCGCCTCGGGTGCACATCTGCAGGAACAGTGGCTTGAGAACGAGGACATCTTCGATACGCCTGCCGTGCGTGCGCTGGTGGGTGCCACGGTTGAGCCGCTGCGCGACCACGGTATCGATACCGTGGTGCTCGGCTGTACGCATTTTCCGCTGTTGGTGGGACCTATCCGCCATGCGCTGGGGTCTGGGGTGCGCGTCGTGAGTTCCGCCGAGGAGACCACACGAGAGCTGACCGATATCCTCACGCGCCGCGAGCAGCTGGCGGGTGACGCCGCCGAGCCGCAGCATCGTTTTGCCACGACGGCCGATAACATTGCCGAGTTTGCGGTGGCGGGCAGCTTTATCTTTGGTCAGCCGCTCAAGAGCATCGAACATATCGATATCGATGAGCTGAAATAGATGTAAGGCAGCCGCCAAAGCCTTCGCCACATCTTTTGCCGAAAGGATCTTTCTATGGAGTACATGCAGGTCAACCGCGCCAACGGCCGCGCCGCCAACGAGTTGCGTCCCGTTAAGCTCACCCGTGGCGTCATGAAGCACGCCCACGGCTCGTGTTTGGCCGAGTTTGGCGACACGCGCGTACTGTGCGCCGCCACCATCGAGGAGGGCGTGCCGGGTTGGCGCAAGGGCGCCAAGGCCGGCTGGGTAACGGCGGAATATGCGATGCTGCCGGCCTCGACCGGTAAACGCTGCAAACGCGAGCATGCCAACCGCAAGGGCCGCTCCATGGAGATCGAGAGGCTTATCGGCCGCAGTCTGCGTACCGTCGTCAACATGAAGGCGCTCGGCGAGTATGCCATTACCGTCGACTGCGATGTGATTCAGGCCGATGGCGGCACGCGTACGGCGAGCATTACCGGCGCCTGGGTGGCGTTGCACGACGCCCTTGCCATGTGGGTCGAGGCGGGCAAACTCGAGCGCATCCCGCTTACCGGCCAGGTGGCTGCCATCTCCATGGGCGTTGTCGACGGCAATACGCTGCTCGACTTGGATTATTCCGAGGACAGCCACGCCGAGGTCGACATGAACCTCGTCGCCACCGATTCCGGCGAGATGATCGAACTTCAGGGTACCGGTGAGCAGGCGCCCTTCGACCGTAAGCGTCTCAACGCCCTACTCGACCTGGGCGACAAGGGCGTTGCCGAGCTCATCGAGCTTCAGCGCCAGGCCCTCGCCTAACCTGCCAAAAGGGGACAGGGTTATTTTGGCAGGTTTTATCTGCGAAAACGTCGAAGTATAAGACTGCCGTTGATTGAGAGGGGAGAGAGGCCGAGGTCCTCGTCGTCCTCAACTCGGCATTGCTATAGAGACAAAGGAGGCCAGCTATGGCACTTGAGAAGATTGACATCGACACCCTCGACCCGGCAGCGACCATTGTCGTGGCAACGGGCAACGCCCATAAGCTCACCGAGATCGAGGCCATTTTGGGCAAGGTCATGCCCGAGGTTCGCTTTGTGGCGCTCGGCCAGCTGGGTGATTTTGAGGATCCCGAGGAAAACGGCACGACGTTTTTGGAGAACGCCATCATCAAGGCGCAGGCTGCCGTCGAGGAGACGGGCCTTATGGCCATCGCCGACGATTCTGGCTTGGTCGTCGACGCGCTGGACGGCAAGCCGGGCGTGTATAGCGCACGCTATGCGGGCGTGCATGGCGACGATGCCGCCAACAACGCCAAGCTGCTCGTGAATCTGGAGGGCGTGGCAGACGAGGATCGCACTGCACGCTTTATGAGCGTCGTCGCGCTCATCGACACGGACGGCCTGGTCACCTATGGTGAGGGCACCTGCGAGGGCGTTATCGCGCACGAGGGCCGCGGCGATCACGGCTTTGGCTACGACCCGCTGTTCCTGCCGGTCGATACGCCGGGCAAGACTATGGCCGAGCTCACGGCGGACGAGAAGAACGCCATCAGCCATCGATTCCATGCGCTCGAGTATCTGTCCGCCAAGCTGACGGGCGAGGAGTAGGCCGTGCGTGCGGTGGTGCAGCGCGTGCTCAACGCCGGCGTGACGGTCGACGGCGAGTGCGTGGGCCGCATTGGACGCGGCTATCTGGTGCTGTTGGGCGTGGGCCACGGCGACACGCGCGCCGAGGCCGATAAGCTGTGGGGCAAGCTCCGCGGCTTGCGCATTAACGAGGACGAGAACGGCAAGACCAACCTGGCACTTGCCGATGTCGACGGCGAGGTTCTCGTAGTGTCGCAGTTCACGCTGTTCGCCGATTGCCGTCACGGCCGCCGCCCATCGTTTACGGATGCCGGCGCCCCCGATGTCGCCAACGAGCTCTACGAGTACTTCCTGACGCTCGTTCGTCAAGATGTCGAACACGTGGCGCATGGCATCTTTGGCGCCGATATGAAAGTCGACCTCGTCAACGACGGCCCATTCACCATCGTCCTCGATACCGACAATCTGTAAGTAGCCAAATTAGCTACTTGCGCGTGGTCGCAACAGGGTGCTATAGTATTAGAGTTTTGTCTATCTTAGGGGTATTATCCCCTTTTTGAATTGCACCTTCTGGAGGCCCTGTTCATGGAAGAGATGGAAGTCAATCACGTCGACGACATCCACGAGAAGCTGACCGATATGGTGGGCGATCGCGTCAAGGTGAAGGCCAACATGGGCCGCACCCGCGTCGTCGAGCGCATGGGCACCATCAAGAGCGTCCATCCGGCAGTCTTTATCGTCGAGGTTGACGAGCGCCGCGGCCGCAAGTCGCGTCAGTCCTACCAGTATATCGATGTCCTCACCGGGCAGGTCGAACTGTTTGACCCCGAGAGCGGCGAGCATATCTTTACCCCGCTCGGCAACCAGCTCGAGGAGCACTAGCGGTGACCGATCGGTCCCTCACCCTTACCGCGCCGGCAAAGATTAACCTCTACCTGGGGGTTCATACCGAGCGCGATGACCGCGGCTACCACAGGGTCGATTCCCTGATGGCAGCTGTCGGTCTTTCCGATACCGTGACGGTTACGCCGGCACAGGCGCTGACCGTCCAGACGGTTCCGGCATCAGATTTTCCCATGCAAAAGAATACGGCGTATCGGGCTGCGGTTGCTATGGCCGAGCATTATGGTCGCGAGGCAAACATCTGCGTGACGATTGAGAAGCGCATTCCATTGTGCGCCGGCTTGGGCGGCCCCTCGACGGATGCGGCCGCGGGCATTGTCGCCTTGGCGGAGCTCTGGGGAATTGATCGCACCGACCCCGCGCTCGACGACATTGCGCGGGGTATTGGTGCTGACGTCCCGTTCTTTTTGCACGCGAGCCCTGCGTTCTACGTAGGTGGGGGAGACGTGCTGGCAACTGAGTATCCCGCGCTGCCCGCAACGCCCGTCGTGTTGGTCAAGCCGCGCGAGGCAAGCGTTTCGACAATTGAAGCCTATCGACGTTTTGACGAGGCTCCGGTGCCTGCAGACAAGCCCGGCGCGATAGCTTCTGCCTTGCATGCTGGTGATGCCGAGACGGCATATGCGCTCATCCATAACAACCTGGGTGTCATTTCCGCACAGATGGAGCCGCAGATACAAACGGTTCTCGATTGGCTGCGTAAACAAGACGGCACCGTTGCTGTAGATGTGTGCGGATCGGGCGCCTGCTCGTTTGCCATTTGCGACACCGCCGCCACGGCCGAAAGGCTTGCCGACGCTGCCCAGCAAAACGGCTGGTGGGCCTGCGCGACGGAGCTCATTCCCAACACGGTTCGCATCGAAGTGCCAAAGAAGTAAAAATTTCTCTAGCACACGACGGAAATCTTTGTTACTATAGTCGAGCTAACGGGTTGTGGCTCAGTTTGGTAGAGCACTGCGTTCGGGACGCAGGGGTCGCTGGTTCAAATCCAGTCAACCCGACCAGAGCATGAGGAGGGACCGCTTCTTGCGGTCCCTTTTTTTAGCTATTGTTGTGATACCGCGATACCCGCGGTATACTCATTCGAGCTTGTCTCGCTGTATTGTGGAGGTCTACATGTTTGGACTGAGGGCTCCTGAGCTCATCATTATTCTCGTCGTTGTCCTGATTATCTTCGGGCCCAAGAACTTGCCGAAGCTCGGCAAGTCCCTCGGCTCTACCGTCAAGAATATCCGCGAGGGTATGGAAGGCGACGATAAGGTCGAGACCAAGCAGGCCGAGGAGGTCGTGGTCGAGCAGTCCGAGGAGGACAAGGAGATCGCTGAGCTCGAGGCCAAGCTCGCTGCTGCCAAGAAGAAGCAGGCAGAGGACAGCGACGCGGACGCAGAGTAGTCCCATCCCTTTGGGGTGAGCACCTGACCGGCTTGCCCGCAGGCTAGCCGGTCTTTTTCGTTTTGTTGACAGTTGATTGTTTGATCAGAGTTGGGGAGATATCCGTATGGACGCAAGCCAGATCGTACTGACCGCTGAGGGCCGCCAGAAGCTCGTCGAGGAGCTCGCTTGGCGTGAGGGCGATTACGCCAAGGAGATCGTCGAGGACATCAAGGAAGCCCGCGCGTTCGGCGACCTTTCGGAGAACTCCGAGTACGATGCCGCTAAGGACAAGCAGGCCCAGAACGCCGCTCGTATTGCCGAGATCCAGGCCATCCTCGCCAACGCTCAGGTTGCTGCCACCACGGGCGATCTGACCGTCTCCATCGGTTCCACCGTTTCTCTGATTGATCCCAACGGTGAGGTCATGGAAGTCACGCTTGTCGGTACCACCGAGACCAACTCGCTCGAGCACAAGATTTCCAACGAGTCTCCGGTCGGCCACGCCATCATCGGTCACGGCGAGGGCGACTCCGTCGAGGTCGTTACGCCTTCCGGCAAGACTCGCGTCTACACCATCGCCAAGATTGCACGCTAGACCACGGTCCCGCGTAAAGGTATGTTTTCGCTCCCTGGGACCGAATCCTGGGGAGCGTTTTAGTTTGAGGAGCTAACTTATGGCAGAGAACCAGAACGCCGCAGATCAGGCATCGACGCTCAACGACGAGCGCGCCACCCGCCTGGCCAAGCGCGCCGCCCTGTTCGAGGCGGGCCAGAACCCCTATCCCGAGCACTCTGAGCTTGAGGACTACGTTGCCGATATCGAGGCTAAGTATGCCGAGCTTGCCGATGGCGAGGACACCGAGGACGTCGTGAAGATCGCCGGCCGTGTGGTCGCCAAGCGCGGTCAGGGCAAGATCATGTTCATCGTCGTACGCGATGCGACTGCCGAGATTCAGCTGTTCTGCCGCATCAACGACATGGACGAGGCTGCCTGGAATACGCTCAAGTCCCTCGACCTGGGCGACATCCTGGGCGTGACCGGCGTGGTTGTGCGCACCCAGCGCGGTCAGCTTTCCGTTGCCCCTAAGAGCGCGACCCTGCTTGCCAAGGCCGTTCGTCCGCTGCCCGAGAAGTTCCACGGTCTTTCCGACAAGGAGACCCGCTATCGCCAGCGCTATGTCGACCTGATCGCCAACGATGACGTTCGCGAGACCTTCCGTAAGCGTTCGCAGATTCTCTCCACCTTCCGTCGCTTTATGGAGTCCGACGGCTACATGGAGGTCGAGACCCCCATCCTGCAGACCATCCAGGGTGGTGCCACGGCCAAGCCGTTCATTACCCACTTCAACGCGCTCGATCAGGAGTGCTACCTGCGTATTGCCACCGAGCTGCACCTCAAGCGCTGCATCGTCGGTGGTTTTGAGCGCGTGTTCGAGATCGGCCGCATCTTCCGTAACGAGGGCATGGACCTTACCCACAACCCCGAGTTCACCACGATGGAGGCCTACCGTGCCTTCTCCGACCTCGAGGGCATGAAGGCGCTCGCCCAGGGTGTCATTAAGGCGGCTAACAAGGCCATCGGCAACCCCGAGGTCATCGAGTACCAGGGCCAGACCATCGACCTTTCTGGTGAGTGGGCCAGCCGTCCCATGACCGACATCGTCTCCGACGTGCTCGGCAAGCAGGTCACCATCGACACGCCGGTCGAGGAGCTTGCTGCCGCCGCACGCGAGAAGGGCCTGGAGATTAAGCCCGAGTGGACCGTCGGCAAGATTATCGCCGAGATCTACGATGAGTTGGGCGAGGACACCATCGTCAACCCCACGTTCGTGTGCGATTACCCCATCGAGGTCAGCCCGCTTGCCAAGCGCTTTGAGGACGACCCGCGCCTGACGCACCGCTTTGAGCTGGTCATTGCCGGTCACGAGTACGCCAACGCATTCTCTGAGCTCAACGACCCGGTCGACCAGGCCGAGCGCTTTGCCGCCCAGATGGCCGAGAAGGCTGGCGGCGACGACGAGGCCATGGAGTACGACGAGGATTACGTGCGCGCCCTCGAGTACGGTATGCCTCCCGCGGGCGGCATCGGCATCGGTATCGACCGCGTGGTCATGCTGCTCACCAACCAGGCTTCCATCCGCGACGTGCTACTGTTCCCGCACATGAAGCCCGAGAAGGGTTTCCAGTCCGGTGCCGCTGCCGCCAAGGCTGCCGAGGCCGGCAACACCGCGAGCCCGTTCGTCAAGCCGCTCAAGCCCACGGTTGATTACTCCAAGATCGCCGTCGAGCCGCTGTTTGAGGAGTTCGTCGACTTTGATACCTTCTCCAAGAGCGATTTCCGCGCTGTGAAGGTCAAGGCGTGCGAGGCCGTCAAGAAGTCCAAGAAGCTGCTGAACTTTACGCTCGACGACGGCACTGGCACCGACCGCACCATCCTCTCCGGCATTCACGGTTATTATGAGCCCGAGGACCTGGTCGGCAAGACTCTGCTCGCCATCACCAACCTGCCTCCGCGCAAGATGATGGGCATTCCCAGCTGCGGCATGCTCATCAGCGCTATCCACGAGGAGGAGGGCGAGGAGCGTCTCAATCTGATCCAGCTCGACGCTTCCATCCCCGCCGGCGCAAAGATGTACTAGGGGGTTACGCGGTTCTACGAACCGCGTAACGGCTCGACGCTGCGCGGGCCGCATTTGGACAATCTAACGTTTAACTTCAAGGGCGCGACCAGAAGGTCAGCGCCCTTTCGTTTCACGTCACCTTGTCTCAAATGCGGCCCGCTCGCTGACTTATGCTCAACCTGCGGCGCCATTTTGCTTGAAGGCACCTTGCTCGCTCTGGCGGGCTTTCGCTCATATGACCCAATCCGCTGTCAAGAGCCACAATGGCCCCGCCGACCGCTTGCAATCGGTCGGCGGGGCCTGCCGTTAACCCGTCCCGGTCCGCCCCCGGCATGTCATCGACGCCTTCGGCTCAGTCTCATATCCGCGGATACCGTTCTGTCGGCCCGCACTCCATTCCTTCGGCGGGGTTCCCCAAGTCTGTCGAGGCGCATGCGGAGGGCTCCGCGCGCACAGCGAAATAGGGGGTATCCCCGAAGGCCGCCCGGCTCGCCGGGACGGGGGCTATGTCTATTCCGCGCCCTCCCGGCACATCGTGCCGAGGGCCCACAGCCACCTCACGAGCTCGGCCGCGGTGGCCGCGTTGGCCTTCGCCGCGGGCATGCCGCGGGCGAGCATCTCCTCGCGCCGCCGCAGGAGCCGCTCGGACCCCTTCCTCCCGTGCATCCTTATCTCGAGGGGCACGCCCGTGTCCCTCGGCATGAGCTTCGGCTGGTGCCGTGCCGCGGCGTAGCACCATGAACCCTCAACGGCCAGCTTCCTCACGAGCGCGTTGCCCGCACCGCTGATGCCTCCGAGCCGCACGGAGTCGCCACTCGACCTCTGACTCGGCGCGAGGCCGAAGTAGGCCGTGACCTGCCTTCCGGAACGGAACCTCGTGAAGTCGCCGACCTCGGCCGAGAAGGCTGCGGCCAGCGCGAAGGCGCAGCCCTTGATCGACTGGAGGGCGGCCGCCTCCGCGGCGATCGGGCTGGCATCCACGGCCGCCCTGTACTCGGAGAGCAGGTCCGCCCGGGCCTCCGCCGCGGCCTCGACCTCGTTCCTCAGGGCGGTGAGCGTCCGAACCCCGCCGTCGTCCTCCGGCCTGACCTTGTCGAGCCACCTCAGGAAGTCGTAGGTCCAGTACTTCCTCGGGTTGCCGGCGGGCGTGGTGCCGCCGTAGACGAACCCTCGCTTTGCGAGGAAGGCGAGCAGCCGCTGCTTGGCGGTCGCCAGGCGCGCGGTCGCCCCGTCGTAGGCGCCGGCGAGGTCCCTGATGCCTTCGACCTCGGGGGAGGGGACCCATACGGGGGAGATGTCGTGGGCGAGTATCGCCTTGGTGTTAGCGTCAATATATTTTTCACCATTTTCACCAACGTATTTTCGCCAATC
>DXZT01000045.1 GCA_019419545.1 Collinsella sp. | reverse complement strand
CGCGGTCTTTCATGCCGGGGGCTCCCAATGTTTTTATGTCCTGCTCATATCGTCTCTGCCGGCAGTTAAGGAACGTCCCTAAGTGCCGGGTTTTGAGGAGGTTGGCATGCTCAATGCGATGATTTGGGCGCTTGCCTGTTTTGGTGTTGTTGCTGCCGATATTGCCCTGAGCATGGTTCTGTTTTCAGTTCTCGATGCCGTGTCGGTGCTGACGGGCTATCCGATCGACAATCTCGATATCCAATGGTTCCAGGCTGCCGCTCAGACGGCGTCATTTTTGATGGCGCTGCTGTGGTGGCGCTATCTGTGGCCCCGCTCCTTCATGGCGCGCCGGCAAGGCGAACGCCCACTCGGCGGGGGAGCAGGCGCGGCATGGAAGCGCATTGCCTGCGTTGTCGTGATCGGCCTATCCATGCAGGTGGTCATTAGCTACCTATGCGACGGCGTACTGTCGCTGCTGCCCGAGGTCGCGGCAGACTATAGCGAGCTCGTCGAGGAGACGGGCATGGGCGATACCAGCCTTCTTGCTGTCTTGACCACAGTGCTCGGCGCTCCGTTTTGCGAAGAGCTCCTGGTGCGCGGCATCATCTTTGAGTTTTCGCTGCGTGCGTTTAATCCACAGTGCCGTTCGTTCTGGAAGCGCCGGCGCCGCGCGAACGCGCAGGACGGCGCCATAGTGCCCTGGGCGGCCCCGAGTACCTGGGGCGTCGCCGCGGCAATCGTGCTGCAGGCGGCGGTCTTCGGCTTTATGCACATGAACTGGGTGCAGGGCTGCTACGCGGGCGCTGCCGGCCTCATTTTTGGTTGGGTACTCGTGACCACCGGAAAGCTTCGCTACACGATTCTGCTGCACTTTGCGTTTAATGCCGGGTCGTATCTCATGGGGCTGCTGTGGTTTGTGGGCACACCGCTCGACGTTGTGGTCACGGTTGGCATCGCCGGCTTTGTGCTGGTAGAGGCGATGCGCTCGCTGCTTCGATTGCGCATTCCCGTGTCGCGCGAAGCTGATCGGTCTGAGTAATAACGCCTTTAATTAGACCGATGCGTCCTGAACGCACCTGGCGTTTCGCCGAATGCTTCTTTAAATTTTGAGTAAAAGAATGACATGTTGGAGATGCCGACTTTTCGGGCTACATACTGCACGCTGCGCTCGGTGTTATTGAGAAGATATGCCGCCTCTGTGAGCTGCTGGTTGAGCTTGATTTGCGAAAACGTTTTGCCGGTTTTTTGCTTGATCAAGCTGCTGAGATAGCTGGTGCTATAACCCGTATCGCTCGCAATGCTTTCGAGTGTGCAGTCGCCGTAGCTTCGCTCAATATGATTCAGAATCGACACGATGCGTTCGTCCGACATGATCGCCTGGTTATCAGTTGCGGAGCGTCGGTACAGTCCTCGAATGAGAACAAGGAATAGGCTGACGGCGAGGTGCCTCATGAGTTCATTGGAATAGGCATCTTTAAAGTGATATTCGATAAAGAGCATCTCGATGAGGCGTCGCGCATGTCGGGCGTATTCCTCTGGAAGAATGAGATATTTTCGGGCCTCGCGGTTTTTGGACACAAAATCAAATAGAAGATTCGTTAATGGTGACGCGCCGGGTAGCTGGCTCAGGAACAACGAATCGAACATTTCTTTTTTGAAGACGATCGAAATGACGATATCATGCTCGCCCTTAACGTATGGAACGCTTCTGACTACGCCGGTGTTGCAAATGAGCACATCACCCTTTTTAAGGAGCAGTGACCGTCCGTTGACGATAAACGTGCAGACGCCGTCGTACACGTAGTTAAGCTCCATATCCCGATTGATATGAGGAGGAATATCGGTAAAGCGCGACTCCTTGATAAGGCCCACGGGGTTTTCGTCGAGAGTTTCTTTCCAATCAAACAGATAGACCTCTTCGCCGTTAATGGTTGTGGTTTCCACCCTGTTATATCGCGGGCTGAGCTCTCCCGGATGTGTGCGATGCCACTCTTCGGTCTCGGTATGCGTATAGAGCAGCTGTTTGAGATTCGAATCCATGGGGTGTTCCAAGGGTGAACGGTAGAATCGATACCTTAAACGGTATTATATCTAAAAAAATGTTATAAACAAACGCTTTCTATGCGATATCTTATGCATCTTGTTCTTCCTAGTATTGGGTTATCCGCTGGAGCATCCGATCAAGGAGGGCAAATGAGTAAGTTAAAACATGGGTTTGACTCCGACTTTTTATGGGGCGGAGCCATATCGTGCTCGCAGGCCGATGGCGCCTGGAATGAGGGCGGAAAGGGAAAGTCGACGCAGGATTGTCGATGGCTGGATGGTACCTGGACTCATGACCAGATTGAGGACAAGCATCAAAACAACCCCTTCTGCCATGACGAACTAATGAACGCTCTCGCAGATGATGGTGTTGAGTTCTACCCGTTTAGGCGCGGTAACGACTTCTATCATCACTACCGTGAGGACATCGCGCTTTTTGCGGAGATGGGCCTCAAGCTGTTCCGCACTTCTATTTGCTGGAGCCGAATCTATCCTAACGGAGATGATCTTGAGCCTAACCGCGAAGGCATCGAGTGGTATCGAAGCATGCTGGGTGAGTGCAAAAAGCACGGCATTAAAACCTTCGTCACCATGCTCCACTATGACATCCCGGTAAATCTTGTCACCACATATGGGGGATGGAAGAATCGCAAGACGATTGATTTCTTCGCCCGCTATGTCGAGACAATCGTTACGGAATTGGGCGATCTGGTCGATTTCTGGCTGCCTTTTAACGAGTTCAATGCAGCGCGTTTTTCGCCTTGGGACGGGGTCTGTCTGGTCAAAGACGAAGAGGGGGAGAACTTCGATCGAGCCATCTTCCAGTGCCTGCACCACGAGTTCGTTGCCAATGCGCGTGCCGTCGAGATTGTCCATCGTCTTTCGCCCGATACTCCCGTTGGCGGCATGATCGCTCGATTCTGTACGTATCCCGCCACCTGCCGTCCCGAAGATAACATGCAGGCTATTCACGACGACCAGTATTCCAACTGGTTCTATACGGACGTGATGGCTCGTGGAAAATACCCCGCTTATATGAATCGCTATTTCGATGCGTGTGATATCGAGATTCAAATGGAACCGGGCGATGAAGAGCTCATCGCTCGCAACACGGTCGACTTCCTGGCCTTTTCGTACTACTTTTCCCAGGTATCCACCTGCGATCAGGGATGGGAGAAGACTGCGGGTAATCTGGTCATGGCAAACAAGAACCCTTATCTCGAGACGAGTGAGTGGGGCTGGCAGCTCGATCCCATTGGCCTGAGGGTTACCCTTAACCAGATGTATGACCGCTATGGGCTGCCTCTGTATATCGCCGAGAACGGCCTCGGTACATCTGATGTAGTCGAGGAGGATGGCAGCATCCACGACGAGTATCGAATCGATTATTTGCGCCAGCACATAAAGTGCCTTAAAGAAGCGGTGATCGATGGCGTTGACGTGCGCGGATACATGATCTGGGGATTCATTGACCTTGTTGCCTGCGGTCCTCTTACGATGGACAAGCGCTACGGGCTTATCTATGTCGATCTGGATAATTGCGGCAACGGCACTGCGGAGCGCTCGCGTAAAGACTCTTTCTATTGGTATCAGAAATGTATCGCCACTAATGGCGAGGATCTTGGGTAGGAGTGATTGTCGTGGCAGACAAGAAGGAACTGGCCGCTCGTGTCCTCGAGCTCGTGGGCGGCGCCGATAACGTTGTTATGGCAACGCACTGCATTACAAGGCTCAGATTCAACCTGAAGGACGATAGCAAGGCAGACCTGGGGGCCCTTAAGACGCTTGACGGCGCCTTGGGCGCGCAGGTTAAAGACGGACAGTGGCAAGTTATCATCGGCGCCAGCGTGGGGTCGGTATATGACGAATTGGAGCCCATGCTAGGTGACAGGATGGGTGGCGAGGTCTCCGCCGACGCCGAGCAGCCTGAGCTCCAAAAAGGTTCGGCTCGCGTATTCGATATCATCACCGGCATCTTTTCCGCTATCATTCCCGCACTGGTGGCGGGAGGCATCGTAAAGGGCATCCTGGCTGCTATCGCGGCTTTTGGAATCGACACGGGTGCCGGCGACTTTGCGATATTCAATATGATTTCGGATATCCCGTTCTACTTCTTGCCGTTTTTGCTGGCAATGTCTACAGCTGATAAGTTCCGGGTCAACCGTTCGCTTGCGCTTTGTGTTGCCGGATCGCTGATGTACCCGACCATTGTCAACGCTGTCGGTACGGGCGAGACGCCCCTTGCGCTGTTCGGTTTTGCGGTGCCGATTTTTAGCTACGCCGATTCCGTGTTCCCGGTTATCTTTGGCGTCATTGGCTTGTCTTTTGTATATCGTGCAATCGACAAAGTCGTGCCGGATCTTTTTAAGCTCGTTGTCGTTCCGGCGCTCTCCCTTGCTATCGTGATTCCCGTCAACCTGTTTGTGCTCGCTCCGATTGGTGCCTGGTGCGGTCTTGGTCTTGCCAACGGTATCGTTTGGCTATTCTCGACGTTAGGCCCCGTTGCCGGTTTTCTGCTGGGCTTCTTTATGCCGCTTATCGTGCTCTTCGGCATGCATCAGTCAACGAGCCCTATCCAGATTTCCAATATCGCAACGCTTGGGTATGACTATCTGCTCCCGATCTCTTTCTGCCATAACCTCGCCGAAAGCGGTGCGTCTTTTGGTGCAGCCCTGCGCATGACCGACGAAAAGCTCAAGTCCGCTGCAATGACGTGCGCCTTCTCAGCATTTATGGGAATTTCCGAGCCCGCCTTGTTTACCGTTCAGGTTCCTAACAGGACTCCGCTTATCGCTGCGATGATTGCGGATGGCATTGGCGGTGCGCTTACCGTTGTTCTCGGCGCAAAGTGCTTCGGCTTTGTTATGCCCGGCATTACCTCGTTGCCCGTTTATGCCGATCCAAGCGGCAATCCCATGAACCTGATCATGATTGTCGTCTGCATCGCTTTGACTTGGGTTATCTCTGCGGCGCTCTCGTTTGCGCTCTATGGTCGTTTCGACAAAAAGTAACGACGTTTTGAGATAGACAATATTAATCGGCCGCTCGCCGGGGAATCGTTCTGCGACGCCCCAGCGAGCGGCATTTTATTGGTGGGGCGTGTCGTGTCGCCAACGGCGGCATGCCGCCTCGCCGCGCTAGTTGCGTCTGCCGCCTCCGTTGGCGCCCTGACGCCCCTGTGCCGCGCGATTGCGACCGGCAGTGTTCTGCGCGCGGGGCATACCGCCGTGACCCTTGCTGCCCTTGGGCCCCTTGCCGGCGGCGCCACCGTGGGCCTTGCCGCCCTTCTTGCCGGTGCCATGCCCACCGCCGGCAGACGTCTCGCCCGGGCGTGGCGGCACGGGGCGAATCAGGCAAAGCTTGGTATAGCCGATCAGATCACGACGCCCGGCCTTCTCTAGCGCCTCGCGCACCAGCTTGTAGTTCTCGGGCTTGCGATACTGGATGAGCGCGCGCTGCATGGCCTTCTCATGCGGGTCGCGCGCCACGTAGATCGGCTGCATGGTGCGCGGATCTACACCGGTGTAGTACATGCAGGTCGACATGGTGGACGGGGTGGGGTAGAAGTCCTGTACCTGCTCGGGCATGTAGCCCATGTCGCGCACGGCTTCGGCAAGGTCCACGGCTTCCTTCATGGTTGAACCGGGGTGGCTCGAGATCAGATACGGCACCACGTACTGCTTGAGTCCGTATTCGCGATTCAAGCGTTCAAATTTACGGCAGAATGCGTCGTAGACAGCTCGGCTCGGCTTGCCCATCACGGACAGCACCGCGTCGCTCACGTGCTCGGGCGCTACGCGCAGCTGGCCCGAGACATGGTGTTCCAGCAGCTCGCGTAAAAACTCGTCCGAGGCATCGGCCATGGTGTAGTCAAAACGGATGCCGCTGCGCACGAAGACCTTTTTGACGCCCGGCAGCTGGCGCAGGTCGCGCAACAGCTGCGTGTAGCCGCTTTCGTCGACCACCATGTTCTTGCACACGCTCGGCCACAGACAGCGCTTGTTCTTGCACACGCCGTGCTTGAGCTGCTTGTCGCAGGCGGGACGGCTAAAGTTGGCCGTCGGTCCGCCTACGTCGTTGATGTAGCCCTTAAACTCGGGATCGCGCGTGAGCAGCTCTGCCTCGCGCATGATCGAGTCGTGGCTGCGCATCTGCAACACGCGACCTTGGTGGAAGGTGAGGGCGCAAAACGAGCATTCACCAAAGCACCCGCGGTTGGAGCTGATTGAAAACTTGATCTCGGCAAAGGCCGGCACGCCGCCCGCGGCATCGTAGTCGGGATGCCAATCGCGTGCGTAGGGGAGTTCGGCAACCTCGTCCATCTCGTCGGTGGTGAGTGTTGCCGACGGCGGGTTCTGCACCACGTACACGCTGTTGGGATATGGCTCTACCAGGCGATGCCCGGTGATGGGGTCCATATTCTGCTGCTGCACGTTAAAGCTGCGGGCGTAGTTGAGCTTGTCGGCGGCAAGGTCGTCCCAGCTGGGCAGCAGGTCGTAGTCGTAGACCTCGTCGAGCGAGCTGGTGCGGTAGACGGTGCCATTGATATAGGTGATCTGATCGACGGGCAGCCCCGCGTCGAGCGCGTCGGCGATCTCGACAATCGCGTGCTCGCCCATGCCGTAGATGAGGATGTCGGCGCCCGAGTCGAGCAGCACCGAGCGCTTGAGCTTGTCCTGCCAGTAGTCGTAGTGGGCCAGGCGACGCAGGCTTGCCTCGATGCCACCGATAATGATGGGGGCGTCCTTAAACGTCTGGCGGATGAGGTTGCCGTAGACCGTGACGGCGCGATTGGGACGGCGCCCCTCCTCGCCACCGGGGGTATAGGCGTCGGTGTGGCGGCGGTGTTTGGTCACCGAATAGTGGTTGACCATGGAGTCCATGTTGCCGGCACTGACCAAAAAGCCCAGGCGCGGCTCGCCGAGCACAGTGATGCTGGCGGGGTCGGTCCAGTCGGGTTGGCAGATGATGCCCACCTTGTAGCCGTGCGCGTCGAGGACGCGACTGATGATGGCCATGCCAAAGCTGGGATGGTCCACATAGGCGTCGCCGCAGATGTAGACAAAGTCGCACTGGTCCCAGCCACGCGCATCCATGTCGGCGCGGCTGACGGGGAGGAACTTATCGCGGCCCGGTCGCCAGGGGCGGGCGGGCGTCGCTTGGGAATGCTTGGTGCGGGCGACCGTGGCCTGCGCCTTACCGCCGCGCTTTTGCTGCTGGCCCTGTTTGCCCTGCTGACTGCGCTGGTTGTTCTGAGCGTGCTGAGGCTTTTTTGCCACGATCCCTCCCGGTGTTTGTATGCTGCACGTAATTGTAACCAGTCTTTTTGGGACGGGGCTAAAAAGACTGGGGGAGTACATGAGCTGGGGATCGGCGCGTCGATGCGGGGATCGTTTGTTTCCAGACTGTGTATCTGCGCGTTGGAGAACCCGTCTCGCGCGCACGCCATGTTGTCAATGGGTTACAGTATGAACGGCGGCTATGTTTCCGCCAACGCACGAGAGAGTCGTCAACAAGGAGGATGCACGACGATGCAGCGTGCCAAACAGATATCGGAGTCTATTGAGCTGGGCATCATCTTGGCGCTCGCCGGTGGCTTTATGGACGTCTATTCGTACATTGGGCGCGATCATGTTTTCGCCAACGCGCAGACAGGCAACATCCTGCTCGTGGGCGTGAGCATCTCGGAGGGCAACTGGGCACTTGCGGGACGCTACTTCTTCCCCGTGGTGTCGTTTGCCGTGGGCATTATACTTGCCGACCTGGTGCATGAGCGGTTTGGCAGCGTGATTCACTGGCGCCAGGTAACGGTGTTCTTTGAAGCCGTCATCTTGCTGGGCGTGAGCTTTATCCCGGGCGGCAATTTCAACCTGCTCGCCAACTGCCTCACCTCGTTTGCCTGCGGCATGCAGGTCGAGAGCTTCCGCAAGATCCACGGTCACGGCATCGCTACGACCATGTGCATCGGCAACTTGCGCAACGCGCTGCAAAACGTGGACGATTACATCATCACCCACAGGCGCGGCTTTTTGGAAAACGGCCTGCTGTACTTTGGCGTGATCTTTACCTTTGTGTTTGGCGCCGTGTTGGGCAACTGGTGTATTGAGCGCATGGGCCTGCACGCCATCGTCGTGGCGAGCTTGCTGCTGTTTGTCGCGTTTGCCATCATGTTCATCGACCGCGAGCGCGACTTGCGCTTACGCTGGAAGGTTGCGGCCGAGGCTTGGAAAGAGGGCTGCCGAAAGTAACCGAATGCGGCAAAGGGGTTGTCCCTTTGCCGCAATATTTTTCATCATCTGTTGAAACGCTTTAACACTATTGACGTTCTCACGCGTTTTTTGTTTCAAAAGCGTTAGGATGGGACTCATAGCGTGGGGCGTAATGGATGCCCCGCACACGATGGGAGGCTATCAATGGCTAATCGTTTCGTTCTCAATACCATCTCTTATCATGGTTCCGGCGCCATCAAGGAGATCCCCGGCGAGCTCCAGCGTCGCGGCTACAAGAAGATCTTCGTCTGCTCCGACCCCGATCTGGTCAAGTTTGGCGTTACCGCTAAGGTGACCGACGAGCTCGACGCTGCCGGCATCGCTTGGAGCCTCTACTCCGAGATCAAGCCCAACCCCACTATCCAGAACGTCAAGGACGGCGTCGAGGCCTTCAAGGCCGCCGAGGCTGACGCTATCGTGACCATCGGTGGTGGCTCCTCCATGGACACCGCTAAGGCCATCGGCATCATCATCAACAACCCCGAGTTCGCCGATGTCCGCAGCCTCGAGGGCGTTGCTCCCACTAAGAACCACGCCGTGTTCACCATCGCTGTGCCGACGACCGCCGGTACCGCCGCCGAGGTGACCATCAACTACGTCATCACCGACCCCGAGAAGGTCCGCAAGTTCGTGTGCGTCGACACCAACGACGCCCCCGAGGTCGCCGTCGTCGATCCCGACATGATGGCCTCCATGCCCGCCGGCCTGACCGCTTCCACTGGCATGGACGCTCTGACCCACGCCATCGAGGGCTACACCACCAAGGGCGCTTGGGAGCTCTCCGACATGTTCCACTTTGAGGCTATTAAGCTGATCAGCGAGAACCTGCGTGACTCCGTCGCCGAGGCCAAGTCCGGTCAGCCCGGCTCCGGTCGCGAGGGCATGGCCCTTGGTCAGTATGTCGCCGGCATGGGCTTCTCCAACGTTGGCCTGGGCATCGACCACGCCATGGCTCACACCCTGTCCGCTCACTACGACACCCCGCACGGCGTCGCTTGCGCCATGCTGCTGCCGATCGCCATGGAGTTCAACAAGCCGGTTTGCGCTGAGCGCCTGGCCAAGGTTGCCGTCGCCATGGGTGTTGACACCACGGGCATGAGCACCGCCGAGGCTGCCGATGCTGCTATCGCCGCCGTCAAGCAGCTTTCCGCCGACGTGAATATCCCGCACGTCTGCGAGGCCATGAAGGCTGACGAGATCGAGGTTCTGGCCAAGGACGCCATGGCCGACGCTTGCTTCCCGGGCAACCCGCGCGAGGCGACGCTCGACGACGTCATTGAGCTCTTCAAGAAGATCTGCCCGGCTGCCTAGCCCAGTTTGGTGGTCCTTCGCCCGTAGGTGTATGGTCTTTTGACGTGCCGCTGGCCCCGCCGTGCTACGCACGGCGGGGCTTTTTGTGCTGCGTCGATGCCCTGAGACGGACAAAACCAAGGCGTACTGCCCGCTGCGGATAGGTGGTGCACTTCCCTGCGTGCATTTTTGGGAGTATTCAACAAGCTCTTAAAAATGCATAACGTTGTGAATGGGCGGTAGTGATCCGCAGGCGCTCATCGACAGCCATTGTGGGCGGGCTATCGATGAGTGGAGGGGGTTGTTACTGAGTTTCTGCTTTGCGACGACCTGCAACACTGCTGTAACCGCGTCGTTTTGTCGTTCGTGATGGGGCCGTTGGGGCCCACGGTGCTGAATACTCCGTTTTTTGCACGGTCCAAGGTGGGGCACCCTGAGACGAAGCAAAAAGATGCCTCATTTCTATGCAAATACCAATAGGATTTATGCAAGATTGAGATTGTAAACCGTGCACGTGCACAAAACCGGTGCGGGGACGTCTGGAGGCGGCTCGGCTCCTGGGGCATTGCACGTGCAGAACGGTTAAAATCGGGACTCGGTCTTAGTTTTACTTGGAAGGATGCATATGACTTCTAATATTGATGCTTCTCTAGAGGAGACGCTCTCCTATATCGCAGGACAGCTTAAGACGCTGACTTCTATTGCTTCGCCTACCGGCTATACCCGTGCGGCGACTGATTATCTGATGGAAACGCTGCGTGATATGGGCTTTGGCCCCGAGCGTTCCAATAAGGGCAACGTGTTGGTCGAGCTTGGCGGCGAGGGCGAGCCACTTGTGTTGGCGAGCCATGTCGATACCCTGGGCGCCATGGTGCGCTCCATTAAGGACAATGGCCGCCTGCGTCCCACGACGCTCGGTGGGCATCAATGGTCTACGGCCGATGGCGAGAACTGCACCGTCTACACGCGCGACGGCAATGTCTACACGGGCGTGGTTCTTAACACCGAGCCTTCGGCGCACGTGGCCGATGAGCCGGTCAAGACCATCGAGAAGAACATGGAGATCTTGCTCGACGAGAACGTCGACAGCAAGGACGATGTGCTCGAGCTGGGTATTCAGACCGGTGACATCATCGCTATGGATCCTCGCACGACGGTGACGGAGAGTGGCTACATCAAGAGCCGTTTCCTGGACGACAAGCTGTCTGCGGCAATCCTGCTGGGGCTGGCGCGTGCCGTCGCCGCTGGCGAGGTGACGCTTTCGCGTAAGGTTTCGCTGCTCTTTACCGTGTACGAGGAGGTCGGCCACGGCGGTGCCTTTGTGCCGGCCGACACGCGCGAGATGATCAGCGTTGACATGGGCTGCGTGGGCGACGACCTGGGCTGCACCGAGCGCATGGTTTCGATTTGCGCCAAGGATTCGGGCGGTCCGTACAACTACGACCTGGTGACCACGCTGTCCAACATCGCGCGCGAGCTGGAGCTCGATTACGCCATCGATGTGTATCCGCACTACGGCTCGGACGTTGAGGCCACGCTCTCGGCCGGCTACGACATCCGTCACGGCCTGATCGGCCCCGGCGTGTACGCGAGTCACAACTACGAGCGCAGCCACATCGACGGTGTGCGCAACACCTTTGAGCTCGTCCGCGCCTACGTCCAGCGCTAACGATGCAGCGGCCTCGGCTGATATGGCAGTACCGACCGAGGCCGTCCTCTCTAAGTTGCGGTGAAATAGGGACTGTTTGGCGGTTTTAAACGCTTAAACAGTCCCTATTTCACCGCAAGTTATGGAGGGGATGGGGCGAGGTGCTGCTATTTGATGGCTGCCGTAACGGTACCGCCGCCCAGGACGATGTCGCCGCGATAGACTACGACGGCTTGGCCGGGGGCGATGGCTCGCTGGGGCTCGTTAAAAGTTAGCAGCATTTGCCTGTCTGCGCCGCGCGTAAGGGTCGCTGCCTGGTCTTTCTGACGGTAGCGGTACTTGGCGTCTACGCGAATGCCGCCGGCATCCAGCTCGGCCTCCATGCGCGCGTCCGGCGCGCTCCAGATCCACTCATCGGCCGTGAGCGCCGCGGCGGTCAGGTCCTCGGCCTCACCCAGATGCACGGTGTTGTTGACGGCGTCGACGCCTGTCACGTATACGGGATGCGCCATCGCTACGCCCAAACCCTTGCGCTGGCCGATGGTATAGCGCAGTGCGCCGTTGTGGCGCCCGACCACGCTGCCGTCGCGCCATACGATGTCGCCCGGTGCAGCGGCATGTCCGCAGCGGCGCTCGATATAGCCCGCGTAGTCACCGTCTGGAATAAAGCAAATATCCTCGCTTTCGGCCTTCTTGGCGTTGATGAAGTCCTGCTCGGCGGCAATGCGGCGCACGTCGCGCTCCTTGTCCAGGCCTGCCAGCGGAAAGATTGTGCGTGCCAGGCGCTCTTGCGTGAGCGAATACAAAAAGTAACTCTGGTCCTTTTTGGGGTCCTCGCCGCGATGCAGCTGCCAGGTGCCGTCGGGCGCCTGGCTCGTTTTGGCGTAATGTCCCGTTGCGATGTAGTCGCAGCCCATGTCCAGCGCCGCATCGAGCAACGCGCCAAACTTAATGTGGCGGTTGCAGATGATGCACGGGTTGGGCGTCAGCCCCTCCTGGTAGGCGTTCACAAAACGCTCGATAACACTGTGGTCGAAGGTCTGCTGCAGGTCGAGCACATGGTGGGGTATCCCCAGGCGCTCGGCGACGGCCTTTGCATCGGCGATGTCGCGGTCGACCTTACTCGTGCCCGTGGCGGGGTCGGGCGCGGGGCAGGTGAGGCGCATGGTGGCGCCGACGCATTCGTAGCCCTGGCTTTTGAGCAGGTACGCGGTCACGCTAGAATCGACGCCGCCGCTCATGGCGACGAGCACGCGCTTGTTGTGCATGGGGAGGTTCTCCTTGGTGGCATGTGGCCAAAAAAGAAAAGCGGCGCGGGAGGCTGGTTCCGCGCCGCAGACATTGTAGCAAGTTCGGACGTCTCGTGGGACACCCTAACGAGATGGGCTCAGGCAGCCAGAAGAGAGGATAGGCCGGCATGCCATGGGCCTATCGACAAGTGACGGGCCCTTAGTCCTGGAACAGTGCCGTGGACAGGTAGCGCTCGCCGGTGTCGGCAAGCAGGGCCACGATGGTCTTGCCCTCGTTTTCGGGGCGCTTGGCCAGCTGCAGCGCGGCCCACACGGCGGCACCGGACGAAATGCCCACGAGCACGCCCTCCTTGTGGCCCACGGCGCGGCCGGTCGCAAAGGCGTCGTCGTTCTCGACGGGGATGATCTCGTCATAGACCTGGGTGTCGAGGACGTCGGGCACAAAACCGGCGCCGATACCCTGGATCTTGTGCGGGCCGGCTTGGCCCTTGGAGAGCACCGGGGAGGTGGCGGGCTCGACGGCGACGACCTTAATCTCGGGGTTCTGCTCCTTAAGGAACTCACCCACGCCGGTCACGGTGCCGCCGGTTCCAACGCCGGCGACGAAGATGTCGACCTCGCCGTCGGTGTCATCCCAGATCTCGGGGCCGGTCGTGGCCTTGTGGATGGCGGGGTTGGCGGGGTTCACAAACTGGCCGGCGATGATGCTGTTTGGCGTCTCCTTCTGCAGTTCCTCGGCCTTGGCGATGGCGCCCTTCATGCCCTTGGAACCGTCGGTGAGCACGAGCTGTGCGCCATATGCCTGCATAAGCTTGCGGCGTTCGACGGACATAGTCTCGGGCATGGTGATGATCACCTTGTAGCCGCGAGCCGCCGCCACCGAGGCGATGCCGACGCCGGTGTTGCCACTCGTGGGCTCGATGATGGTGTAGTCGCCGCCGCGCACGAGCTTGCCGGCCTTCTCGGCCTCGTCGATCATGTTCTTGGCGACGCGGTCTTTGACGGAGCCGGCGGGGTTGAAGTATTCCAGCTTGACGAGCACGCGGGCCTTGAGGTCCTCATCGGCCTCAAAGTGAGTGAGCTCCAGAAGCGGAGTGTGGCCGATAAGCTGATCGATGGACGTGTAAACATTGCTCATGGTGAACCTCCAAAGTGTTCAAATGACTGGATACCGTGTGGTTTTACGGTGTGTGTAGCAGCGAAACCCACAAACCTTATGGGTTGTTCGTTTTGCTGTTGGCAAGCATAGTAGACAGTAAAGCCTAGTAACGCAATAGGAAATAGAAGATTATTACGAGTCGATTAACCATCTTGACCGGAACGGGTATTTTCAAAACCAATATTTCGGCTAGAATTTCTACGGACTAAATGACCGAAAGGCAGCACTATACATGTTGGTTTCTACTAAGGGCAGATATGCCCTGCGCGTTATGGTCGATCTGGCCGAGCACCAGGCAGCCGGTCGCATCCCGCTCAAAGAGATCGCGGCGCGACAGGGGATTTCCGAGAAATATCTCGAGAACATTTTGGCTACGCTCGTGCGCGCCAACATGCTCTCGGGCATGCGCGGCAAGGGCGGCGGCTATGTGCTCACGCGCCCGCCCGAGCAATACACGGTGGGCGAGATCTTGCGCCTGACCGAGGGCAGTCTGGCGCCGGTCGCCTGCCTGGATGGCGACTGCAAGGGCTGCTCGCGTTCGGATGAGTGCCCCACGCTCGACGTGTGGAAGAACCTGGACAAGCTCATCAACGACTACCTCGACGGTGTGACGCTCGATCAACTTGTCGCTCCCAACCATGGCTACGACTACGTCATCTAACCCACACCTGCATTTGGGGACGGGGTGGAAATGGTAGATTTTCTCGCCCTTTGAGACTTGGCAAATAAGAAGGCCGCCCATTTTTGCGATGGGCGGCCTTCGTTTTGGGCTGTTGAGACGGACACGGCCGGAATGGCCGTTTTAGTCCTCGGCGATGCTGTCGAGGATGCTGCGCGTGATGGACACCAGGATGCTGCCCATAAAGGCCGATCCAAAGCTGGCGATGGAGATGCCGACGCCCAGCAGGTTGACCGACAGGTAACTCGCGAGCTCAAGCATAAAGCTGTTGACGACAAGCTGGAAAATGCCCAGCGTAATGATCGTGAGCGGCAGCGAGATGACCGTGAGGAACGGTTTGACGAACGAATCGACAATGTTCAGGAACAGTCCCACAAAGGCAAAGCAGACCCAGGTCTCGGCAAAGCCGAAGGGTTGGATACCGGGGACGAGGAACGTGGCGATCGCGATGGCGATCGAGGTGAAGAGCCAGTTAAGCATAAAGCGCATGGCGTGAATCCTTTCTTGCGCCGGGATTGCTGGCGTCGCGTGAAGCGGCTTACGGCGGCGACCTGGATGGTTGCGCGGGCGCGCCGCGGTGTTTGGGCGCCCATTGTCTCAAATATTCGTGGAGCTTACGTGCGCATATGGTTTCTAAACGGCGTTCGTCCTGAAAAACGCGCCGCTGGCAGAGAGTCTTGTCGCTTTAGTTTGGTGGTGTGCTACACTGCTACGGGCAAAAGCCACAGGCGTTGCCCTATTGCATAGAACGGGTGAACGATGCCCGATGTCAGTATCAACTTCGATGCCTTTTGGCGGGTTTGGCGGTGATCGATGAATATCGAGAACATGTTTGACAAGCCTGATGTCAAGCAGCTGGTCCACGCATTTAGCCTTTTGGACGACGAGAAGGATATCCAAGCGTTTTTGACCGATATCTGCACGCCGCGCGAGATTTGCGACCTTTCTCAGCGTTTGCAGGTTGCGCGCTATTTGGACGAGGGCGAGCCTTATGTTGAGGTTCAGGCCCGTACCGGCGCTTCGTCCACCACGGTGAGCCGCGTTTCAAAGGCGCTGAACGGCGAGTACGGTGGCTACCGCAAGATCCTCATTAAGTTGGAGGATGGCGAGTAGGCCAGCGACAACATTGAATTACGAAGAACCGTCCCTCCGGGGGCGGTTTTTATATGCCTGCAATCGGCTGGTGCGTTGGGTTCAGGTTGCTTTGTACCAAAAGATGGAACTGCGGTGGCAATGTGTCCGCTTGGGCGGGTAGGATGGATGCATTGATTATTGCGAACGGTTTGAGCGGAGGACCATGCCTGTTCGAATCTATACCACCAATGCCGGCACGGATTTGAGCGATGCCGAGTCGGCGCTGCTTGCCGACCTTATTGCCCGTCACGGGCGTGCCGTGTTGCTGGCACCAACGTTTGCCGAGCCCGATCTGTGCCGTCATGATGCGGCGGAAGCCGGCATTTCGCTGGGTATCGACTACAAGACACCCGCATCGTGGCTTCGCTCGCTTTGGGAGCTTTTGGGCGACGGGCGCGGTTTCGTCGACAACCTGCAACGTCAGATGCTGTTTTCGGATATGATTGCCCGCCGCGACGATGCCGACCTGCAGCCGCTTTCGCGTAGCCAGGGCACGGTGCGCATGCTCGCGCGCATGGCCCGCGATGTGCTGCCGGGTGTGGCGGGGACGACGGCCGAGCGATGCGGTGGCAACAATTGCCAGCCTGAGCCAAAAAGCGATGCCGAGGCTCGTGTGTTTGAGCTTTTGCGTGCCTACGCGGGCGGTTTGGACCGTCGAGATATGGTCGAGCCCTGCGAGGCAGCCGACATTATGGCCGGTGCCCTGGCCGATAGCCTGCCGGCGTGCGCCCGCGCCGTATGCGTGCGCGGTACCACGTCGTTTACGCACGGTCTACTCGAGCTGCTGTCTGCCGTGGCGAACAATGGGGGAGAGGTCGTCGTGCTGCTTGCCCGCGAGCAGGCGGCGATGCGCGAGGAGCTTGCCACGGCATTTGATGCCCGCGGTGTGCTGTTTGAGATCGCGCCGCTGGGGGAGGACGCCGTCGCGTCTGATGTCGCTTGCGGGGCCGCCGCTCAGCCTGCCTTTATTGAGGTCGCCGGCCCCCATGCCCGTGCTCATGTCTATGCGGACGCCATCGATAAGTTGGTGAAAGCGCACAAGGAGTCCAAGGCCGATAAAGCTACTGCAACGCCCGCCGACCCCGTGCGCGTGCTCGTCGTTTCTGCCCGGGCACCCCAGCTGTTCGGCGAGCTCGCCGCCCGTTTGGCGGCGCGTCACATTGCGGCCGAGACGACTGAGTTCACGGCGTTTTCCCAGTCCATCGCGGGCAGGCAGTTTACGGCGCTCGCCAACCTGATCGAGCGTATGAAAGCCGCCGACGAGGGCACCGCTTCCAAGACTGAGTGGTGGCCCGCGCCGGAGCTTACCGACTGGATCTACAGTCCGCTTTCGGGCGCTGATGCCGTCAATGCCCGTACCTTCGATAAGAATATGCGTCTCTCGCGCAGCAAGACTACCGCGGGCGTCAAGAGCCTGCTGCAGAGCGTTCAGGGCCAGGTGAGGGGCGCGCGCAAGGCGACGAGCGACGATAACTGGTTTAAGAACGTACCGTGTGTGGTCTCGGACGTGTTTCAGGCGCTGTGGCGTGACAAGCCCGTGACGGCGCTTAAGGCCATGCTTGCCGTTGCCGAGGCGTTGCCCGATCGCGCTCTAGGCGGCCTTGACGGCCAGGCCCGTCGCCAGGCAGAGACGGCTTTGCTGCGCCATGCCATCGACATCCTTATGAACGATGCTCGCGCGCTCGACGTGTCGCAGGCCGCGACCGTGCCGGTTCTCGACGGCGTTCGAACCAAGGTGGACAAGCGCAGTACCGCCTACGATTACGAGACCTATGAGGTCGATCGCACACCACGAGCACAAGTGCGCTTCGCGTCGCTTGCCGATGCGTCGGTTCTTCGCCCTGGCAGCTACGATGCCGTGCTGTTTGCCGATGTCGACCTGGACAGCTATCCGCTTTCGCACGAAGAGGGCCCGCTTGCCACGTTGACAGCCGAGCTGCGCCGCGACGGCGTGTCTTTGGAGCCCGCTGCCCTGCTGCGCGTGCGCTTTGGCCGTGCGATGCAGGCGGCGAGCGGTCCGGTCGCGCTCGCCCGTGTGACGCACGATCGCCAGGCACGCGAGTGCTACCCGGCAGCCGTATGGACCGAGCTGTGGGCACATGCCGAGGCCGCTGGCGCTGCCAAGCCCATGCGCGTGGGCGAGGGCGATATCATCGCCGACTTTGATCCCGCGGCAGGTGAAGGCCTCAAGCGCGAGCGCGTGACCTGTGAAGCCCCTCAGCATCTGAGTGCCGAGGCCGTGCCGTATTTGGTCCTGCGCCGTCGCGATGGCGAGGGTGAGGACGCGCCGCTCGTGCCGCGTCTGACGTCCGCCTCGCAGATCGAGGCCTATTCGACCTGCCCGCTATGCTGGTTCGTCTCGTACCGCGTGAAGCCCCAGTCGATCGACGCGGGCTTTGGCAACATGGAAAAGGGCAACTTTGTCCACGACGTGCTGGAGCATCTGCATGCCCGTCTGCCCCAAGAGGGCATGGAGCGCGTGACGCCCGAGAATCTGCCGCGCGCACAGGAGCTGCTGCACGAGGTCTTTGACGAGACGTTGGCCGAGCACGCCGGCAAGCGCGGCACGGAGGGCCCGCTGGTGCCGCTCTCTGCGGTGGAGGAACGCCAGGTGGCCGAGATCTTGCCGCAGCTGGAGGGTGTGCTTGCCTACGAGTCCGAGGCACTTGCCCCCTTTGCCCCGCGCTACCTGGAGTTCGCCTTCAACGAGCTCATGGTCGAGTATGCCGGTTGGCCGCTTGGCGGGCGCATCGACCGCGTGGACGTGGACGCCGAGAATCGTGCCGTGGTGATCGACTACAAGCATCGCACGGGCGTTGAGGAGTTTAAGCTCGCCGACCCCACGGTGCGCGACGAGGAATCGGGCACGGCGCCCATCGACGATCCGCGCTGGTTGCCACCACATACCCAAACGCTCATCTACGCCCAGGCCATGCGCCGGGCGCTGGATTTGGACACCCGCGCGGCGCTCTACTTTTCGACCAAGGGCGGCAAGCCGGCGTTGCGCGGTGCCGCGAGCGCCGAGCTGCTCGAGGAAGAGCGCGGCGACGGTCGCATCCCGGGCCTTAAGAAAGGTTTCCCCGGCGAGGGTGGCAGCATGGACTTCGACGCCCTGCTCGATCGCGTTGAGGCCGGCATCGCCGAGCGCCTGCGCGAGCTCGAGGCAGGCAACGTTGCCGCCGTCGACCCGACGTCGGCTCAGGCCGCGCATGCGCGCTGCTCGTATAACCACGAAGGAACGTTTGTAAGGAGGGACGTGTAGACCATGGATCTTTCGACTTTGATGCCGCAACAGCTGCAGATTGTCAAAACGCTCGACCGTCCGCTGTTTGTCTCGGCGGGCGCCGGTTCGGGCAAGACCTTTACCCTCACGCGTCGCATCGTCTACGCGCTCTCGCCTGAATCCGGTCCGTTCGTTGAACATCTTGACCAGGTGCTCGCCATTACCTTTACCAAAGATGCCGCGGCCGAGATCCGTGACCGCGTGCGCCGTGCGCTTATCGACGAGGGCATGGACGAGGAAGCACTGACCGTCGACGACGCGTGGATCTCGACCATTCACGGCATGTGCTCGCGTATCCTGCGCGCGCATGCGCTGGAGCTGGGCATCGACCCCGAGTTCACGGTGCTCACCGATACCGACGAGCTTATGGACCAGGCTGTTGAGCATGTGTTGGCCCGCGCGACGGCGCCCGATGCCGCCCCCGAGCTCGCGGCATCGCTCAAGGCCCTCTATGCCTGGTATCCCATGGCGGGCGAGGGCGGTTCCTTTGGCGCTGGCGCGACCATCAAGGGCCTGGTGCGCGACCTGCTGGAGCTGTCGAGCCAGTTGCCGGGCGGTATGGACGACGTGTGCGTGGCGCGCGGGCAGGCCGATACCTCGGCACTCGCCGATGCCTATCGCGCGGCGCTGGGCGCAAGCAAGGCCGCGACCGAGAAGGCGCAGATGGCACTCGACGCCATTGACGCGTTCGAGGCGAGCGGCAAGACCATGGCCGATGCAGCGCGACTCATGATGTCGTGCACCATGCCGCGCGCGAGCAAGGCATTCCCTAGGGAGCAGGTCGAGCTGCTCAAGGCCGAGGCCGCCGATGCGTTTATCAATATCGTGCTTGCCTGCGGTGGCCCGGCGCTCGATGCGCTGGTGGGCCTGGCCCGTTCCGTGGAGGCTGAGTATCGCGCGCTGAAGGCTGCCCAGTCCGCCCTCGATAATAACGACCTGCTGCGTATGGCCTACGAGGCCCTGCGCGATTACCCTGCCATCCGTGCTGCGTACGAGGGCCGCTTTAAGATGGTCATGATCGATGAGTTTCAGGATACCGACCAGATGCAGGTCGATCTGATACGCTACCTGACGGGTGCGGGGGAGCGCGCGCTGTGCACCGTGGGCGATGCGCAGCAGTCCATCTATCGCTTCCGTGGCGCCGAGGTCGAGGTGTTCCGTCGTCAGGAGCGCAAGGTGGGCTCGTCTGCCGCGCCCGAGGCGACTGCCGTGGCCGATGCCCCTGCCGGCGAACTCGTCAAACTCGTGCGCAACTTCCGCAGCCATGACGAGGTGCTGCGTTACGTGGCACGCGTCTTCGACGGCGATGACGGCGGCCTGATGCAGGGCTTTTTGGATCTTGAGGCGAGCGACGGCCGCAAGGACACGCTGGTGGCGGACGCCTCGCGCCGCCAGGCCCTCTTTGTTGCCGGCGGCAGTATGCAGGAGCGCACACAGGCCAAGGCCCGCGCGATCGCCGAGCGCTTCCGCGCGCTTGCCGATGCCGGCCAGCCCCAGGGCGGCATGGTACTGCTGCTGGGCCGCATGACCAACGCCGATGTCTACGCCCAGGCCTTCCGCGATCAGGGGCTCGACTGCGTCATCGCAGGCGGCTCGGTCTTTGCCCAGGCAGCCGAGGTGCAGACGGTGCGTGCCCTGGTCTGCGCGCTCGCCAATCCGGCCGATACGGCGCAGGGCCTTATGCCGCTGCTCGCCTCGCCGATGTTTGCGCTCGGCGCCCAGGAGTTCCTGGCGCTGGCGACCAAGCTCGATGGCGAGACGGGGGAGACCTCGCGCCGGAATATCGACATGGGCATCATGAGCGATTCCGATGTGCCGGGCTTGCAGGGCTTGCCGCTTGTGACGCGTGCCCGCGAGGTGCTGCGCTACGCACTGCGTCGCGTGGGGCGTGATTCGTTCGCCGCCATCGCGCGCGACGCGGTCAATGCCTCCGGCTGGTTCGTGCGCCTGGCGCAGCGCGGCCCCGAGGGCAAGGCCATCGCCGCCAACGTGCTCAAGGCGCTCGACGCCGTGGCCGAGGAGGAGGCCGAGTTCGGCAACTCGCCGCGTTCCATCGCGCTGGCCTTCGACCGCTTCTTGGCGGGCAAGGAGGCCCCGGGTGCCCTCAACGAGGAGGGCGACGGCGCGGTGCGCATCATGACCGTGCATGCGTCCAAGGGTCTGGAGTATCCGGTCGTAGCGGTTGCCGAGTGTTTTGGCGTGCGCAAGCCGTCCGGTGCGGCTCAGATGGGGCGTGTCGAGGGCGGAGCGCAGGTCGTGGCACTGCCAGCTCGTTTTGATGGCGTTAAGCTTGCCGATGGGACCTTTGTGAAGGGCGATGACGTCAAAAAGCAGTTTGAGCATGCGTTTAAGGGCAAGGGCACGTCGCTGTGGCTGCCGCCGGAGCTCATGGAGGACGTCTGTGCGACGGGTTCTCCCGCCGAGGCATTTGCTCGCCTGCGCAACGACGACCTGCAGCTTTCGCTCGAGGAGCGGGCTCGTCTGCTCTATGTCGCCATGACGCGAGCGCGTGAGCTGGTCATTCTGGCGATGGATGCCGGCGTGAGCCGCGGCAAGGTGACGGCGCCGACCTTTGATGTCGAGACCGATCTGACCTACGATGTGCTGCGCCGTATTTTGCCGACCGATGCTCTGGATATGCCGCAGCTCGATGCCGACCGCTTGGTGTTCGACAACTCCCAGCCGGGCGACTACGAGCTCATCTCGCTGGCGGACTTTACGTTTGGTGAGCAGGCGTTTGAGGCTAACGCTTCGCTGGATGCCGAGGGCAGGCTCGTTCGCGGCGATGTCGATGTCGCTGATAATGCTGCGCACTCAACTGTGCCCGGTCCTGCCGACCCCAAGCCCGATGCGTTTGAGCTCGTGTATCCCCAGGCAGTGGGCGTGCGCATGGGCATCTGTCCGTTCCCGGTGCGTGACTCGTATAGCTACTCGTCAATTGCCGTGGCGCTGCATGCCGAGTCCGAGGACCGTGCCGCCGAGGCGCTTGTTCCCATGGACGAGTCCGGCGATGATGCGGAGTCGGATGGCTCGGAGATGGCCGATGCGGACGTGGCTGCTGTCGAGCCCGCCGGCAACCCCATGGCGCTGGGCTCGGCCTTCCACGCCGCTTGCCAGTGGCTCATCGAGATGGGTGCCGATGCGCTGCCCGTTGAGCGTGCCGACGCCCTGGCTCGCTTGTGGCGCCTGACGCCGGAACAGCGCGAGCGCTTCGATGTCGCTCTGGATCGCTGGCTCAAGTCGTCGGTTCGTGCCGAGCTGCTCGCGTGGCCGTGCATCCGTGCCGAGGTGCCGTTCTTCTCGCTGGGCTGCGAGGACGAGGATATCGCCCGCTACGGCGCCTATGCCGAGGGCGCCATCGATGCCTTGGCAACCGACCCGGCGGATCCGTCGCGCGCACTGGTCATCGACTACAAGACGGGTGGCACGCCGGATGAGACGCCGGAGCAGCTGCTCGAGAAACACGCCTTGCAGGCGCGCGTTTACGCCGACGTTCTGCACAAGGCGGGCTTTGAGGTCGTGACCGTCAAGTTCGTTCGCGTGGAGCGGGCGAATCCAACCATCTTCGTCAATCCCGCCGAACCTCAAGTGGTCACCTACAACCTCTAGTCCTCAGATAACTTGCGGTGGAATACGGACTGTTTTGGTCAAAAAAGCCGCCAAACAGTCCGCATTTCACCGCAACTCAATAGGAGCCGTGTGGGTTTGGGCTAGGTTCGGGTGCCGTCCGCGCTGTGCGGTAGAATCGTAACCCTAAGATCACGAACCCGCATCGGAGCTCATCACATGGCATTCGTCCATCTGCACAACCACACTGTCTTCTCTATGCTCGACGGCGCAACCCGTATCCAGGATATGGTCAACCGTGCCGTTGAGCTGGGCATGCCCGCCGTGGCCATTACCGACCACGGCTACATGTATGGCGTGCCCGACCTGGCGCTAGCCTGCGACGCCGTCAACCACAACACGCCCGAGTACAAAACCTGGAGCCACGACAAGGCCTTCTTGGAAAAGGACCGCCGCGACGAGCTGGTGGAGCCCGATCCCGAGGAAAACCCGCGCGAGCATGCCCAGTATGTGAAGGACATGGCCATGTGGGACGAGAAGGGCAACATCGACGAGCTCAAGCCGCCCCTGGTCATCAAGCCCATCTTTGGCTGCGAGGTCTACTTTACGCCGGACGAGACCCTTGCCCGCGACCACAAGCCCGAGCTCTACCACATGATCCTTCTGGCCAAGGACCAGGAGGGCTACGTCAACCTGATGCAGACGGTCTCCGAGGCCGCCGTGCAGGGCTTTTACTACAAGCCGCGCGTGACGCTCGACAACCTGCGCCGCCACGCCAAGGGCATGATCTGCACCAGCGCCTGCATCGCGGGCATCATCCCCAAGTACATCGACCGCGGTGACATGGAGGGCGCCATCAAGTGGGCCGAGACCTTCCGCGACACCTTCGATCCCGGCGACTTTTATATCGAGATTCAGGAACACGGCATTACCACCGACAACGGCCTGACCGACGAGCAGATGGACCGCACGCTCATCGATATTGCCAAGCAAGTGGGCGTCAAGGTCATCGCCACCAACGACTTCCACTACCTGCGCCGCGAGGACGCGCCCGTGCAGGACGTCATCATGTGCATCGGCATGAACGCCAAGGTCGACGACCCCAACCGCATGCGCATGACCGGCTCGGAGTTTTACATGAAGACCGAGGAGGAGATGCGGGCGATGTTCCCGTATTGCCCCGAGGCCTGCGACAACACGCTCGAGATCGCCGACAAGTGCTACGTCGAGCTGGACTGGGACTCCATCATCCTGCCGCGCTTCCCACTGCTCGATCCCGGCGAGACGCACGAGAGCCAGTTCCGCCGCGAGTGCGAGAAGGGCCTGCGCCAGCACTATGGTGACGACTGGGCCACGCGCGAGATCGGTGGCGTCAACATCAAAGAGCGCTTTGAGTACGAATACAAGGTCATTTGCGACAAGGGCTTTGCCGCCTACTTTTTGATCGTCGCCGAGTACGTGCAATGGGCCAAGGACAACGGCATCGGCGTCGGCCCCGGCCGTGGCTCGGCCGCCGGCGCTATCGTCGCCTACGCCATGAACATCACCGCGTTCGACCCGCTCGAGAACGGCCTGATGTTCGAGAGGTTCCTGTCCCCGCAGCGTACCGAGATGCCCGATATCGATATGGACTTCGACGATGAGCGGCGCCTCGAGGTCGTGGAGCACGTTCGCCAGCTTTACGGCCCCGAGAAGGTCACCCACGTTATCACCTACTCGACCATCAAGGCCAAGCAGGCCATCAACGATGCCGCGCGCGTTCTGGACTACCCGGTCTACATGGGCCAGCGCCTGTCCAAGATGGTCTCGAGCGACCCCAAGGTCAAGCTCAAGCAGGTACTCGAAAAACAACCCGGCAAAGAGGATCTGTTTAACCCCGACTTTGCCGAGGCCTATAAAAAGGATGACGACGCCCGCCGCATCATCGACACGGCGCTCTCGATTGAGGGTCTCACCCGTGGCGAGGGCGTGCACGCGTGCGCCGTTCTGATCTGCCGCGACCCCGTCAACGAGCACGTGCCCACCAAGCTCGACACCAAGGGCGGCGTCGAGATTACCCAGTACGAGGGCCATACCGTTGCCGACATGGGCCTGCTCAAGATGGACTTCCTGGGCCTGCGCACGCTGACGGTTATCTCCAAGGCCAAGGCAAATATCAAGAAGAACTTCGGCATCGACATCAAAGAGGAAGAGATTCCCTTTGACGACCCCGAGATCTTTAAGCTCATGGGCTCCGGTCACACCGCCGGCGTCTTCCAGGTCGAGTCCGCCGGCATGACGGCCACGATCAAGAACATGAAGCCTACCGAGTACAAGCACGTCGTGGCATTGATCGCTCTATACCGCCCGGGCCCGCTGGGCGCCGGCATGGTCTCGTCTTACATCAACCGTATGAACGGCAAGGAGCCGGCCGTCTCCTACGACGACCGCCTGGACGACATCCTGGGCGAAACCTACGGCACCATGGTCTACCAGGAACAGGTTATGCTCATCTCCGTCGAGATGTGCGGCTTCTCCAAGGGCGAATCGGACTCGCGTATCCGTAAGCCCGTGGCTAAGAAAAAGATTAAGCTGCTCACGTCGACGGTGCTGCACTGGGAGGATGGCTCGGACGAGACCACCTACGACCACTGGATGAACGGCGCTATCAAGAACAACTACACGCGCGAGGTCGCCCAGAAGATTTGGGACGATGTTCTCGAGTTCGCATCCTACGCCTTCAACAAGTCGCACTCCGCCGGCTACGCCATCCTGGTTATGCAGACGGCGTGGCTCAAGGCGCACTATCCGCACGAGTACATGGCGGCCGTTCTGACGTCCTATACGGGCAAGACCGACAAGATCGTTCACTACGTCTCGGCGTGCCGTCACGACGGCATCCCCGTGCTGTCGCCAGATGTCAACGAGTCCGGTACCGAGTTCACGGCTACCAAGGAGGGCGTGCGCTTTGGTCTGGCCGGCATCCGCGGCGTGGGCACCGGCGTGGCGCAGGCGATTATCGCCGAGCGCGAGGCGGGCGGTCCGTTTAAGACGCTGCACGACTTTGTCGAGCGCGTGGACTCGAGCCAGGCCAACCGTCGCGTGATCGAATCGCTCATCAAGGCAGGCGCCTTCGACTCCACGGGGTATCCGCGTCGCCAGATGATGCACTTTGTGGACAAGAACAACCCCGAGAACATCATCGACGCCGCGATAAAGCGCCAGAAGGACCGCGCGAGCGGCCAGACCTCGTTCTTCGATATGTTTGGCGACGTTGAGGGCTCGGGCTTCGAGGTCAGCGTGCCCGATCCGGACGGCCAGGAATGGGACCGACACCTCAAGCTGAGCCAGGAGAAAGAGGTTCTGGGCATCTATGTCTCGGACCACCCGCTGCGCCCGTTTGAGTATGCACTAGCCAAGGCGCGTGACTTCTCGTTCTCGCAGATCGACACCGGCTACGAAGTTCAGAATCCTACGGGCGGCACCATCAACCAGGAGATTCCCGAGGGCAAGGCGCTGTGGTGGGCCGGCATGGTCTCGAGCGTGTCCAAGCGCGTGACCAAAAACGGTGACCCCATGGGCATCGTGCAGCTCGAGGACATGGAAGGCGAGGCCACCGTCGTCGTGTTCCCCAAGACCTATAAAGAGGCCGAGGGGTACCTGTACGGCGAGGTCGATCCCGAGACCGGCGCGCAGCTGTCCGATGCCTTTGTGCGCATTAAGGGCAAACTCGAGCGCTCGGACCGCGGCGACCAGATCATCGCGCAGGAGATCGTGCCGCTCGAGCTTAACGAGGAGAACAACAAGCCCAAGGTGTTTGAGGTCATGGTGCCCAACAGCCGCTTTAGCCAGGGCAATATGGCGCGCCTGGCCACGGTGCTCACCGCTAACCCGGGCGGCGACCGCGTGGAGATCTTTATCGAGCAGGTGGACGGGCGCGTGCTGCGTGCCGAGGTACCTGCCAAGGTCAACGCGCGTTCGATTCCGCTGCTGGCCGAGGCCAAGGCCATTGTGGGTAACCAGGGTCGCGTGACGGTGATCTAAGCTACCCCGGGTGAGATTGGAGGAAGTGATGGCGCAGGGGACGTTTGTGCAGGCGCTCCGGAAAGAGGCGGCGCTGAGCGGCACCTTTATGAAGGGCCGCTCGCTCATGCTCAACGGTGCCGTGCTATCGTTTGAGGACAGCGGCTCGCGCTTCTCCAAAAACGTGACGGTCGAGGGCACGGTGCGCGGCTCGCGCGGTGACCTGTACAAGACGCACGTGGCGCTCGATATGGACGAGCACGAGGTGATCGACTACGACTGCGACTGCCCCGCTGCCTATCGCTACCCCGGCATGTGCAAGCACGCCATCGCCACGGCGCTGGCGTATCTGGACGCAAGCGGCACCGAGCCCGTCGAGGGGCTGCGCACGCCGGTTCGCACGTTTACGGCGGCGCCCAAGCAAGCCATGCGTCCCGCGTCCACCGCGCCGGCGGTCAACCCCAACTTTCCCTTCCCGGCGCCCGTTCCCACGAGCCCGAGCCTCATGGCGGCGCTCTCCGATCTTTCGGACGCGCGTATGGATGAGCTGGCAAGCATGCGCCGCAAGCTTGCCGGTGCCGTTGATCCCGACGCCCCCAAAGCGGCGTTGGAGCCCTCGTTGGTGCCGTACTACAATCCGCTGTTCGCCGACCGCTTTAGCTGGGCGCTCGAGTTTCGCATTCGCTGCGGTTCGGTGTCCTACGTGGTCAAGGATATCGACGGCATGGCCGACGCCTATGTCCGAGGCGGCACCTTCTCGTACGGCAAGAAGCTCACGTTTGTCCATACGCCCGAAGCCTTCGAAGACGTGTCGACAAAGCTGCTCAACCTTGTTGTGACGACAGTCGCCTATCTCGATGACATCACAAGCTCGCGTTCGGCGTCGTACGACTTTGCCCGCAGCGGTTTTGTCGCCGAGCGTCAGTTGCCGCTATCCGAGCATAGCATCGTATATGTGCTGGACCTGCTGCGCGGCCAGACCATCTCCTTTGAGCCCGCCTGGTCGCGGGGGACGACGACGCATCGCACCTATGACGTGGCGGTTGAGATGCCTCCGGAAGGGGGGGACGAGGCACTGTCCAAGCGCCCACCGCTCCTTGCCGCCAAAATCGCGCCGGCGGCTGGTGGCAGCTACGATCTGCGCCTGCCGGCCGATGCATACTGCTTTGCTTCGGGCGACGTTGCCTATCTGGTCGATACCCGCCGTGCGCGCCGCACCGATGTAGCGTTTGCCCAGCATGCGGCGCCGTTCCTATCGCGCTTGCTGCCCTGTCGCACGCCGGTCCATATCGCTTCCGACCAGGTGGGGGAGTTCTGCCGTATGGCGCTGCCCATTTTGCGCGACTACACCGATCTTACCGCGCCCGCTGCGCTCGATACCGTGGCACCCGAGCCGAGCTTTGCCATGGCAATCGGCGTCGACGATGGACTCGTGACCTGCAAAATTACGGTTACCTACGGCAACTGGTCGGCAGATCTCTTTAGCCTGGGCGCTCCGGGCAGCCCCTTCGAAGACCAGCGTCCTGGCGTGCCGCCGCGCGACGAGGTGGCAGAGTTTCGCGTTATGGATACGGCGGCCCTGTATTTCGATTTCTACGAGGGTGGCCTGGCGTTTGAGGAACGCGATGACGAGAGCCTGTTCTGTCTGCTGACCGAGGGTCTGGCGGCTTTGTCCGAGCTGGGCGAGGTCATGCTCAGCGATCGCCTGCGCCAGGTCTCGGTCCGCCCTGCGCCCAAGCTTTCGGTGCGTGCGACCGTCAAGAGTAACCTGCTCGACGTCGAACTGGGCGCGAGCGGCCTTTCGGCGGCAGACCTTGCCATCTACCTCGATTCCTACAAGCGTCACCAGACGTTTGCACGTCTCACGTCCGGCGATATCATCCGCCTGGACGAGGGCGCCCGTGCCGCGTTTGGCCTTGCCGAGGACTTGGGCGTCGATGCCGTCGACCTGCTCGACGGCGTGTCGCTTCCCGCGTCGAGTACCCTGTTCGTCGACAGCATGCTTGCGCGCACGCCCGCGCTCGAAGCCGATCGCGACGCCGCGTTCCGCCGCACCGTCGAGCGCCTGGACACGCTCGGCAAGATGGATTTTACGGTGTCGGTCTCGCTCAAGGCCACACTGCGCGGCTATCAGGTCGACGGCTACCAGTGGCTCGGCTCGCTCGAGCACCTGGGCCTCGGCGGTATCTTGGCCGACGACATGGGCCTGGGCAAAACGCTGCAGATGATCGCACATATCCTGGCGCGCGTGGAGGCGGGGGATGCTAAGCCCACGCTCGTGGTGTGCCCTGCGTCGCTTGTGTACAACTGGACCGCCGAGCTGGAGCGCTTTTCCCCGTCGCTCGATGTGTGCGCCATTGTGGGCGCCAAGGCTCAACGCCGCGTGCAGATCGCCGGCGTGGCCGAACATAACGTGGTTGTAACGTCGTATGACCTTATGCGGCGCGATATCGACGAGTACGTCGAGCAGGACTTTGCCCGTGTGGTGCTGGATGAAGCCCAGTACATTAAAAACCCGCTCACCCAGGTGGCGCGTGCCGCCAAGCGCCTGCCTGCCGGCGTGCGCTTTGCCCTGACGGGCACGCCTATCGAAAACCGTCTGTCCGAGCTTTGGAGCATCTTCGACTTTTTAATGCCGGGCCTTCTGGGCACGCGCGACTCATTCGCCAAGCGCTTTGAAAGTCCCGTCGAGCATGCCGAGGGTGACAGTGCCGCTCGCCTGCAGGCACTCGTGTCGCCGTTTGTGTTGCGCCGCGTAAAGGAAGACGTGGTGGCTGACCTGCCCGAGAAGATCGAGGATACGGTCATGGCGCAGCTCACCGGCGAGCAGCGCAAGCTGTACCTGGCAAACCAGGACCGCATCGCCCAGCAGGTGCAGCACCGCGAGGCATCCGAGTTTAAGAAAGACAAGCTCAAGGTGCTTGCCGAGCTCACCAAGCTGCGCCAGATCTGCTGCGACCCGCGTCTACACTACGAGGATTACAAGGCGGGGAGCGCCAAGCTCGATACGTGCATGGAGCTCGTGCACGGCGCACTCGACGGCGGGCATCGCATCCTGTTGTTCAGCCAGTTTACGGGTATGCTCGATATCATCGGCAAGCGCTTGACCAAGGAGGACATCGCCTTCCTTAAGCTCACGGGCGCTTCGTCTAAGGAGAGCCGTGCCAAGATGGTCGCGCAGTTCCAAGCGGGCGAGGTTCCGGTCTTTTTGATTTCGCTCAAGGCGGGCGGCGTGGGCCTTAACCTGACGGCAGCCGACGTGGTCATCCACTACGACCCGTGGTGGAACGTGGCCGCGCAGGACCAGGCGACTGACCGCGCGCATCGTATTGGCCAGCAACATACCGTGACCGTGTACAAGCTCATCGCCAAGGACACGATCGAGGAGCGCATTATGCAGATGCAGGAGTCCAAGCGCGACCTGGTCAACAGTGTGCTCGGCGGCGATGGCATCTCGTCGGCGCTGTTTACCCGCGAAGATGTTCTGGCGTTGTTGGGCGGCGACGGGCGCTAACCTGCGCGCGCTGATGCGTGACAAGCCGGGCGCTCGGAATTGCCGGAGCGCCCTGGCTTTTGCCGAGTCCCTCGATATGTGTTCATTTGCCATGCCGTGGATGGTTCGCCTGCCTTTGGGCATAAGAACCATCGAGAACATTGGCACATCAGCAAAGGAGAGCATCATGGCGAAATTCTTTAAGGACCCCGATGGCAAGCTTATCGCCGCCCTTGGCGACGACGTTGCGGCCCCTGCCGGCTGCACGGAGCTGACCGCGAACACCGAGGACGCGGCGCACGAAAAGCACGTGCCCGTCGTCGAGATCGAGCGCGACGGTCACGTGATCCGCGCACGCGTGGGCTCGGTCGAGCATCCCAGCCTGCCCGAGCACTATATTGAGTGGATTGCCCTTGAGGCCGAGGGCCGCTTAGAGGTCCATTACCTCCAGCCCGGCATGAAGCCCGCGACGTTTTTTGCCGGTGGCTCCAAGACCGGTACCGTCTATGCCTATTGCAACCTGCACGGGCTGTGGTCCGCGACGTTCTAGGAGCGCGCCCCCGCTCGGGGTATCATAGCTAGCATATGCACATGCGAGCGCCGACTGCATCATGCGGCCGGCGCTTTTACTACGACAACGATGGTTTACGACGGAAAGGGCTGAGCCATGAAGCTCGCGCTTGCACAGATCGATATGCGCCTGGGTGATATTGAGGGCATTTGCGGCCGCATCGAGGACCAGGCTCGTCTGGCCCACGAGCGCGGGGCGCGCGTGCTGTGCGTTCCGGCTCCGCTCTTTATGGGCGCCATGCCCGGTGGCCTGGTGGGCGCTGCCGACTTTGAGCACGACATGCTTGCCGGCTTGACTGGTGTCGCCGAGCGCATCCAGGAGCTTGACATGATCTGCATCGTGCCCGCGGCGGTTTCGTTTGAGGGCCAGCCGCTACTCGACTACATGATGCTCAAGGACGGTCATGTGGTGCCGGCGCGTTCGAGCATTGCCCTGCAGCGTGGCGAGAACAACGACACGCGTTGGGCGCCGCCGGTGTTCGACGTGGATGGCGTGCGCATCGCCGTGATTTTTGACTTGGACCGCGAGCTCGAGATGTTGCCGACCGGTGTTGACCTCATTGCGTATTTCCAATTCAACGCGTTTGACATGACCGACCGCGAGACTGCTGCCATTGCCGCCGTTCGCAGCGGCGCCTACCGCAAGATCGCATCCAAGCGCAGCGTGTGGTTTGCCTGCATGGCGCCGGTCGGTGCCTATGACGAGTCGGTGTATACCGGCGGTTCGTTTGTGCTCGACGACTGCGGTCGCGTGGTGGCCCAGGCGCCGTGTTTTGAGGAGAGCCTGCTGGTTCAGGAGATTCAGCGCGGCGTGATGCTCGATGCCCTGGAAGATCACGAACTGCCCGAGTTCCGTTCCGAGGAGTGGCTGTGGCAGGCGCTGGTGCTTGCCGTGCGCGACAACGCCCGGGCCCACGGTGCGTCGCGCGCCGTGGTGGCACTCGAGGGCGACTTGCCGTCGTCCCTGCTGGCGGCGCTGGCCGTCGACGCTCTGGGCCCACGTAATGTGATTGGCCTGGTGCTGGGGCGCAACCGCATCTTTACGCCGGCGCAGGAGGAGGCCGAGGCTGCTCGCTGTGCCGCCGTTCGCGCCATTGCCGAGCGCCTGCATATTCGCACGGTTGAGCGCGATGCGCCGGATGCCGCGCGCGTGCTCGACCGCGATGTGTCGGCGGGCGACGCCGAGCGCCTGCGCTCTCGCACGCTGGGCCTCATGCTGGAGGATACGGCGCTCGAGCTGGGTGCGATGGCGTTGAGTCCGCTGTCCAAAACCGAGTACGCGCTGGCGGCGCCGGCGCTTTGCGGCGGCTACCAGGGCGATTACGCGCCCTTTGGCGATGTGTACCTGTCGACGCTTGAGTTTGTGGCGCGTGTGCGCAACCGCGCGTCTGCCGTGGTGCCCCAAGAGCTTGTGACGCTCAACGCGGTGGAAGATTGTATGGAGCGCGTGCTGGCGCAGGCGCTCTCGACGCTCGACGGTCCGGTCGATATGCTCGACCGCGCGGCACAGCTGCTCGGCGGGGTCGAGCCGGGTGAGATCGATGGCGCGCTTGAGGCGCACGTGGACCGCAATCGATCTTTCGACGACATCCCGATGGCCGCTGGCAAGCCTGAGGCCTGCTCGCTGCTGCTGATGCTCGTTCGACAGGGTGAGGCTGCCCGCCGCATGTTGCCGACGGCGCCGATCGTTTCGTCCCGTTCGTTTGCCGAGCGCTCCTGGCCGTACATGCTCGCGTGGTCCGACCTGGGGCTTAACGGCAAGGAGCGTATGACGGTCGATTCGCTGGCGCGCGCCGAGGTGCGCCGTTTTGCTGACGAGGATACGAGCGAGCGCGTGCGAAACGAGATGATGGGCGTGCTGGGCGAGCTACTGGGTATTTCGCCCGAACAAATGGAGGAGTTGCGCTCTGAAGACGGTCGGCGTCGTTTACACGAGGGAATGAAAAAGTTCGAGGGCGAGGTTCAGGACGCCATCGATAAGATGATGGGCGGCCAGGGCGGACCGCAAGGTGGTCCTCAGGGTGGCCCGATGCCGCATCCGCCGGTTGATCCCCGACAGTTCCCATTCTTCTCGCAGAACTAAACTGGGGATGGGATTCGCTCTCAACCCCGATACTTCAACTAAGCATCTTGACCCCGTTGTGTTATTCTAGAACAGACGTTCGTGAGTAGTGCGCGGGGCCTTGCCTTGTGCTGTACTTGTGACGAGGGGAGGTTGGCTTGGTTATTTTGGGCATCGACCCCGGTTTGGCCCATACGGGTTGGGGGATTATCGAGGAGCGGCGTGGCGAGGTTCGCTGCCGTGCCTACGGTTGTATCGAGACCAGCGCGGGTAGTCCGCTCGCGGTGCGCCTGTCGCATATCGCCCGCGACCTCAAGGGTGTCGTGGAGCGTTATCGACCCGATACCGCTGCCATCGAGAGCATCTACTTTGGCGCCAACGTTCGCTCGGCCATCCCCACGGCGCATGCCCGCGGCGCTGCACTCGTGGCTCTTTCGGAATGCGCACTCGAGATCGGCGAGTACACGCCTATGCAGATTAAGCAGGCTGTGGTGGGTACCGGTGCCGCAGATAAGCGGCAGGTCGCCTATATGGTGCGCACGCTCACGCAGCTCGATCACGACCCGCATCCCGACCATGCCGCCGATGCCCTGGCCTGTGCCATCTGCCACGTAAACCTCAGCCGCACCCGCGCCCTTACCGGTGGCGAGTTCTATCAACAGAGAGGAACCGGATACTGATGATTTCCCAGCTCCACGGAACGCTTGTCGAGGCCACGATGAGCTCCGCTGTCGTCGACGTGTCGGGCGTTGGCTTTGAACTCGGCATCTCGGGTAGCACTGCGGCCACGTTGCCGACGCCCGGCGGCGAGGTCCGCCTCTACACGCGTATGCAGGTGCGCGAGGACGCCATGACACTTTTCGGTTTTTCCTCTAAGGATGAGCGCACGATGTTCGACCGGCTCGTGTCCGTCTCGGGCGTTGGCCCGCGCTTGGCGCTCGCCGTGCTTTCCACCTATACCGTGGGACAGCTGTATTCCCTGGTGATGGCCGAGGACGACAAGGGCATGGCCAAGGTGCCCGGCGTGGGCAAAAAGACCGCCCAGCGCCTCATCTTGGAGCTCAAGAGCACCTTTGCCAAGGACAAGGGCTTTGTGCCGGTCGACGTGATCCCGGGGCAGGTTGCGATGCCCGTGCCCGCCGCCGCTCCTTCGGCGATCGATGACGCCCGTGCGGCACTCCTTTCCATGGGCTTTAGTCCGCAGGAGACCGATGTTGCCCTGAGCGGGTATGATGGGCAGGATATGCGTGTCGAGGATTTGCTCGGCGCGGCGCTTAAGCGACTCGGAATGGATTCGTGATGTGGGAAGCCGATGACTCTCAGGACCTGTGGGCGACGCCCGGCAACTCGCCGGCGGCATCCATGGCGCACGGTGAACGCATGGTGGGCTCGGAGCTGACGGCCGAGGACCTCGATGTCGACCGTACCCTGCGCCCCCAGCGCCTGGATGACTACTGCGGCCAGGAGCACATCAAGCAGAGTCTGCGCGTGCTTATCGAAGCGGCGCAGAGTCGTGGCGAGACGCTCGACCACGTGATCTTCTCGGGTCCTCCGGGCCTGGGCAAGACCACGCTGGCCACCGTTATCGCCAACGAGCTGGGCGCTCAGATCAAGACCACGAGTGGCCCTGCCATCGCGCGCACGGGCGACCTGGCGGCCATCCTTACTAACTTGCAGCCGGGTGATGTGCTGTTTATCGACGAGATCCACCGCCTCAACCGTTCGGTCGAGGAGGTCCTGTACCCCGCGATGGAGGACTTTGCCCTCGATATCGTGATTGGCAAGGGTCCGGCGGCGCGCTCGATTCGCCTGGATATCCCCAAGTTTACGCTGGTAGCGGCAACGACCCGCTCAGGCATGTTGACCGGCCCGTTGCGCGACCGCTTTGGCATTTCATATCGCCTGGATTACTACACGGTCGAAGAGCTCGCGCAGATTGTGACGCGCTCGGCGACTATCTTGGGCGTGACGATTGACCATCCGAGCGCGCTCGAGATCGGCTCGCGTTCGCGCGGCACGCCACGTCTTGCCAACCGCCTGCTCAAGCGCGTGCGCGATTACGCACAGGTGCGTGGCAACGGCCCTATCGAGCTCGATATCTGCCGCCAGGCGCTCGAGTTCTTCGAGATCGATGAGCTCGGTCTGGACTGGATGGATATTCGCATTTTGGAGACGCTCGCTAAGACGTTCTCCGGTCGCGCCGTGGGACTTACGACCCTTGCCAGCGCGGTGGGCGAGGACCCGGGCACGCTCGAGGATGTCTATGAGCCCTATTTGCTGCAGTGCGGGTTGATGATTCGTACGCCGCAGGGCCGTCAGGCAACGCTTCGCACCTTTGAGCACCTGGGGATTGAACCTACCGTTTAGGGCGCTTTGTTTTGGCGGGCTGTTGGGCTATCGCCGGGCATCGGGTAAACATATCGCCGTTCATCGGTTATGGGCGTTTTACTATTGCGCGCCCGTGCTATGCTGAATTGGTCTTTTTCTTATTCGGTAACGAAAGGACCGCCCATGCCTACTGACATCGAAATCGCACGTTCTGTCACGCCGCTGCCTATTACCGAGGTGGCCAAGAATGCCGGCGTCGACGTTAAGCACCTTATTCCGCACGGCTTCGACAAGGCTAAGGTCGACTATTCACTGCTCAACGAGCCGACCGATCACCAGGCCAAGCTCGTCCTCGTGACCGCTATCAACCCAACGCCTGCGGGCGAGGGCAAGACCACCACGACCATCGGTCTGGCCGATGGCCTGCGTCGTCGCGGCGTCAAGAGTGCCGTGGCCCTGCGCGAGCCTTCGCTCGGCCCCGTCTTTGGTGTTAAGGGCGGTGCTGCTGGCGGCGGCTGGGCTCAGGTGATCCCCATGGAGGATATCAACCTGCACTTTACCGGCGACTTCCATGCCATCGGTGCTGCCAACAACCTGCTGGCCGCCATGCTCGACAACCATATTCAGCAGGGCAACCAGCTTGGCATCGACGTTAAACGCATCACTTGGAAGCGCGTCGTCGATATGAACGACCGTCAGCTGCGCCACGTCATCGACGGTATTGGCGGTAAGGCCCAGGGCGTGCCGCGCGAGGACGGCTTCGATATCACCGTCGCCTCCGAGGTCATGGCAATCCTGTGCCTGTCTACGAGTATCAGCGACCTCAAGGAGCGCCTGGGCGAGATCGTCGTCGGCTACAGCTTTGCCGGCGAGCCCGTCCGTGCCCGTGACCTTAAGGCCCAGGGTGCCATGGCCGCGTTGCTTAAGGACGCGCTCAAGCCCAACCTGGTGCAAACGCTCGAGGGCACGCCCGCGTTTGTCCACGGCGGTCCTTTCGCCAACATCGCCCACGGCTGCAACTCTATCATGGCCACGCGTATGGCGATGCGCTTTGGCGATGTCGCCATTACCGAGGCCGGCTTCGGTGCCGATCTGGGTGCCGAGAAGTTCCTCGACATCAAGTGCCGCATGACGGGCGTTCGCCCCAGCGCCGTCGTGGTCGTCGCGACCGCTCGTGCGCTGAAGTACAACGGTGGCGTCGCCAAGGCCGACCTCAACGAGGAGAACCTCGAGGCACTCAAGGCCGGCATGCCCAACCTGCTGCGTCACGTCGACAACATCCAGAACGTTTATGGTCTGCCCTGCGTAGTCGCCATCAACCGCTTCCCGACGGACACCGAGGCTGAGCTTGCGCTCATCGAGTCCGAGTGCCAGAAGCTCGGCGTCAACGTTAAGCTTTCCGAGGTCTGGGCCAAGGGCGGCGAGGGCGCGCTCGAGCTGGCCGATGAGGTCATGCGTCTGATTGAGCAGCCGAGCGAGCTCAAGTTTGCCTATGAGGACGGCGCCGATGTCGCCGACGCTCTTGAGGCCATTGCCACCAAGGTCTACCGCGCCGATGGCGTTGACTTTACGCCGGCCGCCAAGCGCCAGCTCGCCGAGCTGCGCGAGAACGGCTTTGGCAACCTGCCGGTGTGCGTGGCCAAGACGCAGTACAGCTTTAGCGACAACGCCAAGGCCCTGGGCGCTCCCGAGAACTTCCGCATCACGGTGCGTGAGCTCAAGGTTTCCGCCGGTGCCCACTTTGTGGTCGCACTGACCGGCAGTGTTCTGACCATGCCGGGCCTGCCCAAGGTCCCCGCGGCTGAGAACATCGACGTCGACAACGACGGCAACATCACCGGCCTGTTCTAAGCTTGTTGCCCATAGCTGCTTGCCCGCCCCGTCGCGCCTACCAAGGCCCGGCGGGGCCTTTGTTTTCTAGCCGCGCTTGTCTTGTAGATATGGACGGGCTCTGTCCGTCACGGGCTTTTGCGCGGGTAGAATGCATGGATAACTTGATGCTTACGGGCGACGGAAAGGAATCGTTGCATGGATCAGGACAAGACAACCGTGATGGGCGGCTACGGTTCCGCGCAGGCTGGCGATAGCGCCGATGCGACCCGCGTTGTTCCCAACCCCGGTTATACCGACCCCGCCGCGACGCAGCCTTCTGCCGAGCCAACCCGGGTTATGGGCTATGGCGACACAGCGCGGGATTCTTATGCCGTATCTTCGCAAGGCCCCTATGGCAACGCAGCTCCGGACCCGTTTGATTACGCGCCGCAGGATTCTTATGCCGCCTCGACGCCGAATCCCTATGATGACCTGCCGCAAAATCCCATTCCGCAGCCTCAGCAGACGACGTATATGCCTCGCACGGCGCAGTCTCGCTACGAGTCGCGCGAGCCGTATCGCGAGTACCCCAAGTCGATTCCGCAATATGGCGAGGACGAGGAGAAGAAGCCGTCGCGTTCGTCGAGCGTGATCAAGAAGATCCTCATCGTGCTGGCGATCTTCTTTGCGCTGTCGGTTGTGTTTGCCATTGTGTCGGGCATGCTCAACAAGCGAGGGAGTTCAACGGCTGATACCGCTGCCGAGCAAACCGAGTCCGCCTCGTCTAGCACCGTCGATCTGAGCGATATCCCGGGGCAGTACTGGTCCAACGCCAAGAAACTTCTCAAGTCGCGCGGCGCCAATCTTTCGAATGCCGTGGTCCTGACTGATGATGGCTCAACGCCCGTCATCGATGCCAACTGGGTCGTTACTTCTGCTTACTATAACGACAGCGGCAACCTCGAAATTCAACTCACGCACAAGAATAGCTCGGGCAACTCGCCCGACGGCCAAAGCGGTACCGACAGCTCGAGTTCCAATACGCTGGAGGACTTGAGCAACAAGGCACAGGAGTTGGGAGACAAGGCGCAAGAGCTGGGCGATACGGCACAAAACCTGGGCGACACCGCGCAGAACTTGGGCGACATGGCGACGGGTGCCTGGAATGCACTGCAAAACGGCATCTCGGGCGCGCAGGGAAACTAGCTGTTAAGCGGGCTACAGCTGTTCAGCCGGACGGTCGGGCGAGCTAAAGCCCGAGTCAAACGTAACGACGCATGAGGCATTGGGTCGGCGCTCGTGCACGATGCGCGTGACGAGCTCCAGCAGCTCCTCGTCGGATATGTCAAAGCCGTCGGGGCGCACCAGGTCAAACGAAACGAACCCGTCGTGCTCGTGCAGGTCGTGGATGGAGAGCGCGGGGTCGATCTGCATAACGCCGCGCTTGACCCAGCCGCGCAAATCATCGCCGGTTGTCGCGATGGGGTCGCAGTGCAGCGTGATGCCAATGCCCATCTGGCGCTTGATGTCGTGCTCGATGGTGTCCAGGATCTCGTGGTGCTCAAATGCGTCGCCCTCGCCGGGCATCTCCACGTGAGCGCTGGCAAACTGACGACCGGGGCCGTAGTCGTGCACCATCAGGTCGTGTGTGCCCAAGACCTGCGGATAGGACATGATCTTGTCGCGGATTGCCTGGACGAGCTTGGGGTCGGGCGCTTGCCCCAGCAACGGGCTGATGGCGTCGCGCACTAGGCCCATGCCGCTGATGCAGATGAAGATGCCCACACCCAGGCCTGCCCAGCCATCGAGGTCAAAGCCGGTCGTCTGCGAAATAAGCGCCGCCACCAAGACCGAGCCCGAGGTGATGACGTCGTTTTTGGAGTCCTGTGCTGTGGCAATGAGTGTTTCGGAATCGATACGGTTGCCCAGCGCGCGGTTGAATGCGGCCATCCAGAGCTTAACGAGCATGGATGTAGCCAGTGCCGCAAGGGAAACGAGCGTGTAAGCGGTGGGGGAAGGCTTGATGATCTTGGTGACCGACTCGAGGATCAGGTTGATGCCGACGGCGCAAACCAGGACGGCGACAAACAAGCCGGCGAGGTACTCGTAGCGGCCGTGGCCATAGGGGTGGCCTTCGTCTGCCGGGCGGCTGGCGAGGCGGAACCCGAGCAGGCTCACGATGTTGCTCGAGGCATCGGAGAGGTTGTTGAAAGCGTCGGCGATGAGGGAGACGGAACCGGCGAGCAGGCCCGCGATGCCCTTGGCCAGGCACAAGGTGATGTTGAGGCCAATGCAGATGAGGCTTGCGGCGAAGCCCGCGTTGGTGCGGCGGGAGGTATCGACCGGCTCGCCCTCGCTGCCGGGAACAAGCGTTTGTACCAGCCGATTTACAAATAGCATAGCGGTCGTCCTCACAATCATGTTTAAGGGGATAGTGTAGCTCGCGCGGGGGCGCCGTGCACCGATGCTCAGAAAATGCAGCAATAGTCTGCCGGTGCTAACGAGCGAGCCTTCTCGTCTGCCTGGGTGCTCGATTTTGGGCCACATGGGTATGGGCACGTGCTTACCTGCCCGACATACTTAATGTCGACAGCCCCAGTGCAAAGGAGGACGTATTCATGGACGAGATGTTTGCCATTAAATGCCAAAACTGCGGCGGCCCTATGTACTCACACCAGGCTAAACGCAGCTTTGAGTGCGCCTATTGCGGCACGGTCGTTCCGTGGCAGGCCGATGCGGGGGAGCCCAAGAGCGCCCTGGGCATTCGCCATACGCCACTGACGGTTGTCGATGGGCTGCTTAAGCTCACGCATGTGTCGCAGCTCGAGCGCCCGGTGGACCCCGACTGGTATTTCTTTAATGAGCACTGGCGCAATCAGTCGGTTCTGGAGCATCTGCTGTGGGAAGACCGCGGCACGGCCCAGGAGTTCCAAGAGGCCACGCATGTGAGCATTCCTTGCCCCTTCTGCGGAGCGTCCTTTGAGGGCGAGTCAACGCAGCGCGTGTTTGAGTGCCCGTCCTGCGGCAACAAGATCGGCATTGCCGACCTGCTCAAGCCCGGTACCTTCAGCAAGCGTCTGACCATGGGCGTGGGTGCGGAGTATGTGCCGGAGCAGGGCATTCCCTGCGAAATCTCGCCGCAGCAGGCACGTGCCAACGCACTGCAGCTGGTGCGCCAGTACCCGGATGCCTTTGCCGGGCACGACGTGGAAGATGCGATCCAAAACGACATGATGCTCTTCTATTTCCCCATGGCGCTCGCGGATTTGCGCATGATGGCGTCCTTCCCGGGCAAGGGCCTGAGCAAGGAGACCTTGGTGTACTACGAGGTGCTCGACTGGGCATATCCCAGGGCAAACTACCTGGATGTTCGCCTTATGGGAATTTTGGAGCCGTGGGACTTTGCTAAGGTTGGGTCGTTCGATCCCGCCATGCAGGAAGGCGACTTCCGCGTTGTCTCCGTCGATGCGTCTACCAAGGACCAGGTGGTCATTGATAAGCTGGCGCTCGACGTTGCGGGCAACGATGCCGAGGCTGTTCTGGGACTCAATAAAAAGAGTATCCGCACGTGGGCGCGCAAGGCGCGCAAGCACAAGGACGGTCTGGTGATGGTGCCGGTTTACTTTGTCGACCGTCCGGCAACGGACAGTCGCGACGGCGAGCAGGTGCGCATCGCCGTGAACGGCCAGACGGGCCGCGCGGCCGCGGTGGTGTTTAGCGACAAGCGCGAGACGCATATCGTGGCGTCGCTCAGCCCGAGCCTGCATCTGTCCGGCGAGAGCACCGTGCACGCCACGCCCGTCGAGGTCAAATACGTTAAATCGCCCTTCCTGTACCAGATCGTGCGCCGTGGAGGCGGCGAGCAACCGCGCCAGGTTGCAGCCGCCGTCGAGGGTTCCTACCGAGAGGAGAAGCCCAAACGCCGCGGTCTGCTGGGTGCGCTATTTGGGAAGTAGGGGAGTAGCACCGGTTGTTGCCGTAAGGTGATGGCCGGGGGTGCGGGGCAGCTCTCAGGAGTGCGGGCTGCCGTCTGATTGTTTGAGGGTGCCAGATGTAAATAAACAGTGGAGCGGCTGCAAAAGAGCCTCCTCACTGGGTAAAATCAGATTGTGCCGCGGAACCCGCTCTTCAGCTAGTCACACTTCGGAAGCGCGGGCAACGCAGGTATTATCGTCTAGGGCCGGCTGCAACCGGCCCTTTTCTGTGGCAGCCAATGGGCCCACATCAGACGAAGGCCGCGTCTTTGCCTGTCAGGTCACGCTCGCCAGCCACGGCTAGAATGTCGTTGCCGGCGTCCATGACCGGTATTGTTTCGTAGCGTGCGTCGCAACCGCGAGTGCGCCTGCGACGGCTGCGGTGGCTTCGGTCGCAACGTGCTGCTTCTCTTGCGTTTCGCCATTAGTCGCTTCGTTGATGGCGCGGTACTCGGCGCTTAGTTCGCGCGCCAGCTCTTCCTTGCTTGGAAGATACGGCAGGTATTTGGCGGCAAACACTTGGTCGTTGTCTTCGGGCAGCGTGTACTCGACAATCGAATCGCTTTTGTCCGCGCAGAGCACGATGCCTATGGGCGGATTGTCGCCTTCGTTCATGAGCTCGCGCGTGTAGTAGTTCACATACATTTGCATCTGGCCCAGGTCCTGATGCGTAAGGTCGTCCGTCTTAAGGTCGATGAGCACGAAGCAGCGCATCAGATAGTTGTAAAAAACAAGGTCAATATAGAAATGGCGCCCATCAAAGGTGATGCGCTTTTGGCGCGCCTCGAAAGCGAAACCACGGCCAAGCTCCAGCAGGAACTTCTGAAGATGCGTGATGAGCGCCTGCTCTAGATCGCTCTCGCGAAACGCAGTATCGTCCGAGAAACCTAAAAACTCCAGTACATATGGATCGCGGATGATATCCTCGGGGCGACGAGCTGGGGCGCTCTTTTGGATTTCTTGGGTGACAGCCTCCTTGTCTTTGCTGGCAAGTAGGCGCTCGCGGAACATGGTGTTGATCTGACGTTCGAGCTGGCGCGTGCTCCAGCGAGAGTCGGCGCATTCGTTCATGTACCAGGTGCGAGCTTCGGGGCCAGGAATGCGTATTAACCTGCGGTAATGTGTCCAGCTCAATTCGGGACGCAGTGAGTCCCGAATTGGAAATGCAAGATAGAACTGACGCATTTTGCGCAGCTCTCTTGCTTCAAAACCTTTACCAAAATCCTTGGTAAGTCTGATTGCGAGGGCCTTGAGCAGCGCCTCTCCATACTTGGCGCGCTCCTCTCCGCCCTGCTCATCAACTATACTCTTGCCGATCTCCCAATATGCCTCAACCATCGCAAAGTTAACGGCGGTATAGGCCTTGTCGCGAGCGGCGTTGAGAATCGAGGAGACCTGCTTGTAAAAACCTTCGGGCACGATTGCCGATTCTCCACGGTTTACCAGTTCGCCCATCACTGTCGCCCCACTTTCCTCTTGTGGAATGCATCTTTATCGCATTTAGTTTAAAGCCTCGCGCGGACACGAATTGCTTTGCTGTCTGGCACCTTCGCATGGGAGCCTTGCGGTGACTAAAATGTGGCCATAGAGACAGTTTTAGCGAACCCCACGGGAGTGACGCGTATGGACAACAACACGCTGCTGTTCCAGGACAAAGGTTCGGGTAGGTTTAAAGACGTCAAGATCTACCCTAGCCGCATCGAGGTGCTCAAGAAGGGCACTTTTGGTGGCAAGCACACCGAGATTGTTTATCTTAAGGACATTACGGGGGTCAGCAGGATCAAGGGCCGCGACGTTTTCCTACGTAACAGGCTGTTGACTGCCTGTGTCTTTAGTCTGAGCAGCCGCTCCCAAGCTCAGGAGTTCGTGAATGCGCTGAACATGGTGATGTAGCCGATAACGGTGTTCGGGCTAAGGTAAAAATCGGGGCGCAGAACGGTATTCTGCGCCCCCCCAATTGAGTCGATGTGTCTAAAAGGCGGGCTTGCCTATTCGCTGTCGTCCCCAACGTTTTCGCGGTCATTGGCAAGCATCGCCGCGCCGGCGACCGTTGTCGCCATGGCGGCAGCGGCGAGCCCGGCGGCAATGCCGGAGCCGTCGCCCGTGTCGGCGAGTTTTCCGCCCGAGCCCTTGCCCTTGTTGCCCTTACCATTCTTATCAGCGCTGCCTGCGCTGGAACCCGTGCCGCTGCCGGTGCCGCCTGCACTGTCCGAGGCCGCTACGGTAAAGTTTGCGGCTCCGTCGCTGGCGAGCGTGTAGTTCTGCGCCGCGTCGCCCAACAGACCTTTCGCACGCACCCAATACGTCCCCGCGGCAAATGCCTCGCCCTCGGCCATTGCCGTGCCCGGAGCGCCGTCCGCGTCGTGCACAAACTCGAGCTGGGCGGTGCAGGCGTCGGTTTCGAGCTTGCCCTCGAGTGATGCCGCAATCTTGGCGCGCACGTCTTCGCCGGCCTTAAGGCCTTCGAGTCCCTCAAAATGGGGCGTCAGCGCGAGCGGATCGATATCGATGGGCACGAAGCCCTGCAGTCCTGTAGCGGTCTCGTTGCCCAGGGCGTCGACATCCACGTATTCGATGGCAAACGCGCTGCCAGAAGCGGCCACGTTGAGTACGTTACTGCTGTTAACGAGGCGGAAACGGCCCTCGCCAACGGTCTTGCCATCCTGGAATGAGGCATCGCTCAGCGAGTCGCCGTACGTCATGCGCATGCGGGTCGGGAGATAGTACGGGAGATAGTACGAAGCCGTCTGCTTGTGCTCCGTATCGTAATTGCGCTGATAGATGCTCCGGGCCAGCGCCGCATCAACAAAGTCGGATGCGATGATGCCAATGTGCTTGAGGTAATCTGACTTTGTATCCTCAATGCCGCTGGGATTGATGTACGGGCTCTTATACAGATGCTCGCTGACTACTCGTGCCGAGGTAAAAGGATTGCCTCCGTGCGACAAGCCCGTGCAGCTGGTGTAGTTGATAGACCAGCAACGCTCCAGGACTTTCTCCTTGGCCCCGTTATCGTCCTCGACATCTACCTCGTTGCGCGTGCGCCCGGACGTTTCCTTCAGCGCATTATCGACCCAGCTGAGCTTGTCGGTTCCCGTGAGTTTGTACTTGTCCTGGGCGTATACCTTGGTGCAATAGGGCTCTTTGTCGCCTGTTTCCCCCGCGGCTTCAAAGCCCCGCGCGTCTTGGACGAGACACATAGTGGCGCTGTCGGAGTGAGCCTTGATCTTGTCATCCCATTCGGTAAGGTCGAGGCCCCACGTGTGGCCGCTTACACTGTTGCCGGCGAGCCTAAATCGACGCAGCAGAACGATCTTTCCGCGCACCTCGTGTAGCGTGGGGATTCGGCTCGACGTATAGAACAGTTTGGGGTTGTCGTCCAAAACCTTGGCGAAAGCCGTCGTAACACTTTCGTCGGTAGCCTCGTCGTTGCCTCGTGATACAAGCATGATGAGCGCTTCTGTCGGGTTTTCGTTCAAAAACGTTTTGAAGTAGCCTATGACATCGGAAAGATGCAAAAAGTACGCGTCTTTTTTGAGCAGGTAGTAATCCCCGTGGTCGATACCGGGGTTGTCGCCCTTTCCGAGACGGATATCAAAATAGCGAATGCCTTCGAGCAGCTGCGTGGGAATGTAATCCTGCTGGCATTTTACTTGCGAGGATTGGGGCTCGGTGTCGTTGTCCACGCTGCAGGTGCCCGAATCATGCGTGCCCGGGATACTCAGCTCGTCGAGGTACTTGTTGTCGTCGACGTATTTCATCCAGCATGGTCCGTCGACGTAGCTGCTATACGTGGTCCAGTCGATACTTCTAACTGTGGTATTGATCTTGCCCATGTCGTAACCGACAAGTTCTAGCTCCCACGGAATGCTCTTACTCTTATGGCAGATCTTATTGTTGTCCTGGTCTTTGCCGTCCGATTCTATTGCCAGGTACTTAATGTCTTTTTTCTCGGTTTCTTTCTCGACCGTGCGGTCTCGAATGATATAGGTTCCGTTTGATTGACGTTCGAACGCAAAAGCGCGGCTGGGCTTGTTGTCATACTCGCCGCCCCATACGTGGATGACCTTTCCATCTTTGTCCGAGTCGTCGTCGACCGACCAAATGCTGTAGCCCGTCTTTTTATGCTCTTCGAAATTGAGCAAGGTGCGGATAGCATACCAGTTTGTATCGTCATTCTTGGTCGTTACGTTCTCAAGGATGAGCTTGCTGGACGTGCCGTCGTTAAACAGGTGGCAGACGTTGCCGCGAACGTTGCCGTCTTGGTTGACGCTCGCGGTGCGAAAATAGCCCGCGGGGCGAAGGCGAATGACGAACTTGTCGAGGTTGACCGCCGATGTGGGCGTGTCTTCTGCAAATGCCGCGCGCAGGGGAATGCCCGGTACTGCGGTTTCGGGCAGGCTTGCAAGTGGCGACAACGCTGCAAGTCCAAGGCCCAACGTGAATGCTCGACGGCTGATGGCGTGGTGTTCGGTCATAACTTCTCCATTCGCAGAGTGCGGTTATGCGATAGTTTTGGTCACTATACTGCCCAGATGTTTAAAGACGCCGGTTTAATTGTCTGCGCGGCGCAATAAATCGGCGGGTGGACGCGTTGGGGTGTTTGTCGTGTTCGTACTGTTGCCACATTTGGGGCGGTTCCGGCGTCCGGCGTCCTCGCGTTCGTCGGCTACCGGCATAAGAAAGGGAGGGTCGGTTTACCGGCCCTCCCTTGGTACGAAGCGCTGGGATACCGTCGCTTGTTTACGCTGCGCCCGTGTTTCCCGCTGCTCTCGCCAGTCGCTTAGCGTTTAATCTCGATATCCTCGAGCTTAACGTCCATGGCCTCGGTCTTGGCCTTGGCGATGTCGTCGGCAAAATCCAGAGACTCCATCATGGTCTCGACGGCGTCCTTGTGCTCCTCGACATTGTCGATACGTACGTACACACTGCCGCCGTCAACGTCAGTGAAGTACTCGGTCGTCACGCCGCCCGAGTGCGTAAAGTAGGCGCTGCGCCAGGTCTTGCCGTTGTACTTAACGGGATCGCTCTCGGTCCATCCGGAGTTGGCCTTCCACTTTGCCTCGTAGTCAAACAGTTCATCGGCGTTCTTGTCAGGATCGAAGACGGGGATGAAGCGGTCGCTGGCATGCTCGCTCTCGGTGAACTTAAACTGGGCCCTGTCGGCGGTATCGCCGGCAACGTCGGTGATCTCGACGCCCTCGGGGACTTCGACCTTAAACCAAATGAAGTCGGTCCTCATATCCACGGCTGGTTTTTCTGCTCCGCCGCCACCGCCACTTCCGGTAGCGCCGCCGCTGCCACCGCAGCCCACCAGGGCAACTGCGGCAAAGAGACTGATGCAGAGGGTGAGAATCGCAAAGGCCTTCTTTTTCATGGTCGTGTCCTCCTCGATCTGTAACCGCCCACGGATTACCTGCCTTTACTGTACGCGTGGACGGCTCACTAGGGTGGGCCATGTGTCCCATTCTGGGGGCTGGAATTGCGCCGACAAGTGGCAATATGTGCGGTCGCAAAAGAGGGGAGAGCCGATGCTGTCGGCCCTCCCCGGGGTTGGGCGCCCGGTGTTTTAAAGGGGCGCGTGTACGCGGGCATTGCCCCAATAGGTTCCTTGTTTATAGATATGTCCCAGTTTGTGACGTCCGGAAGTCCCGAAAGGTGAACCATGTGTCCCATGTTTGCGGTGCCGACGCCTATCGTTCGTCATAGAAATCCGCGATGACCAGGTGCGCTGACGCTTATGTACTTATGGGCTAGACTATGCACCATTATGTGATCGATGCGGTCGGTCGGTGGTTGCCGCCCGACCGATGTATATGACTTGAAGGTGCATGCGTATGAGCCAAGAGATGATGGACAAGACCTGCCGCGGGTTTGCCGAGGCGCTGGCCGCGCGCGAGCCGGTTCCCGGTGGTGGCAGCGCGAGCGCTTTTGTGGGCGCGCTGGGCGCCTCGCTGTGCGGAATGGTTGCCCGCTACGGTGCGACCAATCCCGCGCTTGCTGATCGTGCGGATGACCTGACGCGCGCGTTTACCCAGGCTGATGAGCTGGCCCAGGAGCTTGTCGAGTTGGTTGCCGAGGACGTTCGTGCGTACGGCCAAGTGTCGGCGGCGTACGGTATTCCGCGCGATGATCCGGCTCGACCGGCTGCGATTCAGGATGCACTGCACGTGGCAGCCATGCCGCCGTACCGCATTATGGATGCGTGCGGTCGTGCGCTGGCGCTGCTCGAGGACATGGCCGATAAGGGTTCGCGCCAACTGCTGTCCGATGTGGCGTGCGGCGCCGTGTTCTGCCGTGCCGCTATGCAGGGCGCGAGCTTGACGCTCTTTGCGAACACCACGTCTATGAAAGATCGCGTTCGTGCTGAGGAGCTCGAGACGGCGTGTGATGAGTTGCTCGACACATGGTTGCCGCGCGCCGATGCGCTGGCGCGCCGCGCCTCCGACGCTGCAAGGAAGAGAGGATAGCCATGGCTGAACTGCTGAAGGGTGCTCCCGTTGCTCGCGCTTTGACCGAGGAACTTGCTGCTCGCTGTGCAGCCCTGCGCGAGCGCGGTGTTGTACCGACGCTGGCCATCGTTCGTGTGGGCGAGCGCGAGGACGACCTGTCCTACGAGCGCGGTGCCCTCAAGCGCTGCGAGAAGGTTGGCATTGAGGCTCGCCGCGTTTTGCTTCCTGCCGATGTTTCGCAGGACGAGCTGTTGACGGCCGTCGAGGGCATTAATGCCGACTTGGCTGTTCATGGCTGTTTGATGTTCCGCCCGCTGCCCGCCGGCCTTGACGAGAACGCCGTCGCCGCAGTGCTCGATCCCGCCAAGGACGTTGACTCCATGACGCCGGCTTCGCTGCTCACCACGCTTTCGGGGCGCGGCGAGGGTTTTGCCCCCTGCACAGCCGAAGCCGTGCTTGCTTTGCTGGATCATTACGGCGTTGAGCTGGATGGAGCTAAGGTTGCTGTGGTCGGGCGCTCGCTGGTGATCGGGCGTCCCGTTGCCGCCATGCTTACGGCGCGCAATGCCACCGTGACGACGTGCCATACGCATACGCGCGACCTTGCTGCCGAGTGCCGTGCGGCTGATATTGTGGTTGCGGCCGTTGGGCGCGCGCACACGATTGGTGTGGACGCGGTTCGCGAGGGCCAGACGATCATCGATGTGGGCATTAACTGGGATGAGGACGCTGGCAAGCTGGTGGGTGACGTCGATTTTGTTGCCGCGGCGCCGGTTGTTGGTGCCATCACCCCCGTGCCGGGCGGCGTGGGGGCTGTGACCACCGCGATTCTCGCCAAACACGTGATTGAGGCGGCGGAGCGCGGTAGCGCGCAGAGATGTGGTGTAAGAGGCGGGGCATGCCCCGCCTCCGCCCTTT
>DXZT01000044.1 GCA_019419545.1 Collinsella sp. | reverse complement strand
CGCAACGCGTTGCGCTGAGTCCTGAGGCTGTTGCAATGAAGATGAGAATCAAGGAGTGGGCAACTGGCGTTAATGACCAGACGCAAAAAGCCATTATTAAGGCCATCAACGACTATAATAAAGATAAAGCAGACGATCTGAAAACCGATGCCAGCCCGCAGGATGTTGCCAATTGGCTGACTGCCAACATTACCGGGACCACAAATACGACGGTTCTCAAAGACACCGATTTGCTCAATATGCTTGCTGGACTGGTTGCGAAGAATGTCACTCCGACTAACCCGACGGGCGTTGGAGTGGCTTCGTTTGGGGCGGATACCAAGGTTTCTTTCGATAAATCTGGTTATTACCTGTTTCTGACTGACGCGGACACTTTGGCTTCGGATGAGTCGACGACCGGCAGCAAGAATACTGCTACTTCGCCGATTTATGCCGTCGTGGGCGCCGGCGATGTAGAGGTTACCGAGAAGACCAGCATTCCTACGGTCAATAAGCAGATTCTCGATGACACTAAGGGCAAGACGGCCGATAACGCTGAAACGGATAACTGGAAGAACGTGGGCGACGCCTGGATTGGGCAGGTAATCGACTACAGGCTGACTGGTACCGTAGCGGACAATATTACTTCGTATGATAAATATCAGTACGAATTCCAGGATACGCTGAGCAAAGGTCTGGATGTTGTGAAGGATGCCAATGGCAACCCGATGAATCTTAAGGTTTATATCGTTAAAAAAGACGGCACTCATGCTGAGGTCAAGTATGATGCTAGCAAGGGCTATACGGCAACTGCGACCAAGGCCAAGGATTCCAAGACAGAATTGCTCAAGGTCTCTTTTGCTGACCTTAAGGCCATCGTAGACACCGCCGACGCCAGCATTGCAGCCGGTGACATTTCAAATGTCGTTGTGACCTATCAGGCTAAACTCACCAGCGATGCCGAATACACGGCTGCCGGTAACACCAACGAGGTCAAGCTTGTCTACTCCAACGATCCCATGTCTAACGGCACCGGCACTTCCGAATCGAAGAAGGTCGCTGATTACGTCTTCGGCTTCGATGTCACTAAGATCGACCCGGATAACTCGTCTGCGAAACTCGATGCTGGCTTTACGGTCAAAATGATTAAGGAAGGGTCCGATAACTGCGTTGAAAAATGGTTGAAGCAAGACGGCAGCTTCAGTAATGACGTAAATGACGCTTACACGTTTGAAACTACGGAGGCTGGCAACAAGGTCTCTATTCCCGGACTTGTTGCAGGCACATATCTGATTTCTGAGAGCAAGACACCTGCGGGCTACAACACCATTGCCGACTTCGAAATCACGGTGGCGCCTGAATACAATACAGACGGCACGCTTAAAGAGCTCAAAGTGACGTCCAATTCCAGCATGGCCACTCCTACGACTGGTGGAAATGTGACCACGACCAAAATCCCCGTCACCATCCAGAACAAGAAGGGCACCGGCCTCCCGCTGACCGGCCTCAACGGCGTGACCTTCACTTGGATTGCTGGTGGCGCGGTGCTGTGCATCGGCGTGGCGCACCTCATCCGCAGCCGTAAGCAGGCTGAGGAGTCCGAGCAGGAGTAACGCTGGCTCACCCATCCCTTTGGCAGGTGGGATGTGATGGCCATGAGACTTGCGGACACTTTTCTCGTCCATCCACGTTCTTGCTTTGCCATTCTCTTTTCGGGGCAGACTTCGCACTGGAGTCTGCCCCGTTTTTTGGGATAACGCAGCCAACCTCCACCGTCCGATGCGGGTACGTTCGTCATCGCGTTTCTTGACTCGTATGAGGTTCGGATTAAGGTCCGTAGGCGCACGCGCGGTGCGGACGGTAGAAGGCATTTGCGCCGCAACAAGCGCAAATAAGAATGCCCGGGGTTCGGAGCCCGGGCATTTAACAACGTCGGAAACTGGTCGCCCGCGCTCCTAAGTACTTACGCGGGGTGCGTCGTTTCCTGTAGCTATTGTATCCCGAATCGCCCCGCCGATTCGGGACATTCTGAAAACGCAAACACGTCGGGCAAACGCGGACAATGCGGCCAGGCTCCGCTGGATGAGGAACCGTGTTTGTAACTATCGAACAAATGTTTGTCAAAATCGCGTTTACCGGCTGTGGGTGTATACACTCGCAGTAAAATACCCTTGCGACGCATTCCGTGCGCGGGCGGCCGACGACTCGATCGGAGGTCCCCAAATGCTGAAATTCCTTAACGCCCTCGCCGCCCTCGCGGCGGTGGGCACGTTCGTCATCGCGTTTCTTGACTCGTATGAGGTTCGGTTTAGGGTCCGTAGGCGCACGCGCGGTGCGGACGGTAGAAGGCATTTGCGCCGCAACAAGCGCAAATAAGAATGCCCGGGGGTCGGATCCCGGGCATTTAACAAAACCAGAAAACTAGGCCGCCCGCGCTCTCGTACACTTACGCGGGGTGCGTCGTTTTCTATTGACATTGTATCCCGAATCGCCCAACCGATTCGGGACATTTTGAAAACGCAAATGCTGGCCCATGCTCGCGCCAAGCAATGCTGTCTAGCTGCGTTGTTCGGCGCATGAGTTCGCTAATCAGCTATTATTTGTTTAGACAACTTGAGTTGTAGAGGAGTGACTGGCGATGGTGCAGGGCACCAAACATATGAAGAGCAATAACGCCGAGGCCAACGGCGGCTCAAGCCCTCAACCCAAACCTCAACCAAAGCCCAGACGCCGCAAGCGGCTGCCGCGCTGGGCCGACCGGCTCATCACCATCGTCATCATCCTTATTGGCGTGGGCCTTATGACCTGGCCGTGGATCTTGGACCGGCTCGAGGCCTCGGGCGTGTTCAACCAGATCAGCACCGTGTCCAGCACCGTGGACGCGCTGTCTGAAGAGGAGCGCGAACGCATTCTGCTTCAGGCGCGCTCCTATAACGAGCAACTTGCCGGCGAGGTCACCGAGCTTCCCGCCGACCAGATCGAGCCCTACGCTCAGCAGCTCATCTTTGACCGCGATCCCATGATGAGCTGGGTCGAGATCCCCTCCATCGACGTGAGCATGCCCATCTACCACGGCACGAGCGAGGAAGTCCTTATGGCGGGCGTCGGCCACCTGGAGGGCACGAGCCTGCCGGTGGGCGGCACCTCGACGCATTGCGTGCTCACCGCGCACTCGGGCATGCGCAACCTGAGCATGTTCGACGACATCCATTCGCTGGAGCCCGGCGACCTGGTGCTGCTGCACACCATGAACAAGACGCTCGCCTACAAGATGGTGGACTCCGAGGTGGTGCTGCCCGAGGAGATGGAGTCGCTGACCATCGAGCCCGGCGCCGACAAGGTGACGCTCGTCACCTGCACGCCCTACGGCGTAAACGACCATCGCTTGCTGGTGCATTGCGTGCGCACCAAGTACAACAAGAAGGACGTCGACAAGCAAAAGTCGCTGGCCGGCCGCCACTGGGGCAAGCGCGAGTTCGCCGTGCTCATTGTGGTCGTAGCCATTGTGCTGTTGCTGCTGGACATCGTAATCCACGCGATCCGCAAGCGCCGCAAGGCCAAGGCCTCGGCATAGGACATTCTTCAGAACCACCGCAATGGGGACAGGCACCTTTGCGGTGGATAGGACTTCCAAACCATCACAACATTCGATGAAAATCGTGATTTTGGCGAAAAGCGTCGAATGTTGTGATGGTCTTCGTTGCGGGCGGGACGGTTTTCGCTATGGACGGTGCGGTTTCGCTGCAGAACCGCCAGCCCGCCGCCTGCCAGCCCGCCGCCCTCGTTACGTTTTCGCTGCATTTGGGTAAAGCACCTGCTCCAAGTCGGCGTTGCCCTGTATACTAGAGCGGTTTAACTGTTATGCGGAAGGGAGCGCCTATGGCACTCAGCGAGAAAGACGTGCGCGGCATCGCCGAGTACGCAAAGATCGCACTGACCGATGACGAGCTCACCCAGATGACGTCCTACATGAACGACGCCGTCCAGATGCTCGAGCCCGTCCTGCAATATGACTTGCCCGACGTGGAGCCCACGTTCCATCCCATCGGAAGCCTGTCCAACGTGATGGGCGACGACCTGCGCGAGCCCGAGCGCGACCTGCCGCTCGACGTCGCGCTCGAAAACGCCGGCAGCGCGCGCGACCGCTACTTCCGCGTGCCGTCCATTTTGGGAGAGGGGGAGAGCGAGTAATGGCGCTAAGCTTCGATTCCCTTACCGCCGCCCAGATTGCCGTGGGTGTTGCCGCCGGCGACTTTACCGCTACCGAGGTGGCCGAGGCCTCCCTTGCCGCCATCGAGGCGCGCGAGGGCGGAGTCCAGGCATTTCTGCAGGTGGCGCCCGAGCTCGCGCTTGAGGCTGCTGCCAAAATCGACGCCCGCCGCGCCGCCGGTGAGACTCTACCCCCGCTCGCGGGCGTGCCGTTGGCCATCAAGGACAACATGAACCTCGTGGGTACGCGCACCACCTGCGCTTCCCGTATGCTCGGGGACTACCAGAGCGTCTACACCGCCACCTGCGTCCAGCGCATGCTCGACGCCGGCTGCCTGCCCATGGGCAAGGCCAACATGGACGAGTTTGCCTTTGGCAGCTCCACCGAGAGCTCGGCGTTCCATCGCACCAACAACCCCTGGGATACCGAGCGCGTGCCCGGCGGCTCCTCGGGCGGCTCCGCTGCAGCCGTCGCCGCGGGCGAGGTCGCGCTCTCGCTGGGCTCGGACACCGGCGGCTCCATTCGCCAGCCGGCGTCGCTGTGCGGCGTGGTGGGCTTTAAGCCCACGTATGGCGCCGTGAGCCGTTACGGCGTGGTTGCTTTTGGCTCGTCGCTCGACCAGGTGGGCCCCTTTGGCCGCACGGTCGAGGACGTCGCGCTGGCCATGAACGCGCTTACCGGCGCGGGCCACGATCCGTACGACTGCACCAGCCAGGATTGCGCTGTCGACTTTACCGAGCATCTCAACGACAGCATCGAGGGCAAGCGCGTGGGCATTATCCCTGCGTTTATGGAGGCCGAGGGCCTGACGTCCGAGGTCAAGGCCGCTGTTCAGCGCGCTGCCCAGGAGCTGCAGAACCAGGGCGCCGAGCTCGTGGAGGTCGACCTGCCGCACCTGGATGCCGCCATCGCCGCCTACTACGTCATCGGCCCGGCCGAGGCGTTCTCCAACCTGGCACGTTTCGACGGCATTCGCTACGGCTATCAGGAGGAGGGCTGCGCCAACCTGTCCGACCAGAGCTCGCTCAGCCGCGCCCACGGCTTTGGTGCCGAGGCCAAGCGCCGTCAGATGCTCGGCGCCTACTTGCTGAGCTCGGGCGTGTACGACAAGTACTACTACGCCGCGCAAAAGGCTCGCACACTCATCACGCAGGATTACGACGCCGCGTATGCCAAGGTGGACACCATCCTCATGCCCGCCTCGCCGCGCACGGCCTTTAAATTTGGCGAGATCAGCGACCCCACGCAGATGTACCTCTCCGACCTGTACACCATTTCGCTCAACATTTGCGGCAACGGTGGCATCTCGGTGCCGCTGGGCCTGGGCGAGGACACTCAGCTGCCCGTTTCTGCCCAGCTGGTGGGTCCGGCGTTTAAGGACCGTCAGCTGCTCACGTTTGCCCGCGCCCTGGAGCGCGGCTTTGCCGATGCCGCCACGGGTGCGCCCGCGCTTTCCGTTGCGTCCGATTTTGCCGGGAAGGGAGGCGAGCTGTAATGAAGGAGCTTTCCGAGGTCCTGCAGGATTGGGAGGCCGTGATCGGCCTGGAGATCCATACCGAGCTCACCGCACTCGATACCAAGATGTTCTGCAACTGCAAGCTCAGCCACGATGACGAGCCCAACGCCAACGTGTGTCCGGTGTGCCTGGGCCTACCCGGCGCCCTGCCGGTGCCCAACAAACGCGCCATCGAGAGCATCGTCAAGGCGGGTCTGGCCACCAACTGCGAGATCCAGCGCCACTCGATGTTCTACCGCAAGCACTACTTCTATCCCGACATGGCCAAGAACTTCCAGACCACGCAGGGTCCGGTCGCCTTTGCCATGTACGGTCACCTGGACCTGGATGTGACCGGTCGCGGTGCCGCCGAGCGCCCCGACTGCGCGTTTGGCGAGGCCGAGGCCCAGAGCCTGGCGAGCGCCTCGGCCAACGCCGAGGGCCTGTCCACGTCCATGACGTCGACCATGCGCGAGGGCAACCAGCGCGCCGGCCATCTGGCCAGCTACGACGCGTCCAACCTGCAGATGCCCGAGCGTCGCGAGGACGGTTCCTACACGGTGCCCATCCGCATCCTGCGCATCCACATGGAGGAGGACGCCGCCAAGATGGTGCACGTGGGCGGTGCCGAGGGTCGCATTACCGCCGCTGCCGAGTCGCTCGTCGACTACAACCGCTGCGGCACGCCGCTGATTGAGCTCGTCACCGAGCCCGATCTGCGCACGCCCGAGGAAGCGCGCCTGTTTATGGAGAAGCTCCGTCGCATCTTTGTGACGCTGGGCATTTCGGACTGCTCCATGGAGAAGGGTTCCATGCGCTGCGACGGCAACGTGTCGCTGCGCCGCCGCAGCGAGACCAAGCTGGGCACCAAGACCGAGCTCAAGAACCTCAACTCGTTTAAGAGCCTGCACGACGGCCTTGCCTACGAGATTTGCCGTCAGGCCGAGGTGCTCGAGGAGGGCGGAATCATCTATCAGGAGACCCGCCACTGGGAGCCCAGCCGTAAGCGCACCGTGGTTATGCGTGTGAAGGAGACGGCCGACGACTATCGCCTGTTCCCCGATCCCGATCTGGCGCCGTTCGATCTGGACGACGAGTTCATCGACCGCTGCCGTGGCGAGATTCCCGAGCTGCCCGATGCCAAGCGCGCCCGTTTTGAGACCGACTTTGGTATTAAGGCGGCCGATGCCGAGCAGATCGCGGGCGACCCCGAGTTTGCCGAGTTCTTTGAGGCTGCCGCTGCCGGTATGGCTGGCAAGGAGGCCCAGACGGTCGCAAACCTGCTGGTCAACGAGATGATCGCCTACCTTAAGAGCGCAGGCGTGTCGCTCGCCGAGTCCGGCATCGCGCCGGCTCAGGTAGCAGCGCTGGCCAAGCTGCTGGTGACCGATGCCATCAGCTCCAACCAGGCGCACGAGGTCTTTGAGGCCATGGCCCAGACCGGTGACGACCCCAACAAGATCGTCGACGAGCGTGGTATGCGTCAGGTGAGCGATGCCGGTGCGTTGCAGCCGATCGTGGACGAGGTGCTGGCTAACTGTGCCGATCAGGCGCAGCAGTATCGTGACGGCAACCAGAAGGTTATCGGCTTTTTGGTGGGCCAGTGCATGAAGGCGAGCCGCGGCAAGGGCAACCCGAAGCTCTTCAACGAGTTGCTGAGAACGTCGCTCTCGTAAACGGGAACCGAGGGGCCGGGCGCAGGGCCTTGCCTCTCAATTTCGGACAGTCCTGACTCACGACGGAGGCGCCACTGGCGCCTCCTGTTCGTGCGGAACTCATTGAGAGGCAAGGCCCTGCGCCCGGCCCCTCGGTTCCGTGACGACTCGGCCGTTTGGGTCAGGTGGGCTGAATGGAATAGAGTGAATGGACGCGCCGTTGGCGCGCCCATTTTTGTGCGGGTGACAAAGGGACTGTCCCTTTGTCACATTGCAATAAATATGATGAAAGTGTGGCGAAATGAGCTTAAAACTTCCGTAAATGTGATAAATGTCACGTTTTACCTAGGGTAAAATGTGGGAAATATCACGTTTACGGAAGTTTCTTTGCGGGAGGTTCGGTCATGCAGCGAGATATCATTGCCAAGCTTAACGCTTGGAAAGTGTCAGAATATCGTAAGCCGCTTATCCTTAAGGGGGCGCGTCAGGTTGGAAAGACGTGGGCGCTTAAGGAGTTCGGCCGAACCTCGTACCTCAATTTTGTGTATCTGACGCTCGAGGAGCCGTCACCTGGGGTACAGAGCGAGTACGCTCAGTTTTTCGAAGGTACGCGCGATCCTCGACGGATCATCTCAAATCTTTCCCTGGCACTTGGACAGCCTATCGATCCCGGCGAAACGCTGCTTATTATTGATGAGATCCAGGATTGTCCTTCTGCAGTCGGTGCCCTTAAATACTTCTGTGACGAGGCCCCCGAGTATCACGTCGCATGCGCAGGGTCTTTGTTGGGCGTTCGCTTGTCCCGTGAGACCAGCGCTTTTCCGGTGGGAAAGGTCGAGTTCATGGAGATGCGCCCCATGAGCTTTTCCGAGTTTCTGAAAGCCGAGGGCGCTGCAAACTACGACGAATACCTTGGCGGCCTGGATCAGATCGAGACAGTGCCCGATTTCTTCCATGTTCGTCTCGTCGAGCATCTTCGTCGTTATTTTGCATGCGGCGGCATGCCAGAGGCTCTTGGCCGGTGGGTGGAGACGGGCGATATCGTTCAGGTCGATAAGGTGTTGTCTGATCTCTTGGATTCCTACGAGCGCGATTTTGCCAAGCATGGTGGCCGTGCGCAGTTCGCCAAGCTTTCGCAAATATGGAACTCGATTCCAGCTCAGTTGGCGCGCGAGAACAAAAAGTTCGTTTGGGGTGCGGTGCGCGAGGGGGCTCGTGCTCGAGAATACGAGGATGCTCTGGAATGGCTTGCCGATGCTGGGCTGATCACGGCGGTTCGCCTTAATGCTGCCGGTGGTGTGCCGCTCTCTGCGTACGATGACCTCAAGGCATTTAAAGTCTACTGTCTTGATGTCGGCTTGCTGCGCCGCATGGCAAGGCTGGATGCGTCCGCTTTTGCCATCTCGGATGCGATATTTTCGGAGTTCAAAGGTTCGTTCGCCGAGAACTATGTGCTTCAGGCATTACTTTCACAGTTAGATGCTGCTCCGCGTTATTGGACAAACGAGAAGCCGAAGCACGAAGTCGATTTTTTGATTCAAGTCGGAAACGAAATCGTTCCCGTCGAGGTCAAATCGGGAGAGGTCGTTCATTCCAAGAGCCTTAAGTACTATGCCGACAAGCATGCGGAGACGACTCCATTGAGGGTCCGCTACTCACTTAAGAACCTAAAGCTCGACGACGGGGTGCTCAACATTCCGTTGTATTTGGCTGATCGATCTGTCCCTCTTATCAAAAAGGCGCTTGATTGTGCGCATCTTGACGTTTAGATCCTGGGTGAGCTGACGGGCGGCGGCTAATTTATCGCTCCGTTACGGCCAGGGAGCTTGGGCCTTAGCGATGCTTGCTTCGCCAAGCCGTGGGTGTCATGCCGGTGTATTGTTTGAAGGCTTGGGCGAAGGCGGCCTGCTGAGGGTAGTCGAGCCGCTCTGCCACCTGCGCTATCGTAAGCGAGCTATCGGCCAAAAGGTCCTGTGCTCGCTCCATGCGGCGTCTGCGAATGTAGGCGCCCAGGGACTCGCCAGTTTGGGTCTTAAAGGCGGCGCATAGTTTGGAGCGGCTTGTGTAGAGCCTCTCGGCCACCTCGTTGATACCCACACGTCTGCCTTTGTCGAGCGCGCGCTCAATCATTGCCGTTGCTTCTTCGGCAATGGTTATGCTGACGCGTGTGTCTGCCGCCTGCCGCGCCTGCTTGTGGGCCGCGCGCGAACAGGCGAGCTCCGCGACCATGGTCTCCACGATGCCTTGCATATAGACGTGTCCGCCTACGGTGCGGGCGCGGTCCTCGTTAATCCGGCGCAGCGCGTGGCAGATGGCAGACGTCGCTTCCTCGTGCCATGGCTCGGCAAACGCCTCAAAGATTCCCGCGAACTCGGTGGGATAGCGGTGCTCCAGTTCGTCAAAATATCCAGGCAAAAAGAGCACCGAGCATGAGTGATAGAGCTCCCCCGCAAACAGCGGGCTTAATTCCTCGCCACAGCTATCTTGGATAAAGCTGCAAACGGCATTGTTTGGCCACGGTCCATGCAATGGTTTGAGGTTCGCGGGCGTTATGCCAGCCTCGGGCATGCATGTAAGTGTGGGCGCGCTGACTTCGCTCACGCAGGCGTATGGCTCGGGTGTGTATTCGGCCAGGTACATATCGTGCGTCGGGGTGATGAAATGCTCCATGACGATGCAGGTGGGGGAGAGGGGCATGATCCATGCGCGCCCGTGCGCCCGATCGTTTGCCACCTCGCCGGTAAAGACAGCGCCCTTGCCGGTAAGCTCCAGGCCAAACTGCTCAAATTGCGGTGCGTAGAGCTCGGTTATGTCGGTCGCGGCCCGATGCATTTTCAAAGGCTCTGTTAGACCAAGGTTGACATAAAAACGATGTCACCGCGAGGCGTTAC
>DXZT01000043.1:32529-67974 GCA_019419545.1 Collinsella sp. | reverse complement strand
TGATTGGTTGTTGAGCGTTGGTCAAAATGGTTGTTTTTACAGTAGCGCTAACACCGTCGGCCGTGACCACCTCGATCGCCTCCCTCTGCTCATCCGTCAGCAGGTCGAGGAACTCGTTGAGCCTGTCCTTCCCGTGGCCCCTGCAGGCCCACACGACCCTCCCGCGGTCGTGGTCCACCACGACGGTCATGTACCTCTGGCCCCTCTTGTAGCTCGTCTCGTCGACGCCGATCCGGCGAAGCCCGTCGAGCCTGCCGCGCCCGTCGGCCTCCTCCAGCGACGCCTCGACGCGCGCGCAGATGCCCCCGACGGTGTGCCAGTCGACGCGCGCCAGCTCGGCCAGGGCGCTGCGGCACATGTGCAGCGCGAGCCACGCGACCCAGTCCTCGAAGGCCGAGGCGAACCTGCTCGAGGCGCACCTCGCCCAGGGGACGGGCGCGGTGCGCACGCCGTGCTCCGGGCAGCTGGCCCTGACGGGGGCGTGCTCCAGATAGCAGCGGGCGGCGCCGAGGTCGGGCGCCCTCCAGCGCCTGGGCCCGAGCCTGTCGTAGGCGGCGCAGCGCCGCCCGCACACCGGGCACCTCGGCGCGGCCCTCCTGGGCCTCACGGAGACGATTATGGAATCGCCCTCGATTCTCGCACCCTCGATTACGGTGCGCTCGAGCCCGAGCGCCCTTTTGAGTAGACTGTTCAGCATGGCGGCGTTCCTTCGCGCGTTCATTTTTTCTTTGGTCGGAAAACAACGATACGCGAGGCGCGCCGCCGCTGCTAGGCGGGCGCTTTTACCGGGCGGCTAACCCACACAAACCCCCGAAGAGCCTATTTTTCGCAGGCGTTTTTTAAAAACACCATGGTTTCCTGGCCAAACCCAAGCGTTTTATCGAGACAGCGATGCGTGCCGACCACATACAGCAGACCCAACAAAGCAGCGCTGGCCACAACGCAGATAGCCGCGGTGACTAATGCCTTTCGGCGTAAGCGGTGCTCATCATTTGTCATGATTCCGCTCCTTGCCCGTCCGTCGTCGCCCCCGCCTTGTACTTGCCCACAATGCGCTCAATCGTGCCGTCCCGATCCATGTCGAACAGCACGGTATTGAGGTTTTTGACGTACTCCCCCTCATAGCTGTTCTCAAACGCAACGCCCAGGTCAACTGTCATAACGTTGTCGGCAAACACGTGATAAACACCGGGATACTGCGCGACGAGCCGGTCGAGCGATTGAACGTCCGCCATCCAACAGTCAACATAACCTTTGACCAGGGCAGCTTTGCAGAGTTCGGCAGAGCCATATGATTTGATGTGCACATCCGGCGAGATACCCAGGTCCCCGGCAAGCAATCGGCGTTCACTCACCGAACCCGCAATCACCGCAATGGTCTTGCTTCCATCGAGAGACGTCAAACCCTTGATACCACTCGTTTTCTTGGCGGCGACCGAGACTGTCACGGTCAGATACGGCTCAGTCCAGTAATAATCGTCTTCGCGATAATTGGGTGAATAGTCGCACCACAGACAATCGATATCGCCGTTTTTGAGCAGGCGATCGCGATCATTCCAAGATATGTCAACAAATTGCGGTTTGATACCAGCACGCTTGCAGGCCTCGCGGGCGATATCGATATCGATATCGATACCGGCGTAATCGCCTGTGGTATCGACATACACATAGGGGTCATTATCCGTAACGCCAATCTTGAGCACCGGGAGATCTTTATCGGCTTCATTCGAGGAGGAAGGACTGCGTCGAACGGTATACGTCAGGGCGCCCGCACAGACGGCAACAAAGAGTATGAGCACAAACGAGACGATAGCGCCTCGTTTAATACGTCTGGGCACGTGCCTCCTTTCATCAAAACAGCAGCCGAATTTTCATTCTATTACCGGAGCCTGCGGCAGCAACGAAAAAAAGCGCCTCGCCCAAGACGGGCAAGGCGCCAATGGTTGAAATGTATCCGCAAGCGGTCGAATAAAGCCAGCCTACTCGAAGCTCAGCTGCTCCAGACGATCAAAGACCGTGTCGATACGGGTGAGGAAGTCCCACGGATCAAAGATCTCGTCGAGCTTCTCCTGACTGACGGTGCAGCGCGGGTCGGCCTCGAGACGTTCCTTAAAGGTGGGGCCGGAGACACAATCCTGTACCTCATGCCAGGTTGCCATGGCGTTCTCCTGCACAATGGCGTACGCGTCCTCGCGGGTGATGCCCGTATCGACGAGGGCCAGCAGAACCTTGGAGGAGAAGATGAGACCACGGGTCTTGTTGAGGTTGGCCATCATGCGGGCAGGGTACAGCTGCAGGCCGTCGATAACGCGGATGAGGCACTGGAACATGTGGTCGAGCGCGATGAAGCTGTCGGCCTGGGCGACGCGCTCGGCAGAGGAGTGCGAAATGTCACGCTCGTGCCACAGGGCGACGTTATCGAAGGCAACCTGAGCGTTGGACTTCACGACGCGCGACAGACCGCAGACCTTCTCCATGGTGATCGGGTTGCGCTTGTGCGGCATGGCGGAGCTGCCCTTTTGACCCTTGCGGAACGGCTCCTCGGCCTCGAGGGTATCAGTCTTCTGCAGATTGCGAACCTCGGTAGCGATGCGCTCACAGGTGGCCGCGGTGGTGGCAAGAACGCCGGCGAGATAGGCGTGATGGTCGCGGCTGATAACTTGCGTGGACAGCGGGTCATGAACCAGGCCCAGGTGCTCGCAGACATACTCCTCGACAAACGGCTCGATGGAGCTGTACGTGCCGACAGCACCCGAGATGGCACCGAAGGCAACATTCTTGCGGGCGTCCTCAAGGCGATCCAGATCGCGCTTGAGTTCCCAGGCCCAAGAGCCGAACTTCATGCCGAAGGTCATCGGCTCGGCGTGGATGCCATGAGTGCGGCCGGCACAGAGCGTGTTGCGCTCCTCAAAGGCGCGACGCTTGCAAATCTCGCCGAGCTTCTTGACGTCCTCGATGATCAGGTCGCAGGCCTGGGTGAGCTGGTAGCACAGAGCCGTGTCGCCCAGATCGGAGCTGGTCATGCCATAGTGAACCCAGCGGCTGGGCTTGGGGTCGCCCTCGGGAACATCGGCGTCGATGTACTCCTTCATGTTGGTCAGGAAGGCGATGACGTCGTGGCGCGTGACCTCCTCGATCTCGTCGACCTTTGCCTTCTCAAAGTTGGCATGGTCGCGAATCCACTGGGCTTCGTCTTTAGAAATGCCGATCTTGCCGAGCTCCGCCTGGGCCTCGCAGGCCAGGACCTCGATCTCCTGCCAAATGGCGTACTTGTTCTCGAGGGAGAAGATGTGTCCCATCTCCGGGCGGGTATAGCGATCGATCATAGCGGCTCCTTTTTGGTTATTGGCACGTTGGTCGTAACCCAACCATTGTACCGTGCGCAGGTGCAAGTATGGGCAGCAGGCATTAACCTAACATTTTGGAATTGGAGCGGGCAACGGGACGTCTGCGCATTTGCTTCGCAAATCCGCACCGGCTGCGGTCGATCTCCTCGGATTCACGGAGACGATGGGGAAGACTTTGTTGAATTGGCCGCCCCAAAGTCTCCCGCGCTCGATGGAGCGGGCAACGGGACGTCCGCGTATTTGCTTCGCAAATCCGCACCGGCTTCAGACGCCTGCCGGCGCCTTCGCCTGCTCGCTACAAACGCTTCGCGTTTGTTTTACGCTCGCACCCTGGCGGGTTCGAGTCCCGGCGCTTTATTGAAAAAAGCACGGCACCGGAACGGTGTCGTGCTTTTACTTTTTCTGGAGCGGGCAACGGGACTCGAACCCGCGAGTGTCAGCTTGGGAAGCTGATGCCTTACCACTTGGCGATGCCCGCTTGTGTGTTGGCTAGTATAACGCGGTTGTCTTGTTCGATACAAGGGTGGCGATGCTTGTTTTAGCTGTGGAGATTCGTTTGAAAATCGCATCAATTGTGGAGACGAGGACCTTTGGCCTCCTGTTCTCCTTATCTTCTACCTGCGCTTTTGCCTGATTGTTGTATTTGAGCTCAATTTGTCAGGAATTGGGCAAGCTTTTGGTCAGGCTCCGGTACTTACCCGCATGAACCTCGGGGGTAGCCTCATCCTACGCGTCGCAACCTCCCCATGCGGCGCACGAGGGATAAGGAGCAGCCATGTCCAACGCACCCACGCACTCTGTCCACAGCGCAATCGCAACAGGTCCGCTGCTCCTGCTCCTCTTCCTGCTTTTCGGCTGTCTGGCACCGGGAGCCGCATTTGCCGTCGATGGCTACGACCAGCTCGGCTTCCGCACTATTAGCGATGATTGTGGGCCCTTCTTCATCGGCAAGTATGAAGCTCAAGACGCCTCGATTGCCTACTGCATGAACCAGGAGCGCCCCGGCCCCACCAAGCCGGGCGGCCCATGGCTCAACTTTGATCAAGGCTGGGTGTGGCTCGACGACGAGTTCGCGGCAATCGTTTGTCACGGATATCCTACCGCCACGTCGTTTGGCGGTTACCATCTTTCACCCGATCGCGCCCGCGCCGCCACCCAGCTTGCCGTATGGATGCTCAACGGCACTACCCATGTCGACGGCACCTACTCCTACACGACCGCTCAGGGCAAAACCAAGAGCGGGCACTTTACCGCCGACAATGAAGTCGTGGCGGCTGCGCGGTGGCTCCACGACAGCGCAAAATCAGGAAGCATCAAAGCCGCTCCGCACCGCGCGCGGCGCTATGTAGGAACCGTATCGGGCGGCAGCAAACGTCAAGACATGCTCTATGTACTGCCGGCGGTCTCTGTTTCCTTCCAAAAGCAGTCTGCAAACGCTGCCATTACCAGCGGAAACAATACTTATCAGTTTGACGGGGCAACATTCGATGTTTTTGAGAGCGCCAGCGCCGCGCGTGTCGGCACCGTCCAGATGGACAGCAACGGTCGAGCGCAGGCAACACTCCTACCCAACACGGCATACTACCTAGTTGAGACAACAGCGCCAGCTGGTTATATCTCCCTGCACGATCGCATTGCCTTTACCACGACGAATAACGGCGGATACGTCACCATTGATGAACAACCCGGCACCATTACCTTGCGCATTGTAAAGCTCGACGCCGCAACGAATGCAGGCCCCCAAGTTGGAGCTTCGCTCGCAGGAGCAGAATTCGTGTGCGTATCGCAATCAACCCCTGGATGGACACAAACTCTCAGGACCGATGAAAGCGGTCGAGCTACCCTCACCGATGTCCCCCTGGGAACCTTTACCATCTATGAATCGAAGGCGCCCGAGGGCTATTTGCCCTCCGGTGACAGTTGGTCTTACACCGTTGGAGCCGACCAACTCGGCGATTCAGGCGTGGTCGAGATCGAATCTCGCGTTTCCAATATCCCCATTGCGTTTGACCTTGAGATTTCCAAATTCAAGGACTACGGCAATAGCGATCAATCCGGCCTGGAGCAGCCGGCAGGAGATGTTGTCTTTGAGGTTGTCAGTAACAGCTCTCAGCAGGTTGTTGGCACACTGACTACAAACATCTATGGCTTTGCCTCCACCAAAGACCAGCCCGAAGCATGGTTCGGCACAGGCAAGCGACCAGCCGGTGTCCACGGAGCCGTCCCATACGACCGCGCCGGCTACACGGTTCGTGAGGTTCCGGAAACCGTCCCCGAGGGTTTTAAACGTGCGGGGGAATGGACCGTCGAGGCCAATCAGATTTCCGACGGCGCCGAGCTTCAATATATCGTGGACAACCACGCCCTGTCGACGCATCTCCAGATTGTAAAACGCGATGCCCAAACAGGCGCCTCTGTTCCCCTAGCCGGATTCACCTTCCAACTCCTCGACAGCAATCACAAACCTGTCTCACAAACATGCTGGTATCCAGCATATAACGTAATGGACACCTTTACGACTGACGCGACCGGCACCGTCACACTGCCCGAATCGCTCATGCCGGGCACCTATTATGTACGCGAAACCTCGGCCAAAGAGCCCTATCTTGTCGGCGGAGAGATCGAGGTAAACATACCCGCCGATATAAACCTAACGCCCGTTGCAATCGTCTCGTATTATAACCACGCCGCGACCGGAAACATCAGGATCGTTAAAACCGATGCCGTAGACGGCAGCAGCCTCGCGGGCGCCACCTTTGAGATCCGTGCCTCAGGTGATATCGTGCGCCCCGACGGTAGCATTGCCGCGCTCGACGGTGAGACTGTCGCTACCGTCACGACGGATGAAACTGGAGAAGCACGCGCGGACGACCTCCCGCTGGGATCTGGCACCGCACGCTACGAGGTTGTCGAGACTCAAGCGCCGACCGGCTTCTTACTCGACCGGACGCACCATATCGTCGACCTTACCTATGCCGACCAGAAAACACCCGTTGTGGAAGCACGGCTTAACGTATCCGACGATTACACCAAGGTTGATATCTCCAAGGTCGATGCAAGCGGAGAGCAGGAAGTGAAAGGCGCACAGCTCACCTTATATGGTCCCGATAAAACCGAAATAGACTCCTGGACCTCATCCGACAAGCCGCACCGCATCGAACATCTTGCACCCGGCACCTACTCGTTGCGCGAAACGATGTCTCCGCGGACCTATGACCTTGCCGAGGAGATAACGTTTGAAATAAAGGATACGGGAGAAGTCCAATCCGTCGCGATGAAGGATGTGCCCATCGAAATCAAAGGACAGGTCGACAAGCGTCAGGAACTTGTCCAACCTATCGGGAAGGGTCTGTTGGCTAACGGCGATGGAAAAAACCGCGCCGCGATGCAAACCAATACGGATGGGCTTTTCTCCTATACCATCGATGCTCGAAACGATTCCGCTACTTGGGTTGATGAGTTTACGATTACCGATGATCTTGAGTGCGCCAAAGACGGCACGGCGAGATTCGTCTCAATCGAAACCCCCGTCGCCATCGGCGACCTCAACGGTCTGTGCAACGTGTGGTATCGCACGACGCCGTTGGACTCGACAGACGTCGATGAGCCGGCAAACGCGACGCTTGACGATGGGCACGATAATCCTTGGCTTGAGTCCGACGAAGTAAAAGAGAGTCTGGGTGAAGATTGCCGCCTCGTCGATTACGACGGCTGGCACCTCTGGAAGGCGGATGTCTCGACCACGGAATCCGCCACACTCGAGGCGAAAGAACTCGACCTTGCATCCAATACCGTCGTGACGGGCATTCGCATTGAATACGGTGCGGTAGCCGCCGACTTTACGACTCGAAGCGATACGGATTCTTGGACCCGCGATGATCTCAAAGATGAGCACGACGACCTTGACGATGCCAAAGCAATCCTTGGCACAGATGCTCGGGGCGTAGTCGTGCACATGCAGGCAACGTCGGCTTACACACCCCAAACTGCACTCACCAACAGCGCACGCGTCGATCTTTGCCGCAACGGCGGCGGCGATAAACTTGAGTCACATGACGAGGACAGTGTCATTCAACGCTGTACCCTACCGCAGGACCTACCGGCAACAGGATCAGCTCCCATCGCCGCTTGCATCACCGCGCTCCTGACCTCGGGTGCCGCAGCCCTATGGTTCGCTCGCCTTAGGTCAATCCCAAAGAAGCGCTAGCGCGATGAAAAAGCGGGCGAGCCAGTCCCCCGGCTCGCCCGCTTTCAATCATTTAAATCGCCGCATCTACTCTGCAGACGAAGATCCACCATCAACGATTGCTTGCTCGGACTCAGGAATCCCATCGGCACCCGTGCTCTGTTCTTGCTCCACCTCTTCGCTGATTGCGGAGGCGGGGGTCGAGCCCTTCGCGCCCACGATGTAGGCAGCTCCAAACCCTAACGCAATGGCAATCAAGGTCAAAATCACGTAGACAGGCCAATGGCGCTTAATATACGAAAACACGTTGACTCCTTAGAGCTCCGTCTACGAACGGCGGATAACCTCGGTCACGACCTCGGATACCGTGGCAATGTTCGTCGGGTTGACATTGTGGGGCAGGTCGTCCTCGGTACGAGCGCAAGCCAGACGCGTGCCGTCCACGCCGGCGATGGTGAGGGCTCGGCGGCTCGCCTCGAGGGCGGCGTAGGCATCGGTCTTGGCATAGGGCATCTCGAGCGCGCCACAATCGACATGGAACGACTTGCACACCTTGCTGACCAGGTTCATGATGCGGCGATCGCCCTTGAGCAGCTGCTGTTCGCCCTCAACCGTCACCACCGAAAGCCTACCGGCGCCGACGGATTCAAGATTGATGAAGAAGACGCCGCGGAGCTTATCGCGATGCGAAGCCAAGAAGGCCTTCATACCGGCGCCATCACAATCCGAGGCGCCCGTTGCCACAAACCAGATATCGTGACCGAGCAGCTCATCGTCGCCCATAGAGGCGACAGCCGAGAGCATATCTTCGGAAGAAGCGCCGTCGGAAGACGTAGCGCCGCCCTTCCAGCCATCGTTATCGTCCTCGAAATTATCCCACGAACCGATGCCGCGACCGGACTTCTTGGCATCGTAATCGTCTTCGACGCCCAGCCAGTCACTCATGCTGTCCTGTTCGTTTTTCTTTTTACGACCGAACAGGCCGCCCAGGCCGCGCTTGCGAGACTTGGGTGCCGCCGGGGCGGGAGCCGAAATGGTCTCGATCGGCTGTGCGCCCGACGCAACGGGCCTAGGAGGCGCAACGGGTGCCGATGTGGGTTCGGGACCCTGAGCGGTAGCAAAGGGGTCGTTGACCTGTGCGGAGGGGTCGGGAAGGTCGAACAGCGACGTGCGAGACGCAACGTTTGCCTGCTTCATCGACGGCAGCGACGGATCGGGGACCGAAGCTAGCGGAGACGAGGAAGGTGCAGGCGACGGAGCCGACGCCGGATCGGGAACATTCATCTGCGGACGTGGTGATGCCTGGGAGGAAATCTGGGCCATAAGGGAATCGATCGTTTCGTCCTGGGTGGGAGCAACATCGGCAACCGTGGCACCGGAACCACTCGGGGCCGGCATGGTGAAAATCTGCGTGGAGTAAGGCCTCGACTCATCTGTCTCGGGAGCCTCGGAAACCGCAGGCACTTCCTCCTGCTCGACCTCGGTCGAATCATCTTGCTCGGCTGCCGCGTATTGCTCTTCGTCACAGTTGGCCTCGACGGGCTCGTCCTCGGCGGCATCTTGGATTTCGGCAGCATCAATAGGCTCGTCATCGTCTGCCGCGTCGCCCTGCTCATCGGAAACAGGAAGGGGCTCGGCAATCGCGGTGCCTTGCTTTTCAAACGTTATCGTGGAATCGAACTGCGCGGCATCAAACGACATGGTGCTATCGACGTGCTGCTGAGCCTCGAAAGACGTCGTCGCCTCAACAACATCCGCGGACGCCGGTTGCTGGGACTCAAAGGACGTCGTAGCTTCGGCAGCGTCGACGGGCACGGACTGCATAGCCTCGTTCTGCTCGAACTCTTGCGCCGCGAGCTCACGTGCCGCCTCAGCTGCCTGCTGCTGAGCGATAGCTTCCTGCTCGGCAGCCTCGCGTGCAGCAGCGCGCTTCTCTTCGAAATCGTCGACAAATTTCTTGCCCTTTGCAAGCGCGCCCTTAAAGAAGTTGGAAGCGCTGGCGCCAATCGAAGAGAACGCGGATGCAATATCGGCATGGGGCGTTGCCGCGGGAATCTCGGCCGAGAAATCAGTATCGCTCTCGTAAGACACGCGCCTCGGCTGTTCAACGTAATCGTCGTCAGACTCATCCGCAACGTCTTGCGCCGGCGCGGCGGGAGCCAAAATGTCCAGTCCTGCCGCGGGATCGATCGCGGACACCGCCTCGGACTCGGCAACGGCAGCGGTAACCGCGGCAGACTCATCATCCACGGTCACGACGGGGGCAGGCTCGGGCTCAAACGTCGGCTCCTCGCCCTCCTCGTAATCGAGCGTGCAGGACTCGGGAAGCATTCCGAGCGCACGGATGGCATCCGAACCAAAGCGGATGTTGCCGGCGGCATTGCGATAGAGCTTGGGCTCGGGCTCGGCCGCGACAGGCTCCTCCGCCGGCTCGGCAGCGGGAACCTCGTCATTGAACTCTTCGGCCTGGACAGCCTGATTCTGATCCTCGGGCACAATGGCGCCAATCAGCGTCTCGTCGGCAGACGCACCCTCAAAGCCCTCGATCTGCTCGTCGAAAGCCTCACCCTGTTCGGGCTCGGCCTGAGCGTCGGGAGCAATCGGCTGACCGAACTCGTCCTCGGCGTAGGTAGGCTCTTCATACTCGATGGTATTGCCGTAGTCGTTTTGCTGCTGGGCCGCGGCATACTCCGCCGCTGCGCGCGCCATTTCCTCGGCACGACGCTTCTGCTCCCCAAAATAGGTATCGAACGGAACATCGTCGGGAAACTCGTTTTCGCCCTGGAAAGGAGCAACGTTGTCCATAACACCGAGCATAGCGGCGACAGAAGACTTGTTGCACACCGCGCCGGACGTATAGGGAAGAATGTAGCGGTTAGAGATGATGTTTGCCGCGTTGGCAAGTGCAACGAGGGAAGCGAGGATCGCGACAATCCACAGCAGAACCTTGAGCGCGCCGGGGAGCGGCAGGATGCGCAGGATGGCAACGGCAGCAGGGGCAACCGTGGCAACAGGCAACAGCTTGGCGATGAGCGCACGATACGAAGCATAGGGCTCGCGGGCGAGCAGCTCAGCACGGGGAGAGTCGTAGTGTGCGACAACGACCACCGGGCGGTTGCGCGGAGACGCGAGCGGGCCCGAGGCCCTGTGGTAGGCGATGACATTTTGGCTCACGCCCGTCTTGCCCAGGCGTGAAACCACGGGGTGGCCCGTGCGCTCGAGCACGTAAAGAACGGCGCCGACAATGGCCAGCAAGGTGCCGACCAAGCCGATGCCGCCGCCGATGCCCATCAGCAGGGCGCCGGCAAACGCAAGAATACCGGTAACGGCAAATGCCAACCTGCTGGGCGCCGGGGCATTGAACTCCTGAACCTCGGGATCAAAGCCGTGGTTGCGGAAGATCTGAGCGATATCCTCGGCAGCCAAGCGCTCTTCTTCGCTGCATGCCGGCGTGATGCCGGTGTTCTGCAGCAGGTGGTTAATATAGTTCTGGGTGTTCGCCATGTGCGCTCCACATCCATAATCCGACAAATAGGCCCAATGCATGCACATTAGAACCGTATATAGTCGAAAGTATACCCCGAGCGAGCGCAAACGACCGAATTCGGCCCATCTTAACGCCCCGAGCGGACAAGGATATAGCCTAATCTCCATATCGGACTAAAATCATGGCAGCAAACCACCTTCTCATGCGAGGACTCTATGACGGCAAGCGACGCGACCGCGACAATTAAAAAGGGGAATTCGGAGCCCAGTTTCGATAAAACGACTCAGCGCATCCTCAATCTTTTCTTTGTGCTCAACAGCTCCCCCGAACCGCTGACGACCGAGCAGATCGTCTTGGATTCTGACCTGGGATATGGCTCGGGCAATATCGACTCGGATAAGCGCAAGTTTCGGCGCGATCGTGACAAACTGCTCGAACGCGGCATCTTAATCAAGGAGGTTCGCCCCGCCGGCGCGCAGGAGACCGAGGAAAGCTCATGGACAATCGACCGCGAGCACACGTTTGCGGCAGGCGGCCTCATCACCGCAGACGACGCCGATATCCTGCTCAACGCTATCGACCAGACAATAGCGGCCGGCTCATCCACTTTTGCCGCGCCGCTTGCCGATATTCGTTCCAAGATTGCCTACCTCACCGGCAGGACGACGGCGGACGAAGCACCGATCCGCCGCTCTCCCACCGTCGATGCGGTATGGAGCGCCTTTGCCGAGCGATGCGCGCTGCGATTTTTATATCAGAACGGACGCGGTGAGCAGAAAGAGCGTACCGTCTGCGTCTACGGCATGTTCGAGCGCGAGGGCGTTGCGTACTTCTGCGGCCTCGACAATGCCACCGACGACATCAGGACATTCCGCTGCGACCGTATCGTTCGCGCTTGGCGTCCTTCGAAGGCCTACGCCATCCCTGCAGACTTCAATCTCAACGACTACCTGTTCTTTGAATTCGATTTTGCCGACCGCCCGCCCGTTGCGGCTACGTTCTCGTTCGCCCCGCAGACGCAGATCGATATGATCAACGGCCTCACGCGCGGGCGAGGTGAGCTCGCACACACCGATTCGGGATGGACTTGGACCGTTGACGTGCGCGATCTTGAAGCCGCCGCCTCATTTTGCATGGCCCACGCCATGGACGGCATGAGGCCCATGGCCCCCAAATCGCTCAAGCAGGCGTGGAACCACCTCATTGAAAGGACGGTGCACGAGCATGCCCGTGCGTAAACTCACCAGCGAGCAGAGGCTCTCGCGCGCCATCGACATCATGGAGGCCCTCTACGCCGCCGGCGAGAGCGGCATGACACGAACCGAGATTTGCAGTCGCTTTGACATCACGGGGGCGTCGCTCGACGAGATTCTCGAGATCGTCTCGACGCTCGCGGACCGAGAATCGGGTGCGCGTATCATCTGCGAATGCCACGGCGAGCGCGTGGTCCTCACCGGTGACGCCGGGCGTGTACTACCGCTGCGCCTGAGTGCCGCCGAGGGCGCTGTGCTCAACCACGAACTTGAATCGTTGGGGATCGAGCCCCAGGCGGCGGCTCGAATTCGACATGCTCTTCTACCCGAAGAGCTCGGCTATAACCAGCACGTCTTTGACACCGTCAACCACGGGTCGCACTGGCAGCAGCTGAGCTGCGCCATTCAGGACGGCGTTCGCTGTCGTATCTCGTATCGCTCGATGGACAATGCGCGGCCACGCGAGCGTCTGGTCGACCCCTTGCGCATTACAGCAAACGGCGACCAAACATACCTGATTGCCTGGGACATCGCGGTCGATGAGCAGCGCACCTATCGCATGGATAAAATCGAGGGACTCGCCTTGACGGAAGACTCCGTCGTGCCTCACGCACCGGACGTTGCATCCCTCCACGATTCCCTTGCCCGGACGCAGCGTAGCGCAAAGCTCTTGATGCCATTCGATATGGCGGAGCATCTGGACTGGGCCGGCATCACCCTAATCGAACGCAGCGGGACAGACATGGCAACGGTAACCGTACATTACGGCTCCGAGCGTTGGCTGCTGAGCCAGATAATCGCAGCGGGCGGAGCCATCCGCATCTTGGATGACCCCGCCCTGTCAAAGCGTCTGTGCGATATGGCAAAAACCCTCGTCTGTCCGCTTTAGCGCCGCCGCTCGTGGCGTGCACGCCACAGCTGTAGATAGTGCCCGATCTGCGCCGATTCGATGCGCTGGTAGGAGCTCGTGGGCAGCGACGTTAAGAACTTCTTTCCGTAGCCCTTCGTCACCAGGCGCGGGTCGGCCAGAATCAGCACGCCGCAATCGGTCGACGAGCGGATAAGGCGGCCGGCCGCCTGCTTGACCTCGAGCACTGCCTCAGGCAGCGAATAGCGCGCCCAAGCGCGGTCTTCGCGCAGGTTGCGCTCGCACGAGAGCGGGTCCGTGGGGCTCGAGAACGGCAGCTTGGGAATGATGACGCAGCGCAGCGTCTCGCCGCTGGCGTCAAACCCCTCCCAGAAGGCCTTAAGCGCAAAAAGCGATGAGGTTGGCTCGTTGATAAACCGGTCGCGCAGGCGACGAGGAGATGAGTTGCGCTGCTGGCAGTTGAGTTCCAGGCCCGCACGAGCCATCTTGGGCTCGACGCGATCGTACAGCTCCTCCATGTCACGCCTGTTGGTGAACAGCGTGAGCACCGAGCCGCCCATGGCAAGATGAGCGTCGACCAGCACGCGCTCGAGCGCCGTAAGATAGCTCTCACGATCGCGCGGATCGGGGATATCGCCCGCAACGACTACAGCCATGTTCGAATCGAAGTCGTAGCTCGAGTCCAAGTGCAGCGATAAGGATGTTGAAGCACCGATGCGATCGAGGCCGACCGCATGGTTAAAGTGTTCAAAGCTTTTGGACACCGTCATGGTCGCCGAGGCAAAGATAGCCGTGTGAACCTCGGGCAGCCACTCGGTTGCCAAGGCCTCGCCAATATCGATGCGCTCCGCGGTCATCGACTCGCCGCCGGCACGCAGCCTGCGATTGACCTGCAGCGAATACACGTAGTGTTCATCGGTGCCGTCAATGATGAGCTTGAGGTTCTCGGCCAGCTCGTGCAGGCGGTGCGAGATATCACCCAGGTCGACAACAACCTCGGGCTTGTCGGCGGCGACGGCTTGTACCAGCGCGTCGACGCTCTTGTCAGCTTGTTCCAATGCGTCGATGCCAGCGTAGGCCGACTGTAAGAAATCATGCCAGTCGTCAGATTCGCGCAGCTCGGGGCCAATCCATAGATTGGCATTGTCATAGCCCCCACGGGCACGGCGACCGAGCTCGCGAACGCCATCGAACACGCCGGCGATCGCCATGCTCGCGCGCGCAACCGTCGACGTCGCCTTGGCAGTAAGGCCCAGATAGAGCGTAGAGCCCTCGGAGGTTGCCAAATCACGGGAAACCTGGCTTAGCGCGCCGGTGCTCGAGCCACCCAGACGCTCAAACAGAACGCGTGATTCGTCCGCCGACACCACGCGCGCCCATTGACGGCGTGCCTCGCGCTCGATGGAATGGGCCTCGTCGATTACCCAATGACGAATCGGGGGCAAGATTCTGCCCTCGGCCGCAACATTGCGGAATAGCAGGGAATGGTTGGTGACCACCACATCGGCATGCGCCGCGCGACGGCGGGCGCCGTGGACTAGGCATTTATCGGGGAAAAACGGGCATAGGCGACGGGCGCACTCGCGCGACGCCGTCGTAAAGTCGGGACGGTTGACGCTGCGCCAGCGAATGCCGAGCGAGTCGAGGTCGCCATCGGCCGACTGACACACGTACGCCATGATGACCGCGACTGCCGTAAGCGTGTCGGCAGGATCACGCTTAGTCGTAATTTCGACTTGGCCGCGGCTCATGCGCTCAAGCTTGCGCAAGCATGGATAGTGGTCATAGCCCTTGAGGGCGCAAAACGATAGGCCTCCGTCCAGCTGCTCAGCAAGTTTGGGCAGCTCGTGATACATGAGCTGGTCGGCAAGATTATTCGATTTAGTCGCGATACCCACCGTGATGTTGTTGCGGCGCGCGGCCTCGGCAAAAGGCACCAGGTAAGCCATCGATTTGCCGACGCCCGTCCCCGCCTCAATCACGCGATGCGTTCCCGTAACGAGCGCGTCACGGACCTCGAGCGCCATCGCGATCTGCTCATCGCGCGGCTCGTAGGTGGGATACATGCGATTGACCAGGCCGCCCGGGGCATAGTCCGCCTCGATTTCCTCGCGGCTCGGCATCTTAAGGACCGGTAGCTCGTCCGCATCAACGCGATCATCGGCCCGATCGGCCTTGAGAACGTCGGCGCGGGCGGCACTGAGAGAGAAGATGGAACCGGGGTTCTGTCCCGCCAAGAAGGAGAAGATGGGACGATAGGACCAGGGTACGTCGGGGTACATGTCGGCCAGGCGCGCCATCAAGCCCTGAGGCAAGTCGGTGAGCGCCACGAGTAACACGCGCCACACACCACACAAGGCGTCGACATCGGCGTTGGCGCGATGCGACACCGAGTCGCAGCCAAACAGGTCGGCCATGAAAGACAGCTTATGCGAGGCCAGGCGCGGAAGCGCGATGCGCGACAGTGCCAACGAATCGATCCAGATGTCACTGACGTTGACGCCGCCCTTGACCGACTCGATAAACGAGCGGTCGAAGGTGGCGTTATGTGCGATCACCGGGCAGCCGCCGACAAAATCGGCGAGAGCGGCGACAGCCTCAACGGCCGACGGGGCATCTGCCACATCGGCGTTTGTAATGCTCGTGAGCTCGGTAATCTCGGCGGGAATCAGCTGCTTGGGATGCACGAAGGTATCGAAGCGATCGACAACCTCGCGGCCCGAAAGGCGAGCCGCCGATATCTCGATAAGCTCGTTGTCCTGCACCGAAAGACCCGTGGTCTCGGTATCGAGGACGATAACATCTTCCTCGATGAGACCAAACGCTTGGGTTTTGGCGCGCTCGGCAAGCGCGGCATAGGAATCGATGACAAACTGCGGCGTTCCCGACGAAACAGCGTCCTCGATTAGCATGCAACGCCCGCTCGACGAAGTCCCATGCGAATCAGGCTGTCACAGACCTGCGGGAACGTCATGTCATCGGTGTGGCGAATCTCATCCGGATACAGCGACGTATCGGTCATGCCGGGAATGGTATTGGTCTCGAGGATAACGGGGCCGTCCTCGCTCACGATAAAATCGCTGCGCGAGATGCCCAGGCAACCGAGGGCCTTGTGAGCGGCACAGGCAAGCTCCTGGGCACGAGCATAGTTCTCGGGTGAAATCTGCGCCGGAATGCGATGGATGTCCGTAGGGTCGACATATTTCACGTCCAGATCGTAGAACTCGCAGTCCTCGGGCTTACGGATCTCGACAATCGGCAGGGCGCGCACGTCATCCTCGCCGTATACGCCAACGGTGATCTCGGTACCCTCGATGCACTTCTCGACCAGCACTTTGTCGCCGTACTCAAACGCCTTGGCGATTGCCGCGGGCAGCTCGGAGGGCTCATGGACCAGGGAAATGCCATAGCTGGAACCGTTGACGGCCGGCTTCACAAAGCAGCGCTCGCCACAAACCTCGACGATATGATCGATATCGACTTCATCGCCCACCTCGAGCGCAAGGCCGGGGGCAATGGGAATGCCCGCCTTGGCGTACAAGAGCTTAGAGACCTCCTTGTCGGCACCGCAGGCGCTGGCAAGCACGCCCGAGGCCGTGTAGGGGATACCCAGGGTCTCCATGGCACCCTGCATGGCGCCATCCTCGCCGCCGGCACCGTGCATGGCGATAAACGCCACGTCAAAGCCGCCGGTCGCCATGGTTACCATAAAATCATCAGCGGCCGTGTCGAGCAGCTCCACCGAGGTGTAGCCGGCTTCCTTCAGTGCCACCACAACGTTCTTTCCCGAATTGAGCGAGATCTCGCGCTCAGCGGAATGACCGCCCGCCAAGACCGCTACGTGCATGTTCTCTGGGCTTTTACCCGGCATGGGCAGACTCCTCCTCTATAATTTCTGCAGCTGATACCATATTGTAGCGATACCCTCTACGTTTCCCCAAAATCGAAAGGCTTCCATGAATCCCAGGACTAAATCTCAGGACATTCGCGACTTGAGCCAAAACGATATTCGCGAGCTCGTGGCCGAACTTGGCCAGCCCGCCTTCCGCGCGAAGCAGCTCATCGAATGGGTCTTCGAGAAGAACGTTTGTTCGTTCGACGATATGACCAACCTTCCCAAGGCTTTCCGCGAGCAGCTTAAAGAGGCTTTTGCCTTCGACACGCCGACTGAACTCACCAAGCAAGTTTCCAAAGATGGCTCGCGCAAGTATCTGCTCGAGTACCACGACGGCGTTTCCGTCGAGACTGTCGGCATGCCCCGTCGCAACAAGCTTTCCGTCTGCGTTTCCACCCAGGCAGGCTGCGGCATGGGTTGTGCCTTTTGCGCTACCGGTCTCAACGGCCTCAAGCGCTCTCTGACCGCTCAAGAGATCGTCGACCAGGTACTTCATGTATCCAACGACTTTGGCGAGCGTGCCACGAGCGTTGTCTTCATGGGCCAGGGCGAGCCGTTTGCCAACTACGATGAAGTTCTCAAGGCGCTGCGAATCCTCAACGACCCCGACGGCATCGGTATCGGTGCTCGTCACCTCACCGTCTCTACCAGTGGCGTTATTCCCGGTATTCGCAAATTTGCCGACATCCCCGAGCAGTTCACGCTTGCCGTTTCCCTGCATTCCGCCATCCAGTCGACGCGCAACAAGCTCATGCCCGGTGTTAAGAAGTACACGCTGCTTCGCCTTCACGAGGCGCTTCAGCTCTACACCGAGAAGACTGGCCGCCGCCCGACCTATGAGTATGCCATGATCGAAGGCGTCAACGATACGAATCCGGAAATGCAGGCGCTCTGCGACTTCTGCGAGGGAACGCTGTGCCACGTTAACCTCATTCAGCTTAACGACATCGAGGGTAGCCCGCTCAAGCCGTCGCCGATTCATAAGGTTGAGGATCTTCAGCGTCGCCTTGAGTCCCGTGGCATCGAGACCACGATTCGTAACTCCCGTGGTAACGATATTGACGCCGCTTGCGGACAGCTGAAGCAGCGCTTCAAAGTTCAGAAGAACGCATAGGGGAGTCGCACCCCAAAACGTTTCATGTGAAACATCGAACGACCCCGGTTGCAGGATATGCAACCGGGGTCGTTTCATTTATTGACCTTAATTTTGAATTAGCTGCTACTGGTCCCATTTTTACGGCCAAAATAAGGGGTCCTTGTCTCGTGAATCAGACAAGGACCCATCACAATATGCTAAGTAATTGTTAGGTACCTAATAGCCTACATTTTCCCATTGGTTACTGACCCAACCCTGATTAATCTTGGGATTCTTCGTTACCTGAGCAGTACGCATTGCAACATCTTCTGTCATAACATCCATTTTCTTCTTGGATATATCGACAATATCTTGCGCACTACGAAGCAAACGACCTCGAAGTTCATCGTCTGTCGCGATCTTATAGCCAGCAAAGGCACCAGCCGCGACAGTCGTCGCCAATGCAATCGTAGTTAAAATTCTATTCCTCATCTTGGCCTCCTTGATCAAACTGAATCATTTCGCCAAGAATACGAGAGAGCTCTTCCTCGTCTTTAAACTCAATCTCAATCTTATTCTTTCCACGCGAGCTCTTCACACGCACGTTGGTATTAAAAACCTGACGAAGCACGCGGGCTGCCTTTTTAAAAGACTGAGGGGTTGCAGGCCTCGGCGTCTTAGGTGTCTCTCCGGCAGAAAACAACGGAGCAAGATTTTCTGTCGCTCTTACGGAAAGGCCCTCTGCAACAACCTTCTCTGCAAGTCGAATTCGAGCATCCTCATAGGGAACTGCAAGAATCGCACGTGCATGACCAGCAGTAAGTTTACCCTCAAAAATCATCTGCTGAACTACTTCGGGGAGATCGAGAAGACGCAGCGAGTTTGTAATTGCAGAGCGTGACTTGCTTACTGCCTTCGACAATGCCTCCTGTGTCATTCCGCTGGCATCGATAAGCTGACGATAGCCCTTAGCCTCTTCGACGGGATTAAGATCAGAACGCTGAAGGTTTTCGATAAGAGCAAGAGCTAGCATCTCTTCATCATTAACATCTTTAATGATGACAGGCAGTTCTTCAAGACCAGCAAGCTTTGACGCCTGGTAACGACGCTCGCCAGCGATGATCTCATAGCCGTTTCCATGCTTGCGAACCAAAAGCGGCTGCAAAACGCCATGTTCTTGGATTGACTCGCTCAACTCGCGAAGTTCAGTTTCGTTAAAGTGAATTCGCGGCTGATTAGGGTTGGGAACAATATCCTCAATAGGTAGCTTTGTTTCAGATGCAGCATTTGAAGCCGATGCAGCCGAACCGCCGGTCTCATACTCGGCCTCTGAGACCAAAGCATTCAGTCCACGTCCCAATCCGCCACGTTTCTTTACACTAGGCACGCTTGATCACCTCTTTTGCAAGGTTCATATATGCTTTTGCACCCTTATTTTGAGGTGCATAGGTAATTACTGGTTCTCCAAAAGACGGAGCTTCGGAGATTTTAACCGTACGGGGGATTAGCGTCTTAAACGCCTTATCACCAAAGTACGATTGAACCTCCTCAACAACCTGATTCGATAGTGAAGTACGCGAGTCATACATCGTCATAAGCACACCATAGGTGTCTAAGCCCTTGTTCAGCCTTGATTTGACCATCTTCATTGACTCAAGCAGCTTCGTAACACCCTCGAGTGCGTAATATTCGCACTGGATCGGAATCAAAACGCTGTCTGCTGCGGTCAAAGCGTTGATAGTAAGCAGGCCGAGCGAAGGAGGACAGTCAATGAAAATAAAATCGAACTCGTCCTGAATCGGCTCAAGCAAATCTTTGAGGCGGGTTTCACGTGCAATTGCGCTTACGAGCTCAATTTCGGCGCCTGCAAGCTGAATTGTAGCTGGAATTACGAATACCTTTTTGCAATTTGTATCAAGAACAAGTGATTCTGCCGGCACATCATTCAACAATGCATCATAGATGCAGTGATCAAGGTCTTCTTTTTCAATTCCGAATCCACTGGTGCTGTTTCCCTGCGGATCAAAATCGACAATCAGTGTCTTACGACCCTGCTCACCCAGTGCTGCTGCAAGGTTTACAGCCGTCGTTGACTTACCGACGCCGCCTTTTTGATTGATGATTGCAATGATACGCGTGTCTTTTGCGCTCTTAGAACGCTTAACGTCGCGAAATCCCACGGTCCCTCCTGGTGTGTATTAAAGCTGTCAAACGGAGGATGTTTCACGTGAAACATTCCGAATCGATATCAACCGCTATGTTTCACGTGAAACACTGCAAGTTGTTAGTATCCATTATGTTTCACGTGAAACATCTAGGCAAGCGGATTCTTCTTTGCCACGCCATTTGCACGAGGCAATGAGACAGATGCTGGATGACTCTTCTTAAGAACAATGAACTCCCTGTGACCCAAACCTTCAGGCAAATCAATTGCGTCATTCAGAAGCAAAGTGAAGCCGCAAATCTTAGCTGCTGACATGCCGGAAGCAAGCTCCTCATCCGAAGGATTGCCCTTGGTTATAACAAATAGCCCTCCATCCTTCAGATACGGAGCCGCATACTCAACAAGAATCGGTAGAGGGGCCAGTGCGCGGGCGGTTACAACAGAGAACTGCTTCTTATGGCTTCGAGCATATTCTTCAAGACGATCATGAACCGCATGAGCATGTTTCAATCCAAGAGCATGGACAAAGGAATTAACCGCATCAACCTTCTTGCCAACAGAGTCAATATAAGTAGCTTTACGATGCGTGGTTATGGTTAATGGAATACCAGGGAAGCCCGCACCTGTTCCCATATCGAGCAAAGCTCCCTCAGGAGCCTTGTTGATATAGGGGAGCAAAACAAGTGAGTCGAGGATATGAAGTACTGCAGCATCTTCTACGTTAAGAATACGGGTGAGATTGGTTGTCTTATTTGTTTCTAGAACCAAATCCAGATGCTGAATACATTTCCTCAGCTCAACATCAGTTACGCTCAAGGAATACTCTTTGCAATAGGAAGTTAGACGACTCAACATCTCGTCAGCCTGCTGATCAGTAAGTACTAACAACGAAAGCTCCTTTCTGACAAAAATCAGTGTATCGAGAACTTTTGACAAAAAAAGGGGACGTGGAAACCACGTCCCCTTAGCATAAGCTCGAGAAGATTATCGAGCAACAATCACCACATGGCGATCAGGGTCAGAACCCTCAGAATGAGTATCGACGGCATCATTGCCACGAAGTGCAATGTGAACCAGTCGACGCTCGTAGGCATTCATGGGCGGAAGCGAAACACTCTTATGAGTGCGGATGGCACGCTCGGCAGCAGACTGAGCCATGGAAGCAACCTTGTCCTGACGGCGACTCTTGTATCCCTCTACGTCCACTACAACCGGATACCTAAAGCCAAGTTTGCGGCTCACCAGCAAAGAGAACATAACCTGAAGGGCATCAAGGGTGCGACCATGACGGCCAATGAGAACAGCAAGGTCGGGAGCCGTTACATCCAAAATCAGCTCACCCTCGTCGCCCTCATACTCATCGATAGGAGAGTTGGCGGCATCGAAGTGCGAAAGGATGGAACGCAGGATGGAAATCGCAACATCGGCAATGGTGTCGAGCTCCTCATCGGTCAGCTCTTCACCAGCCTTGTAGCGCTGTGCAATCTCGGGATAATCGCCCGCGACCTGCGGGGCAACCTCCTCAAGCATATCCTCGATGATCTCTTCAGACATAACGTACTCCAAAAGTTAGGTACCTAAATAAGATTGATATCCCACTACTTCTTCTTGTGCGGGCGCGGCTTCTTCTCTCGACGAGTGACCTCAACCTGCAGCGGAGCGTTCTTAAGACGCTCCTCCTCATCGGCCTTCGCCTTGTCGATGACCTTCTGCGTCACAAAAATCTGCTGGATAACCTGCCAAGCAGACGAGACGTCGTAGTACAGCAGAACACCAACGGGAAGGCTCCAGCCCATCCAAAGCATCATGACCGTCATGACAACGGCCATCATACGCATGCTCTGAGCCTGCTGGCCGGTCTGGTTGCGCGACATATAGAGCTGCGGAATCAGGGTCAGGACGGCGAACAGGATCAGGCAAACCAGCGCAGGCAGTGCAACCATAAAGCCATCGGCAAAGGAAGCGCTCGGCGTGGTGGTCAGGTCGGGCAGGATGTTGAAGAACGAGAACGTGCCGTCGTTAAAGTACTGCGGCAGGTTGCGCAGCAATGTAAACAGGGCGAACAGGATAGGCATCTGAATCAGCAGCGGCAGACAGCCAGCCATGGGGTTGAACTTGTTCTCGCTGTAGAACTTCTGCATCTCCTCGGCCTGACGCTGGGGATCGTCGGCATAGCGCTCCTGGATCTCGAGCATCTTGGGCTGCAGCACCTGCATGCGAGCCGTCGACTTGGTCGACTTGAGCATGAGCGGCGTCAGCAGCAGACGGATGATGACCACCAGGATGATGATGGACAGGCCCCAGTCGACCGCAAAGGTCTGGATGAGCTTGAGCAGCTCGAAAAGGATGTTAACGATCCAATCCCACATGTAAGTTTTCCTCCGATAGCGAGTGCCCGCTAGGGCACAGGGTCATAACCGCCGACGTGCAGGGGATTGCAGCGAGCGATGCGCCTCACGGCAAGCCAGCAGCCTCTCAAAACACCGTGCTTCTCAATCGCCTGGACGGCGTATTGCGAGCACGTTGGGTAATAAATGCAGGCGTCAGGCAATAAGGGCGAAATAACCTGTTGATATATGCGAATAGGAGCGATGGCAACACGTCGCAAAACGTGATTGCTCATCGCTCCTCCCCGGCAACGCCGGCGCGCTTCATAAGCGAACGCAACGCCTTGTCCATCTCCTGCGGCGAGGAAACCCTCGTCTTGGGAGTTGCAAACAAGATGATGTCATAACCCGCAACGGGAAATCCGCAGCTGCGGGCGGCCTCGCGCATCACACGCTTAGATCGGTTGCGCACGACGGCACAACCGAGTCGCTTAGCACCAACGAAGGCGACCCTTCCGGAGTCGCCTTCGCCAACCGATTCACATATGGTCATTCGAATCAGAGGGTGATTGAAACGACGCCCCTGACTGAACACATGCTCGAAATCTTGCCGAGACTTAATAGTCTTCATGCGAGATGTGTGTATCGCTGCTAGACAGTGAGACGCTTGCGGCCCTTGGCACGACGACGGGCGAGCACGGCACGACCACCCTTAGTGGCCATACGGGCACGGAAGCCATGGGTCTTGGCACGCTTACGCTTATTAGGCTGATACGTACGCTTCATCTTAAGTTCCTCCTGCTGCATTTCGAGTGTCCGCGGGGACGCGGACGCAGATATAGACACGTGAGCTTGAAGATTGTAGGGAAATCAATGTTCAAATGTCAAGAAATCAAAGGTAAAAGGTTGCGCAGTTCACACGGTTCCCCCATAAGCACAACCGAAATTTGCGCCTCATGGCAACATTTCACGATATTTCATCGAGTTTTCAACAGGTCATGTTGGCAATGTTGAGAGCTTTTCGCCCGTTTTCCAAAGTTTTCAACAAGTTTTGAAAAGTTGTCGAAAGATGAGAAACGTTGCACGGTGAGCTACTATTTGTTCGAAACCTTTTGAAAGATTGCGAGCGGCATGTCTGACGACTTTTACACCATGGTCGATTCCGGAGACCCGGCACCCGACAACGAGCACATCACCGGCGTGCGCGAAGAGCGTGCGGAAGGCGAGCAGACGACCACGCAGGCGCCAAAAGCCATGTACGCCGCGCGCATCGCCGTCTATGACGACATGCTGTCGACACCGCGCGTGATCGTCATTGATCCGCAAGATGTCCGCACGTATTTGGAAGAGACGACCAACACCGTCTACCAGTGCATGAAAGAACAAGGTGGCCATATCTCGCTCATGGTCATCCGCGAGATTGTCGAAAACTTTATCCACGCACACTTTGCAGAGCCCATCATCTCGATTCTGGACGGCGGAGACACCATCCGCTTTGCTGACCAAGGACCCGGCATCGACGACAAGGAACGCGCTTTCGACTTTGGCGTTACCAGCGCAAACAGCAAGATGAAGCGCTATATCCGTGGAACCGGAGCAGGGTTTCCCATGGTGCAGGAGTATTTGGAAAACGCCGGCGGTGCCGTATCCATCGAGGACAACATGGGCAACGGCACCGTGGTTACGGTAAGCCTGAACCCTAAACGCGTGCAGGAAATCGAGCGTGCCGGCGGACGCGGTGCTGCCGTGCGGCCCGAGACGGAGCAGCCCACATATCCCCTGCCGGGAGCTTTTGCGCAGCAGCCCATGGCAACGCAGCAGATGCAGCCCCCCGTGGGGCAGATGCAGCAGCCCGGAATGCTTCCCACACAAGAGCCCCAGGCGGCATCTATGTCGATGCCGCCAAACATGCCAGAGGCCATGCCGCTGGCTGATCAGGATGCAGCAGCAATGCAGCAGGCGACGGGGGCGCCGGGTGGCCAGCAAATGGGCTATCAGCCGTACCAACAGGGATATCCATATCAGCAGATGCCGCCACTGGGGTATGGCCAGCAGTTCCCGCAGCAGTACCAGCAGGGATATCAGCAGCCGTACCAGCAGATGCCGCAGCAGCAGTACAACCCCTGGGCCCAGCAGACGCCTCCGCAGCCTTACCAACAGTGGCCTCAAAGTTTTCAACAGCAAATGCCGCCAATGCAGAGTTCTCAACAACCAGCAGCTCAAATGATGTATCCTAATGCAGCAAATCAGTATGCACAGCCACAACCGGACGTGTTCGTAAGCGATCGCGGCAACGCCGCGCTGGGCTATCTGGCGCAAAAACAAGCGTGCGGTGCAACCGATCTGGCGAGGGCATTTGGAAACTCGGCCCCCACTTGGTCACGCACGCTCAATGACTTGGCGCAGGCCGGCTTGGTCATCAAGCATGGCCAGAAATACCATCTGACCGAACTCGGCGCCGCTCGCGTGCGAGCTCAGAGCTAAAGAACGGGAGAGACAGTGGACGAGGAAGCAAGCATCATCCTGGGGGATGCCATCGCCTTTTGCCAGCGCGACGGCCAAGATGCACGCCTCATCAACATGCTGGGGCAATCGCGCGCCATAAGCCTGACCGAAGATACGCTCACGATCGAGGCCCCCTCGCGCTTTGCCATCGCGCAGCTCAAAAAGCATCAGCCGACTATTGAGGCTTATCTGGAAGAAATCGCCTTTGCACCGATTGCGCTCGACATCGTGGCACCGCAAGGCGCCGCGACGGAATCCACTGCCGCGACGGCGCCCGCCACGGCTCCCGCCGCTTCCCCGTCGGTGCCGGCCTCCGCAGACGACGTGCCGACAATCGAGCACCAGCACAGCGATGTTTCCCGTGAAACCATGGCACCGTTGCCGACCGCGGCGGCGACGTCAACGAGCGCACCCGTCACGCACATGCCCATCGCTCACGACGCAGCGGCGGGCGCGGATTCGGGCATTGCAATCAAGAACACGCTCTCGGCCGACGATTTTCGTCGCATGATGAACCAGATGAAGGGCGGAGCGCCGACCAAATCCACGCAAGCTGCGACCCCCGCTTCACCCATGCCAGCACCAACCGTGCCGGCCGAGCAGAATACGGATGGAGCCCCGCTCGCCGCGAACTCAAAATTTACCTTTGAGAACTTTGTCTACGGCCCCGAGAACAGCCATGCCTATCGCTCGGCGCTCAAGTTTGCCGCCCTCGCGGACGAGCGCGGCACATGCACATCACTGTTCATCTACGGCAAATCGGGCCTGGGCAAGACGCACCTGCTGCTTGCCATCAAAAACGAGCTCGCCGAGAAGTCGCCCGAGATCAAGGTCAAGTATGCCAACTCCCAGGCATATCTGGACGACCTGATGACCGAGTTCGACCGCCAAAAGAAGAGCAACGCCCCCATCATGCAGGCGTACCACGGTGTGGACGTGCTCATCATCGATGACATCCAAAACATCATCGGCAAGCGCGCGAGCGTGGACTACTTTTTCCAGCTCATGGACGAGTTCATCCGCAACAACAAGAAAGTCGTCATCGCGGCAGACCGCGCCCCCAAGGACCTGAGCATGGACGAGCGTCTGACCAGCCGCTTCAACGCCGGCATGCTCTGCCTAGTCGCAGAGCCCAGCTACGAGATGAAATACAAGATCTTGCAGCGCTATTACGAGAACACCATCGTCGCCGCTCCCGAGGCAGGCGACGACTCGCTGCTGGCGGCCTATGGGGGCGACGGCGGGCACCTGACCGATGAGCACTTTAAGCACATGGCAGAGGTGTCGGGCACCAACATCCGCGAACTCGAGAGCTTTTGCGAGCGCTGCGCCGGCGAGGCGGGCGACCGCGAGCGCGAGGGCGGAGAGCTCACCTTTGACGATATCGACGCCATCGCCAGCCAGTACTTCGACACATCGGCCAAAAAGATCAACGTCCAGACGGTTCAGTCCGTCATCGAAGAGCAGTACGGCGTGACACACGAGGAGCTCATCGGCCCGCGTCGCAACGCCAATATCGCCAAAGCACGCCATATCGCCATCTATCTGGCCATCGAGATGTGCGAGATGACGACCACGGCGGTGGGCGCCGAATTTGGCAACCGCAACCACTCGACCGTCAGCACGAGCTACAAAAAGGTCCAGAAGATGATCCAGGAAGACCGCACCGTCACCGAAGACCTCAAGTCGCTGCGCGATAGAATTACACTGCGCTCGTAGGGAAATAGAGACACCTGTTGAAAACTTGTCGAAACCACGGGCATAAGGTGTCTAAAACCCAACCCGCGGTGATGAAAAGTTTTGCGCAGGTTTTGAACGTGGAAAACCACCCCTGTTGCACACAGGTTGCTGTCGATTCTCTTTCTGGGTCTGACCTGCGTCTTTGGGAATAATCAACAGTTTCGTCAGTGCTATTACTATTATTAAGATATTTATATCTATAGAAAGGTATTAAAAGATGAAGTTCACCGTCAGCCAGAGCTCGCTCACACAAGCCATCGGCATCGTTATGAAGGGTGTCGCTTCGGCATCCACCCTTCCCATCCTGTCGGGCGTGCTCGTCAAGGCGCAAGACGGCATCTTGGAATTCCAGACCTCTAACTACACCATCTCGATCCGTCATCGCATCGCGGCGCATGTCGAAGAAGAGGGCGAGATGGTTATCCCCTGTAAGATGCTCTCCAATATCACCAAGACCCTCCCCGATGCCCCGGTCACCTTTGAGCTGTCCGAGCGCCAGGTGCTGATTGGTTGCGAGAAGAGCTCTTTCCGCCTGAACACGCTTGATGCTAATGACTTCCCCGAGTTTCCGGCCTATGCCATCGAGAGTGCCGTGGAACTGCCGACCGATATCTTGTCCGAGATGGTCGGCCGCGTATGGCGCGTCACCTCGACCGACAAGGCCCGCCCCATCCTGGGCGGCGTGCACATGAAGGTCGAGAACAACACCGTGCGCCTGGTGGCGACCGATTCCTTCCGCTTGGCCGTGTGCGATACGCAGGTCGAGACCTCGACCCTCGAGGGTTCCTTTGAGCTCAACGTTCCGGCTGACGCTTTTAACGACGCACTGAACATCATGGCCAGCCAGGCGACCATCATGATCGGGGCTACCGACACCCAGGTCGTCTTTGAGGCCGGCAACACCACCTACGTGTCGCGCCGCATCGAGGGCGTGTACCCCAATTACAAGCAGCTCATCCCCGATTCGTGCGTGACGAGCGTCAAGATCGACGTCGCCGCCTTTAACGCCGCCCTCAAGCGCGTGGCCGTTATCGCGAGCGCCAACCCCGCCGTCAAGTTCGAGATTGATGTCGAGAACGGGCAGATGGGCCTGTCCTCCATTTCCAATGACCAGGACCTTGCGCAGGAGACGATCGATGTCGAGGCCGAGGGCGAGTCGGGTACCATCGCCTTCAACTACCACTACATCTTCGGCTGCCTCAATGCCCTGTCCAAGGAGAAGGAGATCACGCTGGAGCTCAAGAGCTACTCGCAAGCGGGCATCTTCAAGTCCTACGACAAGATCAACTACCTGTACCTGGTCATGCCGGTCCGCATCTAGCGCTGCGCTATGACCATGTTCGCCCGCGATCTTTCCGTCGCGCACTACCGCAGCTTCGATAGCTATCGCCTTGCCTTGGACGAGGGCGTGACGATACTTGCGGGACCCAACGCGGCGGGAAAGACCAATCTCATAGAGGCGCTGCAGCTGCTGACGAGCGGCGCCTCGTTTAGGCATCCGACCGCAGCCGAGCTCGTTCATGACGGCGTTGGCTCGTGCAAGATCGAGCTGAGGCTCGAGGGCGACGGCCGCGTACTTGATATGGGATTGAGCGCGGAGGACGGTAAGCGCTCGTTTAGCCGCAACGGCAAGAGATGCTCTGCCGCCGGTGTGCGCGGCGTTCTGCCGAGTGTGCTGTTTTGCCCCGACCATCTGGACATGGTTAAGCGAGGCGCCAGTGTGCGCCGCGCCGCCCTCGATGACTTTGGCATGCAGCTGAGCGCACGCTATGCCGATCTTGCGAGCGCCTATGGGCGCTGCGTGACCCAGCGTAACGCCTTGCTCAAGGAGACCTGGTGCTGCCGCGAGATGCTCGGCGCGTGGAACGATTCGATTGCCCGCGCGGGCTCGGCCCTGCTCGTGCACCGGTTGGCCCTGCTCGACCGGCTGGCGGGCCATGTGCGTACTGCCTACGGGCAAGTGGCGTCCGGTGAAGCCGCCAACGTGTCCTATGCGTCCACGCTGGGGGATTTGCCCCAGGTCGAGGATCGCGAAGAGCTGAAGGGCTGGGCGTACGAGCGCATGCTGGCCGCCCTTGATGAGCACGCCGACGAGGAAATTCGCCGCGGCGTGACGTTGGTGGGACCGCATCGCGACGAGATTGAATTTACCGTGGCGGGTCGCTCCGCCCGTTCATTTGCCAGCCAAGGACAGCAGCGAACGTTGGTACTGTCCTGGAAGGTGGCCGAGGTGGCCGTGGCTCGCGATGTTCTGGGTACTGCTCCGCTGTTGCTTCTGGACGACGTGATGAGCGAGCTCGACGGCGAGCGCCGCGGTGCTTTTCTGCGGCTGATCGGCGATGATATTCAAACGGTCATAACCACGACCAACCTGGGATACTTTACCGATGACCTGCTTGATCGAGCCAAGGTGGTGAGCATGGGTGAGACGTGCTAATTACGAGCGCGAGAGCGAAACGGTCGCCTTCAGTGGGTTTTTAAACGCAGAGCGCCAGCGCATCCTGGCGGCTGCAACACCTGAGCGCCGCGCGCAGATGGAGGCTGCCGAGGAGTCGCGCGCGGTCTATCGCGCGTGGAACGCGGTGTGCTCGGGCACGCGCGAGGGGCGGCATGTGACGGGCCTGCGCTACCTGCCCGAGTCCAATGAGCTGCTGGTATATCTCGATTCGCCCTCGTGGACGCAGGAAATGACGCTGTTGCGCGAGATCATCCGCGCGCGCATGGAGCGCGTCGGTGCGCATGTGGATGGCCTGGTGTTCAAAACCACCGCGCCCGGTCACACGCCGCCCGCTGCCAAAGAGCGTCTGCGTCCTGCCGTGGCCGAGCGCCCGCCGGCTCCGCATGCTGACCTAAGTGAGGCCGAGCGCACCGAGATTGAGCGCCAAGTGGCGCCCATCGAAGACCAAAAACTGCGCGAGGCCCTCGAGAACGCCATGAGAGCCAGTGCCGAGTGGGCCAAGGGCGTGCAAGGCAAAAAAGAGCCTTAAATCGCATCTGGTGGCCTTGTAGAGCCAAATACCCTCGTTCCCGAGGGTATTTTTTTACGATAAACTAGTAAGGCTGTACACATTTTCTTGACTGAAGGAGGACGTGTGGCAAACGAAAACGATTACGATGGCGGCGAGATTAAGATTCTCGAAGGTCTCGAGGCCGTTCGTAAGCGCCCGGGCATGTATATCGGCTCGACGAGCGCCAGCGGTCTGCATCACCTGGTGTGGGAGATCGTTGACAACTCCGTCGACGAGGCCATGGCCGGTTTCTGCACCGAGATCCAGGTGACGGTCCACGCCGACAACTCCATCACGGTCGTCGACAACGGGCGCGGCATCCCCGTCGACGAGCACCCTGTTAAAAAGATCCCGACGCTCGAGGTCGTCATGACGATCTTGCACGCCGGCGGTAAGTTCGATAACTCGGCCTATAAGGTCTCGGGCGGCCTGCACGGCGTGGGCATCTCCGTCGTCAACGCACTGTCCAAGCGCGTGGTCGTTCAGGTTCGTCGCGATGGCAACACCTACGAGATGGAGTTCTCGCGCGGCAAGACCGTCAAGAAGATGGAGGTCGTGGGCACCTCGGATTCGACGGGCACCACCGTCACCTTCTGGCCCGACGATGAGATCTTCGAGACCTGCATCTACGATTTCGATACGCTGCACAACCGTCTGCAGGAGACGGCGTTCCTCAATAAGAACCTCAAAATCGTGCTGACCGACGAGCGCGAAGCGACTCCCCACGTGGAGGAGTTTTGCTACGAGGGCGGCATCATCGACTTCGTCAAGTTCCTCAACGAGGGCAAGGACGTCCCCGAGGCCTTTAAGGAGCCCATCTACATCGAGGGCAAATCGGACCCGGACGCGCCTGTGGCCAAGATGGGAGAGGTCGAGGTTTCCCTGCAGTGGAATAGCGGCTACGGCGAGAACGTCATGTCGTTTGCCAACGACATCTACACCCCCGAAGGCGGCATGCACCTTGAGGGCTTCCGCACCGCGCTCACCCGCGTGATCAACGATTACGCGCGCAAGCAGAACCTGCTCAAGGAAAAAGACGCCAACCTGACCGGCGACGATGTGCGCGAGGGCCTTTCGGCCGTTATCTCGGTCAAGCTGCCCGATCCGCAGTTTGAGGGCCAGACCAAGGCAAAGCTCGGCAGCTCCTATATGCGAGCGCTCACGCTCAAGATTGTGACCGACGGCCTTGTCGATTACCTCGAGGAGCATCCCAAGCCCGCTCGCGAGATCGTCAAGAAGGCGCAACAGGCCTGCAAGGCGCGCAATGCCGCCCGCAAGGCGCGCGAGGCGACCCGCCGCAAGAGCCTGCTCGAGACGGCGTCCCTGCCCGGTAAGCTCGCTGACTGCTCGGTGCGCGATGCCGAGCTGACCGAGCTCTTCATCGTAGAGGGCGACTCGGCGGGCGGTTCGGCCAAGGACGGCCGTCGCCGAGACATCCAGGCGATTCTGCCCCTGCGCGGCAAGATTTTGAACGTCGAACGCGTTGGTGACCATCGCGCGTTCTCGAGTGACACCATTCAGTCGCTGATTACCGCGATCGGCTGCGGCGTCACGACGAGTGCCGGCGACGGCGGCGACTTCGATATCACCAAGGCGCGCTACCACAAGATCATCATCATGACCGATGCAGACGTCGACGGTGCGCATATCCGCATCCTGCTGCTGACGTTCTTCTACAAGTACATGCGTCCGCTGATCGATGCCGGCTACGTCTATGTTGCCTGCCCGCCCATCTTTGGCATTAAGGTGCGCAACAAGATCCACTACGTGTATCCCAACGGCCGCCAGCCCGAAGACGAGATCCTGCGCGACACCATCCAGAGTCTGGGCCTGAACCCCGACGATAACGACGAGGACGGCAAGGCCAAGGACGGCAAGATTACCAAGAAGCGCAAGGGCTATACCGTCCAGCGCTACAAGGGTCTGGGCGAGATGGACCCCAAGCAGCTTGCCTCGACGACGATGGACCCCAAGACCCGCATCCTGCAGCGTGTGTCGATCGAAGACGCCGTGGTGGCGGACCGCGCCGTGCGCGAGCTGATGGGTTCCGAGGTCGGCTATCGCCGCGAGTACATCGAGAAGCATGCACATGATGCACGATTCTTAGATGCCTAACCTGTTCGGCTTTCCCAGCCACCGCACCTTCGCCCTCAATCGTCGGTCGCGTACCCAAGTACGTTTCCCTCCTCTTTCGGGCGAATCTGCGGCACCTGGAAAAGCCGTCTCCGTGGTAGGGAACTAATTAGACCACGCAAACCATGAGGAGGTAACGTGGCAGACGATATCAACAATAACGAGGGTATGGACGAGGCCGGCGATGCCGGTATGCCCGATGATCTGAAGCGCCTGCTTGCCCGTGCTGAGCAGGGCGAGGACGGCGATCCGGACGCCTATAACCCCGATGCCGATGATGATGAGGAAGAGGACGACGACGGTGAGCTCGAGGAGAGCTTTGGCGAAGTCGATCGTGGTGCCTCGGCCGGCGAGGACATCAACGGCGGCCAGCTCCAGATTTCGGAGTTCGGTCGCGAGATGAAGCAGTCGTTCATCGAGTATTCGATGTCGGTTATCACAGCGCGTGCCCTGCCGGACGTGCGCGACGGCTTAAAGCCGGTACACCGCCGCATCCTGTACGCGATGAACGAGAGCGGCATCTACCCCAACCGCCCACACAAAAAGTCGGCCTGGACGGTCGGCGAAGTTATCGGTAAGTACCACCCGCACGGTGACTTTGCGGTCTACGAGGCCATGGTCCGCCTGGCGCAGTGGTTCTCCATGCGCACGCCGCTCATCGACGGTCACGGCAACTTCGGTAACATCGACGGCGACGGCGCGGCGGCCATGCGTTACACCGAGAGCCGCCTGGCAAAGCCCGCCATGGAACTGCTGCGCGACCTGCAGAAGGATACCGTCGACTGGCAGCCCAACTACGACGAATCGCTCGCCGAGCCCGTGGCGCTGCCTGCGCGCTTCCCCAACCTGCTGGTTAACGGCAGCCAAGGCATCGCCGTCGGCATGGCCACCAACATCGCCCCGCATAACCTCACCGAGGCGATCGAGGCCACCTGCTACCTGATCGACAACCCCGACGCCACCGTCGACGAGCTCATGCAGATCATGCCCGGTCCGGACTTCCCCACCGGCGCCATCATCATGGGCAGCGCCGGCATTAAGCAGAGCTACGAGACCGGTCGCGGCTCCATTACCGTGCGCGCCAAGGCACACGTGGAGTCCACCAAGACCGGCCGCAGCCGCTTGGTCTTTACCGAGATTCCCTACATGGTCAACAAGGGCACCCTGCAGGAGAAGATCGCCCAGCTCGTCAACGACAAGCGCATCGAGGGCATCTCGGATATGCGCGATGAGTCCAACCAGAAGGGCATCCGTCTGGTCATCGAGCTCAAGAAGGGCGTCATTCCGCAGGTCGTGCTCAACAATCTGTATAAGTACACCTCGCTGCAGACGACCTTTGGCGCCAACAACCTGGCACTCGTCAACGGCGTTCCCAAATGCCTGAGCCTGCGCGAGATGCTGCAGCACTACATCGACCACCAGGTCGACGTCGTTACCCGCCGCACCCGCTTCGACCTTAAGAAGGCCCAGGCCCGCGCGCATATCCTCGAGGGTTACCTGATGGCTCTCGACCATATCGACGAGGTCATTAGCATCATCCGCTCCTCGCAGACCGACTCCGAGGCCAGCAGCCGCCTGATCGAGCGCTTTGGCTTTACGCCCGAGCAGACCACGGCCATTCTCGAGATGAAGCTGCGCCGCCTGACCGGCCTGGAGCGCGACAAGATCCAAGAAGAGTTGGACGGCCTGCGCCGCGCCATCGCCTACTACGAGGACCTGCTGGCGCATGAGGAGAAGATCCTGGGCGTCATCAAGGAAGAGATGCGCGAGATCTCCAAGAAGTTTGGCGACAAGCGCCGCACCGAGATCAGCCAGGTTGAGAAGGACCTGGATGTCGAGGACCTCATCGCCGACGAGGACATGGTCGTGACCATTACCCACACCGGCTATGTCAAGCGTATCCCGGTGGCTGCCTACCGCGCCCAGAAGCGCGGCGGCAAGGGCGTATCGGGCGTCAACCTCAAAGAGGACGACGTTATCGACGAGATGTTCATCGCGTCCACGCACGAGTACGTGCTGTTCTTCTCGAGCAAGGGCAAGGTCTATCGCCTGAAGGTGCACGAGCTGCCGGTGGGTACGCGCCAGGCGCGCGGTACCGCGATCGTCAACCTGCTGCCCTTTGAGGACGGCGAGAAGATCGCGAGCGTCATCAGCTGCCGCGAGTTCCCGGCCGACGAGTACCTGATGTTTGCCACCAAGAGCGGCATGGTCAAGAAGACCGTGATGAGCGCATATGACCGCAGCCGTCGCGACGGCCTGATCGCTATCAACCTGCGTGACGACGACGCGCTGCTGAACGTGCGCCGCGTGCGCGAGGGCGACAAGATTATCCTGGCCACCACCGCGGGCAAGGCGATCATGTTCTCCGAGGAGCAGGTGCGCGCCACCGGCCGCGATACCAGCGGCGTTCGCGGTATCGGTCTGAAGGACGGCGTGAGCGTTCTGGGCATGGAAGTCACTAACGGCAACGGCGATCTATTCGTCATCACCGAGCGCGGCTACGGCAAGCGCACGCCGGTCGCGGACTACCCGGAGCAGAATCGCGGCGGTCAGGGCGTCTACACCATTCAAATGACCGAGCGTAAGGGTAACCTCGCGGCCATGAAGACGGTGGGCCCGCAGCACGAGCTGTTCATCGTGACGGAGGGCGCGACGGTCATTCGCGTCAAGACCGACGAGATCAGCCAGACCGGCCGCGCCACCCAGGGCGTCAAGATGATGACCGTCGACGACAACGACCGCGTATGCGCTGTCGCCCGCATGACGGCAGCCAAGGAAAAGCCCGAAGGCGAAGCCACAGAAAACGGCTCTGCTTCCGAAGAAACCCCTGTCGATCTAGGCGACGGCAACGACATGCCAGAAGATCTCCTCGACGAGTAAGAGGCCCTGGCTGGTAGAAAATATCAGACCCCATATATCGGCGGTCGGCGCACTGCGCGCCGACCGCTTTTTTGAAAACCTTGGGACTCGTGTTCGCCCCGGTCGCACGGCGACATGTGAAGTCGATCGCGAGTTCCGCACGAGCCAGAGAGCACTTAATGTGCTCTCTGTGCGAGTCAGGACTGTCCGAGTAGGCGACTTCACATGCCGCCGTGCGACCGGGGCGAACACCCTTCAAAGATTTTCAAAAAAAGTTGTTGACGCGCGCGTAACGACTCGTCTAATATATCCCTTGCGCGATGGACCTGTAGCTCAGTTGGTTAGAGCGTCCGGCTGATAACCGGGAGGTCACAAGTTCGAATCTTGTCAGGTCCACCACTTTCTTTCGCAATAAACACCCCAGCGAGAGCCGAGTCGCCGCTGGGGTGTTTATTACTGTCTCCGTGGGGGTTTAGCTCAGCTGGGAGAGCGCGGGCTTTGCAAGCCTGAGGTCAGGGGTTCGATCCCCCTAACCTCCACCATGATGGACCTGTAGCTCAGTTGGTTAGAGCGTCCGGCTGATAACCGGGAGGTCACA
>DXZT01000043.1:0-32429 GCA_019419545.1 Collinsella sp. | reverse complement strand
AGTTCGAATCTTGTCAGGTCCACCATCAAAACTGTGAAGAGCCTCGGGGCAGTTGCCTCGGGGCTTTTTTCTTACCTACTGAAAGTAGTCAAAAAAGCCCCGTCCCTAATTAACTACTTTAATTTTGTGTGCTGGGCGAAAGATTGGGTAGTATAGCTATTCAATGCGGCGGGCTGCCGCGTGTTGACCGCTACGTACCGGAGGTGTTCCATGGTTCGTGTCGACATAGAGACCATCGTCATGGCCGCCGGTCCCGTGCCATCGCTTATCGTACTTCGTGAGCGCAGCAGCAAATCGGACTCGCCCGCGCCGCTGCGTTCCCTTTCCATTCAGACTGGTTCGTTTGAAGCTGCTGCCATCAGCCGCGGCATCGATAGCGGCCGCGCCGAGCGCCCGATCACCCATGACCTGTTGCTCGATACCGTTGACGCCCTGGGCGCCAAGCTCGAGCGCATTGAGATCGTTCGCGCCGAGCCGCCGGTGTTCTACGCGACGATCGTCGTACTGGCCGATGGCGAGGAGCGCAAGATCGACGCTCGTCCCAGTGATGCCATTGCCCTTGCCGTGCGCAGCAATGCTCCCATGTTCGTGGAGGACGACATCATGAATCGCCTGGGCACTGTTTCTACCCACGCCGAGGAAGTCGACGACGAGCAGGAGTTCGAGAAGTTCGACGAGTTCGTCCATACGCTCTCCCCCGATGACTTCTAAATGCGGGGCGGCAGAGTTGCGGAGTGTTCGCTGATGGCCGGCGGTATGTCGGCTGAGGCGGAGGCCATTGCGCGCGAGGCCCAGATGCGCTCGGAGGCTTCTGAGGCGGCACGCATTGCCTATGTGACGCAGGCCCGCACGCTTCGCGAGCGCCGCGGCTCGTTTATCAAAATGGTTGTCGTCTCCGCCCTTGTCGCGGCAATCTGCTCGCGCCTTCGTGGTACAGTTGGTGCGCTTGGGTTTTCGATTTCAACAGGCTTGGTAATCTGGGGTGTGGTCGATGCAGTAATGCTGACCAACCAGATCAAGGTACTCGACAAGCGCGCAATGGATATGATGCGCGCCCGCGACGCTGCCGCCAAGATCGCTGCCGAGGCACAAGAACTGTAACGACGCCAGACTCGATGGGAAGGTCTAAAGATGGCACAGGATATGCAGGACGCCGGTAACGTCTCCGCCGAGCTCGACGCCATGGTGTGTGACCTGATTGGTGCGTTCTTGGACGACCTTGCCGCCGGCGAGAATCCGGGCGTAGTTGTGGCGATCGAGGACGCTGCTTCCAACCGATATCTGGCGGCGCTCGACGAGGACGGCGAAGAGGCATGCCTCGAGGCGGCCACCAACTTTATCTCCGAGCACAAGATGGGTCTTAAGGACGAGGGCCTGGGCCGCATCGCCCGCTATGCCATCGGCTACACCGGTTGTGTCGAAATTGACGGCGGCTATCACGACGCCCTGCTCGTGAGCTTCTTCGAAACCACGCTCGAGAGCGGTTTTTCGGCATACGTGCTGTATGAGGGCATGGGTGCCGGCGATGGTTTTATGTGGAGCGACCCTGAACCTGCAGGTGAGGAAACCCCTCTCATCTAAAATCGCTAAAATAAACGAGTTTTCGGTAAAAGGCTCAATATTCCCGCTGAGCGTTGTGTCGCTGGGCGGGCCGCATACGCGTGCCGTTTGTATATGGATAGAAGATAGGGGAACTACATGCGCGTAGACAATCTGAGGAACATCGCCATCATTGCCCACGTCGACCACGGCAAGACGACGATGGTCGACAAGCTCCTGCGTGCCACGGACGCCTTCCGTGCCAACCAGCAGGTCGAGGACCGCGTCCTGGATTCCAACGACCAGGAGCGCGAGCGCGGCATTACGATTCTCGCCAAGAACATCTCTATCGAGTACAAGGACGTTAAGATCAACGTCATCGACACCCCGGGCCACGCCGACTTTGGCGGCGAGGTCGAGCGCGTGCTGCGTATGGCCGACGGCGCCCTGCTGCTGGTCGACGCTTTTGAGGGCCCCATGCCCCAGACCCGCTTCGTGCTGCGTCACGCTATCGACACCGGCCTCAAGATCATGATCGTCATCAACAAGATCGATCGTCCGGGCGCCAACCCCGAGAAGGCCTACAACGACTGCCTGGACCTTATGGCCGACCTGGGTGCCACCGACGACCAGCTCGAGTTCGCCATGGAGCACGTGGTCTACGCCAGCGCCATGAATGGCTTTGCCCGTCTTGACCCCAACGACGACAACATGGACATGTATCCGCTGCTCGATATGATCATCGACGACATGCCCGCTCCCGAGGTTGACGAGAACGCCCCGCTGGCCATGCAGTGCGTGACCATTGACCACTCCAACTTCGTTGGCCGCATCGGCATCGGTCGCGTGTACTCCGGCACCATCCATCAGGGCGATCAGATCCTGGTCGTCAAGAACGACGGCTCCAGCGCCACCGCTACCGTCAAGCAGCTCTTTACCTTCGACTACCTGGGCCGCACCGAATGCCAGGAAGTCGGCGCCGGCGACATCGCCGCCGTCGTGGGCATCGACCGCACCGATATCGGCGATGTCTACACCGATCCCGAGAACCCCGTTGAGCTCGAGCCCATCGAGATCGACCCGCCGACTCTGTCCATCGTCTTTGAGGCTTCGACCTCCCCGCTCGTCGGTCGCGACGGCGACATCGTGGGCGCCCGTCAGCTCAAGGAGCGCCTGTTCAACGAGGCCGAGAACAACGTGACCATGAAGATCGAGGAGCTCGAGGACAAGAGTGGTGTCGAGGTCTCGGGCCGCGGCATCCTGCACCTGTCTGTTTTGATGGAGTCCATGCGCCGCGAGGGCTTTGAGTTCCAGGTCGGCCGTCCCCGCGTTCTGTTTAAGAAGGACGAGAACGGCAACAAGATGGAGCCTGTCGAGCAGGCCGTCGTCGAGTGCCCGGACGAGTATTCGGGCAAGGTCGTTGAGGTCTTCGGTACCTCCGGCGGCATCATGACGAGCATGGACACCTCAGGCATCGTGACCCATCTTGAGTTTAAGATCCCGACGCGCGGCATCATGGGTCTTAAGAACCGCATTATGAACGTCACCCACGGCGAGGGCGTGTTCTACCACACCTTCCTGGAGTATGGCCCCTACGCCGGCGAGATCGGTAACCGTCAGAACGGCGCCATGATCTCTATGACCACCGAGAAGGCCGTTGCCTACGCTCTGGGTACGCTGCAGGAGCGCGGCCAGCTGTTCGTTGAGCCGGGTACCGAGTGCTACGAGGGCATGATCGTGGGCGAGCGCAGCAAGGCCGGCGACATGGTCGTCAACATCGCCCGTACCAAGAACCTGGGCAACCAGCGTTCCTCGACCTCCGATATCTCCGTCCAGCTGGTGCCGCCCCGCACCTTCTCGCTGGAGGAGGCGCTGGAGTATATCGCCGACGACGAGCTGGTCGAGATTACTCCCAAGAACATTCGTCTGCGCAAGCGTCTGCTCAACGCCACCGACCGCAAGAAGGCCGCCGTCCGCGCTGGCCAGGTCAACAAATAAAGCGCTGGGGCTTATAACCGCCATATAAGAAAGGGCGTCGACCGCAATGGTCGGCGCCCTTTTTGGTACACAGGGGTTGAGTTGGTCTGCACCACCACAAAGGTGCCTGTCCCCTTTGTGGTGGTTGGCGGCTAGGCGGTGGGGAGTCCTGGCGTGTTGGAGGCTTGTTGGGGCTTGAGGCGGGCGTTGCGCCAGATGATTTGGATAACGTAGCCGAGCATAAAGACAAAGGCCACGCCGCTGATGAAGTCGCCGATGAGGGGAATTGCCGTAAGCGCGCCCGCGGCGATGCCACCTACGGCCGCCATGGCGTAGCGGTTTTGGCTGTGTCCGACCATGCGGGCGATCGCGCACCCCGCAAAGGCACTCGACATCAATGCGATGCCGATAACGCCGCACAAGAGGGTTCCGGCAAGCGACAGACCAGCGATAGAGATAATCAACAGTAGGACGGCGGGGGCGATAGCAATCGTGCCCAGAAGACCGCTCACCCACAGGGGCGTGGGGCGCCGGTGGAGCATGCCGGCGGCGCCGGCGGTCGCGCGCGGAAAGACGAGCTCGAGCAGCAGGGCGACAAAGCAGGTCGAGAGTGCCGCGGCGACGATGCCGCCGATGACATCGTTAACGGTGGAAGTATCCTCGTTCTCGGTGCGGTCGATCTTGAGCGCGCCGACCTCGGCTCCCGCAGCGCGCTCGGGGTCCTCGGAGACGTGCGCGTTCACGGTGCCGGTGATGTGGGCGTTTTTGCCCAGGACGAGCTTGTCGGCCCAAACCTCAACATCGCCCTCGACGGTGCCATCGATAGTCACCGTATCGCCCGCAAGCGCTGCCGACTTGGTAGAGCCGCGCAGGGCAACCGTCTCGCCTATCGCATAGAAACAGTTGGCGGTGCTGTCGGAATTGAGCACGACATGCTGGCCGGCAACGGTCACGCTGCCATCAACCGTAGTCTTGGCAATGTCGATGGTGCGCGCCGCAAGACGAATGGCGCCGCCCACCGTGCAGTCGCGGATGGAGAGAGTATCGCCCGCGGCGATGATATCGCGGTCGACGGACGTATCGTCCAAGTTGAGGGCCTGACCTGCCCAGTACAGGTCACCTTCGACGCCGGACGGATTGGCGTCATTGTCGGCCGCAAGTACGTTGCCTGCGGTGTCCGTGCCGGCGAACGACGCCGTGGGAAGTGCGGTGAGCGCCAGCGCGATGAGTGCGAACAGGATGGTGATGCGGCCCCATGCCTTACGGCGCTGGGTCAACGGGAATTGATTACAGGGCATAGTGAATCCTTCGTCAGATGCTCGATATGCATCTAACAGGGTACCCAACGCGTGGACGCTCTAAAAGAACCTCTCGGCTGCATTTTCGAAAGGTTGTGACGTGCTGTCTACTTTCTACGGTGCAAGAAGCGCGCGATATCTTCTTCGGTGGGGCTTTTGATGTCAAAGCGCAGCGAGAGCCAGCGCAGACCCATGGTCACGACAACGCATACGACCAGCGCGGCGACATTGCTCATGATGCCGCTCATAACGAGACACACATAGCTTGCCGATCCGGCGATGGCCGCGATGGCATAAAAGTTAGTGCGTTGGAAAATGCCCGGAACCACGCCCATAAAACCGTCGCGCAGCATGCCGCCGCCCACCGCGGTAAAAAAGCCCATCATGATGCACACCGCCGGCGCAAAGCCGTAGACCAGCGCCTTGTCTGCTCCAGTGGCGGCGTAGATACCGACCGAGATGATGTCGAGCAGGGGAATGAGCTTTTCGGGTTTGTCGACGATTGCCGGGAAAATATAGATGATGGCTGCCGTGGCAATGGAAAGCGGGAGTGCCATCGGCTGGTTGAGGATGTAGACGTTGCCCACCTGCAGCGTCATATCGCGCAAAAGACCGCCGCCCAGACCGCAGACCACCGCGAGCGCGACCGCGCCCACCAGGTCGAGCTTGTGCTCGCGCGCAACCAGCACACCCGAGATCGATGCAGCGACAACGGCGAACATCTCGAGCCAAAAGGGGATAGCGACCATGGCATCCGAGGCATGTGAGGTAACGGTCATAGCGGCGACGACGGGCAAGATGGGGTCCTTTTGGTTGCGGGTTTAGACAATGCCCGTACATGGTACATGGTTGGCGGGCGTGGCGACCCTATTGCTCGGTAAACGGTCGGGACCGGGTGGGGGCGTAGGTTCCATGTTTGGGGGATCTGGGTTGATGCTGAACGCGATGGGGGCGTGGTTGAATAGGAGGGATGTCCAAATTTTGAGCGGAGCTCAAAATTTATCCGGTCGGCTGGCGCCGACCGCGCTGTGCTAAAAACGCGCCCGTGGCGCGTTTTCTTTACGCTCCGCGCCCTAGCGGGTTCGAATCCCTCCTCCGCCGTATTTGCTTGTTGGGGACTCAAAACAAAAAAGCTCCCATTCTCGGGAGCTTTCTCAACCAAAATGGCGGAGGAGGAGGGATTCGAACCCTCGTGACCTTATACAGGCCAAACGGTTTTCGAGACCGCCGCATTCAACCACTCTGCCACCCCTCCGCGTGGGGTAAAAACAAAGCAGGCTCGAAGGCCTGCTTTGGAATTAACTGGCGGAGAGTCAGGGATTTGAACCCTGGAGACGCTTTTGACGCCTACACGATTTCCAATCGTGCTCCTTCGGCCACTCGGACAACTCTCCGTTAAATGCGAAAGTCAGTATACACGAGGAATCGCAAAGTGCAAACAGAAAAGTTGGCATTTTTTAAAACGCTTGGCCGTGCTTGGCTCTGCAGTGGGGCTTGAGGTGCCAAAAAAACGTCTTCCGACCAGCGTGGTTGATCAACTCAATTGTTCAAAAGGGGTATTCATAAGCGACTTGGCAATGAATTTAAAAATCTTTGAGCGATGTTATGAACCACCGGTATGCATTTCGCGACCGCAACCATGCGCCCGTTGACCTGCGGCTTGGCTCAGCTTGTCCCCACGGCACCGTATCTTGTCAACAGATCCGTCAAGCTTTTGGTCAGCATTTGGTTGGAATGCGCATGAAACGTCGTGTGAGTATGGGCATATGTGGAGGTCATGAGGTTGTAGCTGCATATTCTTGCAGCCTAGGAGGTTGAAAGATATTATTACCAAGTCTTTTCCTGTTTCAGGCGCACCTTCACGACCTGAAGCCACATTTGCCCAGAGGAGGTGACAATATGAAGGCTTATGAACTGCTGTTCTTTGTTGACCCGTCGCTCGACCCCGAGACTCGTCTCGCTGTTATGAAGCGTATCGATACCACGATCGCTGAGGGCGCTGGCAAGGTCGACTCCGTTGACGAGTGGGGCAAGCGCAAGCTCGCCTACGAGATCAACGACCTCACCGATGGTGACTACACCCTCATCAACTTCCACGCAGATCCTACCCAGATCGCCGAGCTTGATCGCGTCCTGCGCATCACCGACGCTGTGGTCCGCCACATGATCGTCCGTCGCGACGACCAGGAGTAAGACTGTCGTTTTGGACTGGGCTTGTGCCCCAAGAGGAAGTAGTGAGTTATGAGCATCAATCGAGTGAACATCACCGGTAACCTCACCCGCGATCCCGAGCTGCGCGCCACCGCCGGCGGAACCCAGGTTCTGTCCTTTGGCGTCGCCGTGAACGATCGTCGCCGCAACGCGCAGACTGGCGAGTGGGAGGACTATCCCAACTTTGTCGACTGCACCATGTTCGGCACCCGCGCCGAGGCCGTGAGCCGTTTCCTGGCAAAGGGAAACAAGGTCGCGATCGAGGGCAAGCTGCGCTACAGCTCTTGGGAGCGCGACGGCCAGCGCCGGAGCAAGCTTGAGGTCATCGTCGATGAGATCGAGTTTATGAGCTCCCGTGGTGGCCAGGGTGGCTACGATCAGGGCGGTTACGCCCCCGCAGCTCCCGCGCCCGCAGCACGTCCTGCCGCCCCGGTGGCCACGCCGCCCGCGGTCGACGTCTACGATGAGGACATCCCGTTCTAAGGGTTGTTCACCTATTTTTGAGTGAGAGGCGGCTTCGGTTCGCCGAAGTTGCCAAATGAAAGGTATTTTGACATGGCTAATGATTTTTCTGCACGTCAGCCGCGTCGTAAGTACTGCCAGTTCTGCAAGGAGAACACTGAGTTCATCGACTATAAGGACACTCAGCTTCTCCGTAAGTACATGACCGACCGTGGCAAGATCAAGCCCCGTCGCGTCACTGGCGCTTGCACGCAGCATCAGCATGACATCGCCAACGCCATCAAGCGCGCCCGCGAGATGGCTCTCCTGCCGTACACCGTCCCCGTGGTTTCCTCTCGTGGCAACCGCGACCGCGGCTAAGAAGGGAGACGCATCATGAAGGTTATTCTTCTCGATGAGATCAAGGGCAAGGGCGGCGAGGGTGACGTCGTAGAGGTCGCTCAGGGTTACGCTGAGAACTTCCTGTTCCCCAAGAAGCTCGCTGTTGCCGCCACCAAGGGCAACCTCAAGCAGCTTGACGAGCGTCGCAACAACATCGCCAAGCGCGAGGCCGTCCGTCTGGCTACCGCCAACGAGACCAAGGCTGCCTTCGAGGGCAAGACGGTCACCGTTGACGTCAAGGTCGGCGACGAGGGCATCCTCTTTGGCTCCGTTACCGCCGCTATGATCGCTGATGCCATCAAGGCTCAGCTCGGTATGGACATCGACCGTAAGCGCGTCGAGCTCGGTAAGCCCATCAAGCTTGCCGGTGCCCACACCGTTGCCATCTCGCTGTACCGCGAGATCAAGGCCGAGGTTGTCGTTCTCGTCGGCGTTACCGCCGAGGAGCTCGCTGCCGAGGCTGAGGTCGAGGAGGCCGAGACCGCCGAGGTCGAGACTGAGGCTGCTGCCGAGTAGCATTTGCTGCAACGCAACAATCTTGTTCTAAGAAGGGCGCTCTGGGAAACCAGGGCGCCCTTTTGTTTTTTGCGCTGAGTGAGTGTCATGGTGAACGTTGCGTCGAAGTCCTATATACAGGATCGTTCATCCGTTTGGTTCGGTGATGATTGGCGGCGCGCGGCGCGTTTTGGGACCGTGACTGATACTATGGATGCTCGCAAGCGATATGAATGAGGATGCTCATGGCATACGACGATAGGGAGACCGGGCTGACGGTTGAGGACCGCGGCTCAAAGTTGGGTCTTCCCCAAAACCAAGATGCAGAGGCCAATGTACTGGCCGCTATGCTGCTATCGCCCGAGGTAGTCGAAGAGGCCCAGGTCGAGCTGCAGCCCGATGACTTCTACCGGCCCATTCATAAGACCATCTATACCGCGATGGTCGATATGTACAACAGCCGCATTCCCATCGACTCCATCTCGCTGATCGATTACCTGCGAAGTATCAACAAGCTCGATGCCGTGGGCGGCGAGGCGTACATTTTGGAGCTGATGGGTCAGACCCTGTCGCTCGTCAACTGGCAGCACCATGCCGCCATCGTTCGCCGCGATTCGATGCTGCGCGAGCTGATCGGCGCCACCAACGAGATCAACGCGCTGGCATATAACGCCCCCACCGACACCAAAGAGGTTGTCGAGCTGGCCGAGAGCAAGCTGCTCAAGGTCACGGCACGCGAGGTCAAGTCGAGCTACAAGACGCTGACCGAGTTTATGGTCGAGGCCTATAACGAGGCCGAGGAAGTGTGCCAGGCCGGTGGCCAGGCTGCGGGCGTGCCCACGGGCTTCCCGTCGCTCGACCGCATGCTCATGGGTTTTCGCGAAGGCCAGCTCATCATCATCGGTGCCCGTCCTGCCGTGGGTAAGACGTCGTTCGCTCTGAATCTGGCGCTCAACGCTGCCGCTGCTGGTTATACCGTCGGCTTCTTCTCGCTGGAGATGTCGGGCAAGGAAATTGCCCAACGTCTGATTTGCGCCTATGCCATGATCTCGATCAGTGACTTCCGCATGGGCCGCATTAGCCCCGAGCAGTGGGCCAATATCAACGAGGCCACGCAGACCTTGTCCAAGCTCGATATTCTGATTGACGATACGCCCGGCACCACAGTGACCGAGATTCGCGCCAAGAGCCGCCGTATGCTCCATAACAAGGAGAAGGCAGTCATCATCCTGGACTACCTGCAGCTGGTGAGTCCTCCGCCGGGACGCCGCTCCGAGAGTCGTACCGTCGAGGTCTCGGAGATGTCGCGCGGCCTGAAGATCATGGCCAAGGAGCTCAAGATCCCACTTATCGCGCTGTCGCAGCTCTCGCGTCAGGTTGAATCCCGTACCGGCAAGCGCCCGCAGCTTTCCGACCTTCGTGAATCGGGTTCCATCGAGCAAGACGCCGATATCGTCATGTTCTTGGACCGCTCCGCCGACGAGGCCGAGGCCTCGCGCGACGATCGACCCGACGAGGGCGTTACGCGTATCGTCGTGGCCAAGAACCGTTCGGGCCCGATCGGCGACGTCGACCTGATGTTCCTGCCGGCATCCACCAAGTTCTATGAGCTTGATGGGGCACATGCCGAGGAGTAGGACAGGCGCCCGTTGCACGGGTATACTGGGAATGTTTTGTGCTTCTTCGTGCCGGTGTGGCGCGTAGACAGTCCATGAATGTAAGGAGTAAACATGCCGTCAACCGTTTTGGTCGGTGCCCAGTGGGGCGATGAGGGCAAGGGTAAGATTTGCGACCTGGTCGCCGGCGACTTCGATGCCGTCGTGCGCTACTCGGGCGGCAACAACGCCGGTCACACCATCGTCGTCAACGGCAAGAAGTACGGCCTGCACCAGGTGCCTTCCGGCATCATGTATTCCGACCACGTGTCGGTGATCGGTAACGGCTGCGTCGTCAACCCCAAGGTTGTCCTTGAGGAGATCGACATGTTCGAGGCCGACGGCATCACCACCAAGAACCTCAAGATTAGCGGCAACGCGCATGTCATCATGCCGTACCACATTGATCTGGATGGCGCCTTTGAGCAGAAGCTCGGCAAGAAGAACATCGGTACCACCAAGCGCGGCATCGGTCCGTGTTATCAGGACAAGATGGCCCGCATTGGTCTGCGCATGCAGGACATGCTGGACGAGACACTGTTCCGCGACAAACTGGAGACCGCTCTCGCCCGCGTGAACCCCGAGCTCGAACTCATCTACAATCTGCCCACCTACACCGTGGACCAGATTTGCGACGAGTACCTGCCGATGGCCGAGCGCCTGCGCCCCTACATCACCGAGACGAGCCTGCTGCTCAACAACATGATCGATGAGGGCAAGGACCTGCTGTTTGAGGGCGCCCAGGCGACGCTGCTCGACATCGACCACGGCACTTATCCGTACGTGACGTCTTCCAACTGCACCGCCGGTGGCGCCATTACCGGCTCCGGCGTGGGCATGAAGAACGTCGACCGCGTGCTGGGCGTCATGAAGGCCTATATCACCCGCGTCGGTTCGGGTCCCATGCCCACCGAGCTCTCCTATGAGTCCGAGGCCGGCCACACGCTGACTGAGGAGGGCTACGAGTACGGCGTGACCACCGGTCGCCGTCGTCGTTGCGGCTGGTTTGACGGCCCCATCGCCAACTATGCCTCGCGCGTCAACGGCCTCACCGACATCGCCCTGACCAAGCTCGACGTGCTTTCGGCCTTCGACACCATCAAGGTGTGCGTGGCCTACGACGTCGATGGCGAGCGCTACACGAGCGTGCCCGAGCATCAGGTGCGCTTTGAGCATGCCAAGCCCATCTACGAGGAGCTCCCCGGCTGGAAGTGCGATATCACCGGCTGCCGCAGCTTTGAGGAGCTGCCGCAAGAGGCTCAGGACTACGTGGCGTTTATCGAGGATCTGGCACACACCCGCGTGACGTTCATTGGCGTTGGCGCTGGTCGCGAGCAGATCATCAACCGATTCTGGAAGTAATCGGTTTATACGGTTATTGCGATATACCCCTTTGCAGCCCGGACGGGCGGCCGAGGGGTATATTTGCTTGCAAAGGGCTCGCGCGGAGCGGGCCGTTCATCCATAGAGGAGGCACCCTTGAAGGCGGACACTCAAACCATCGACATCCTGTTGTTGGGCAGCGGCGGCCGTGAGCATGCTTTGGCAGCCAAGCTCGCAGCATCACCGCGCGCCGGCAAGCTCTACATTGCGCCGGGTAACGGCGGCACCGCGAGCTGCGGCGAGAACGTTGTTCTCGACGACTGCGATCCTGCGGCCGTGGCGGCGTTTGCTCAGAGCCACGGATGCGGACTCGTGGTAATTGGCCCCGAGGCTCCGCTCGTGGCGGGCGTGGCCGACGCCGTGCGCGCGGCGGGTATTCCCTGCTTTGGCCCGGGTGCCGAGGGCGCCCAGATGGAGGGCTCCAAGCTGTTCTCCAAGCAGCTCATGGAGCGTGCGGGCATTCCGACGGCAGCCTATGGTTCGTTTACCGACGAGGCTTCGGCTCTCGCCTACGTGCGCGAGCAGGGCGCCCCGCTGGTCGTCAAGGCCGACGGCCTTGCCGCGGGCAAGGGCGTTATCGTGGCGACTGAACTTGAGCAGGCCGAGGAAGCCGTGCGCGAGTGCTTTGGCGGCGCCTTTGGCGATGCCGGCAACACCGTGGTTATCGAGGAGATGCTCGTTGGTCCCGAGTGCTCGCTGCTGGCCTTTACCGACGGCAAGACCGTGCGCCCCATGGCCACCTCGCAGGACCACAAGCGCGCGCTTGAGGGCGACCTTGGTCCCAACACCGGCGGCATGGGCGTCTACAGCCCGGTGCCCATCGTGACCGATGAGGAGCACGCCACGATGGTGAAGGTCATGGAGCATGCCGTTGCCGAGCTCGCTGCCGAGGGCATCGACTACCGCGGCTGCCTGTACGGCGGCTTTATGCTTACGCCTGCCGGCCCCAAAGTGCTGGAGTTCAATGCCCGCTTTGGCGACCCCGAGACGCAGGTCGTGCTGCCGCGCCTTAAGAACGACCTGGTTGAGGTCATGCTGGCTTGTGCTAACTGCGAGCTCGATCAGATTGAACTCGACTGGCGCGACGAGTGGGCCGTGGCCGTTGTCCTGACGAGCGCGGGCTATCCCGGCAGCTACGAGAAGGGCAAGGTCATCACCGGTATTGAGGATGCCGAGGCCATGGAGAACGTGACCGTGTACCACGCGGGCACTGCCGTGGTGGACGGCCAGCTCGTGACAAATGGTGGCCGCGTGCTTGCCGTGACCGCTCTGGGCGACACGTTCGAGAACGCTCGCAACCTTGCCTACGAGGCCTGCGAGAAGATTGATTTTGAGGGCAAGACCCTGCGTCACGACATCGGCCTGCGCGCGCTGCGCGGTCGCGACGCCTGGGATGCCTAAAATCCGAGAGGAATGAGACGGATGGACGAGAAGAACGAAGAGCTCGTGGACGCGCAGATCGTCGAAGAGGACAGCCGCATGTATGGGCACGCCGAGGGCGAGCCTGGTGGCGAGGTCGCTGACGAGCCGGCACTGGTGTTGGGCGACGACGACCCGCACGATGCCGAGCTGCACGAGAAGATTCTTTCGGAGGAGTGCGCCTGGAAGGGCAAGATCCTCGACGTCCACCGTCTTGAGGTTGAGCTGCCCAACGGTCACCGCAGCGCCCGCGATATCGTTCGCCATCCGGGTGCGGCGGCCGTTGTGGCACTGACCGAGAGCGGCAAGATCGTACTGGTGCGTCAGTACCGCACCGCCATCGACCGCGTGACGGTCGAGATTCCCGCCGGCAAGCTCGATCCAGGCGAGGACCCGCTCGATTGCGCCAAGCGCGAACTGCATGAGGAGACGGGCTTTAGGGCTGGTCGTATTCGCTTTTTGACGTCGATTGTCACGTCCTGCGGTTTTTGCGATGAGATTATCCACATCTACTTGGCTACCAAGCTCGAGTTTGATGCGCCCAACCCCGATGATGACGAGTTTGTCAACGTGGACCTGGTGCCGCTGCACGAGCTGATCGACGCCGTGCTCGACGGCAAGATCGAAGACGCCAAGACCGTCGTAGGCGCGCTTGCCTGCGACAGCATCGCGCACCGCTTGGGTGGGGCCGAGCTCTAGGTTACGCGGTTTTACCAAACCGCGTAACGAGTCGACGCTGCAAACGCCCCTAAGCGGCAATCTGCCTTTCAATCGTCGCTCGCGTACCGAAGTACGCGTCGCTCCTCTTTCAAGGCACCTTGCTCGCTTAGGGACGTTTTCGCTGACGCTGCCAGATCATTGGCGTTATGCTTGTTGGGACGCTTTGTTTTCAGCCTGACCGGTTCAACCGGATTTCTCACGCTATTTATTTCTCTTCGAGGATTGCATGTTTAAAAGGTTTCTTTCGTATTACAAGCCCCAGATGGGGCTTTTTGTTGCTGATACTGTTTGTGCTCTGGTGCTTGCCGCCGTTGACCTGGCGTTCCCCATTATCCTGCGCAATTTGACCGGTGGGTTATTTACTCAGGGTCAGGCTGCCATTATGCAGGCGATCGGCATGATCGCGGTGGGCTTGGTGCTGATGTATGCCGTCCGCTGCGCCTGCCGCTACTTTGTGAGCTATTGGGGTCACGTGATGGGCGCGCGCATGGAGTCCAAGATGCGCGAGGACCTGTTTGACCAGTATGAGCGCTTTAGCTTTGCGTACTTCGACCGCAACAGCTCGGGCGACATGATGAGCCGCGTGGTCAACGACCTGTTCGATATCTGCGAGGCGGCGCACCACGTGCCCGAGTGGATCATCATCTGCGGCATCGAGATCATCGGCTCGTTTGTGATCCTCTTTACCATCGCCCCGGTGCTGGCGCTCGCCATGGCCGTGGTGACGGCGGCGTTTGCGGTCATCATGTTTTGGCAGAACATGCGCATGCGCGAGGTCTTTAGCGACAACCGCAAAAAGATCAGCGGCATCAATGCTCAGCTGCAGGATTCGCTGGCGGGCATGCGCGTGGTCAAGAGCTTTGCCAATGAGGAGACCGAACGCGCCAAGTTTCGCACCTCCAACAATCGCTACCTTTCGTCCAAGGAAAACATGTATCACGCCATGGGCGTCTATACTGCGACGTATGGCCTGCTCTCGGGCGTGCTGTACGTGATCGTGGTGTTGCTGGGCGGCTGGCTGGTCGCCCAAGGCCAGCTGCAGGCGGTCGATATGGCAACCTTCGCGCTCTACATTTCGCTGTTCTGCACGCCGCTTGAGACACTCGTCAATTCGGCCGAAATGTATCAGAAGGCTATCGCCGGGTTTAAGCGTATGGACGAGGTGCTCTCGACCGCGCCGGATATCCAGGACAAGCCGGACGCCACGGATCTGCAGGTGACTGCCGGCGCCGTGGAGTATCACGACGTGTGCTTTAACTACGAGGATGTTGAGCTAGGCGAGGGCGATGCCGACGAGCGTCCCGTTATCGACCATATGGACCTGTCCATCAAGCCCGGGCAGACCATCGCTTTGGTTGGCCCTTCGGGCGGTGGCAAGTCCACGACCTGTTCGCTGCTGCCGCGCTTTTATGACGTGGCTGCCGGATCCATTAGCATCGACGGCCAAGACGTGCGCGATGTGACGCAGCAGAGCCTGCGCCGTGCCATCGGCCTGGTGCAGCAGGATGTCTATCTGTTTGACGGTACGATTGGCGAGAACATCGCCTACGGCAAGCCGGGCGCTACGGCGGAAGAGATCGCCGAGGCCGCCCATCGCGCCAACATCGATGCCTTTATCGAGTCGCTTCCACAGGGCTATGACACGGTCGTGGGCGAGCGCGGCAGCCGTCTATCGGGCGGACAGAAGCAGCGCGTTGCCATCGCGCGCGTGTTTCTCAAGAACCCCAAGATCCTGATTCTGGACGAGGCGACGAGCGCTTTGGATAACGAGAGCGAGGAGGCGGTGCAGGAGTCACTCGAAGAGCTGGCACGCGGCCGTACCACAGTCATCATTGCCCACCGTCTTTCGACCATTAAGCATGCCGATGAGATTGCGACCGTTGAGCATGGTCGCGTTGTGGAGCGTGGCACGCACGAGGAGCTTCTCGCCCGTGGCGGCACCTATGCCCGTTACTATCGAATGCAGTTCGAAGGTGCGCGTGCGCACGAGCTCGACTGATTGATATGACAGGAAGTTTATGGCTGACAAGAACCCTTTGACTCCGGAAGAAGTGACGGAGTTATTCTCCGAAATCGATGCATCCGGTGTCTTGGATCCCACGCTTGCCAAAAAGCGAACCGAGCGCATGCGCGAGAAGGAGGCGGCGGCCAAGCGCGGTGACAAAGCGGCGCTAGCGCAGCTGCGCAGCGAGGACCGTGCGAGCCAGGCAAAACATATCGACCCGCTGTCCGAGGACGATCCTTCGGGCTCGCAGGTGAGCCATACCGTTACGAAGACCGCGATGGCCGTGGTCATTGGTATTTTGGTGTTGATCGTGGGCATGCAGGTCGGCTACGGCGTGATGCGTCGTCTGAACACCGCCAACCTGTCCGAGAGCGTTTCGGTCGATACCGTTTCGACGGCGCTGAAGGGCGGCCTTGAGTGGGGCAACGGCTTTACGCAGTTCCCACTCGACTTTACCGTCGATGAAGCCGTTGAGCGTACGGGCACGGTCGAGGTGACGGTGTTGGACACATCGTCTGCCAACGAGCTCGAGCTGCTGTCCAACGGGCAGATTCAGGCCGCGGCGCTTGCGACCAACGCACTGCTCAACGATAAAATCGACCGCGTTGTGTATAACGTTCACGCCTATATCGACGAGGATAGCAACATTCAGCACGATTCCTTCTTTGGCATGTTTCCCGCTCAGGGCCATCAGAGCGCCATCCTGACGTTCGTCTGGACCAAGAGTTCGTCCAACGCCACGAGTATCGACTGGAAGATGCGCATCGTAAGCATGGACGACACCATTGCCGAGCGCATTCAAAAACAGGTGAACTCGGTTTCGTCGCTGATCGAGGACCCGGTGGTGAGCCAGACCAAGATTGACGAGGAAAAGGACGAACGTGACCTGGAACATCGTCTGCACGGCCGCGAGATTTTCCGCGGCGGCAAGCCCGATCGCTCACCGTCCGATCTGCTGGAACAGGACAAGAAAAAGTAAGAGGCCATCATCCCGCGTGAGCCACAAGCCCACGCGGGATGATTTTTCTGGGACGGGGATTAAAAAATCATTATGCATAGAAAGTCATAATTATCATTTCGTAAACATTTCGATGAAATTAACGCCATGAGGCATGCTTGCGGTTACAATACCGCGAGGCCTAACTACACACCTTTAAGCCGGTCCTGTGAGACCGGGAAGGAGAATTATGGCGAACAACCATACCGCGGGCGCTGCCGCCCGCACCTTCGCGCCCAGCGAGCTTTGCCAGCGTATGCTGGCCAAAACCAGCAAGGGCACCTGCGGTCCCTGCATCCTGTATCTTGAGGATGGGACCATTTTTTATGGACGTGCATGCGGCGCCGCGGGCACCGCGACCGGCGAAGTCTGCTTCAACACCTCGCTCGAGGGCTACTTTGAGGTCATGACCGACCCGAGTTATGCCGGCCAAATCGTAACCATGACCTATCCGCAGATCGGCAACTACGGTATCGACGAGACCGACGTCCAGTCGGCCTTCCCCGGCGACGCCGTGCGCCCTACGAGCGCTCCGGCTATGTGCGGCATGATCGTTCGCGACATGTGCGCCACGCCTTCTAACTGGCGCTCGGCCGTCAGCGTGCCGGAGTACCTGCGCGCTCACGGCATCGTCGCTATCGAGGGTGTCGACACCCGCGCTCTGGTGCGCCATCTGCGCGACAATGGTTCCAAGATGGGCATTATCTCGACCGAGATCTTCGACGTCGACGAGCTTGCCGAGCGTCTGGCCGCAGCGCCCACGCTGGTAGGCGAGAACCTGGTGAAGACCGTAAGTTGCCCCGCGCCTCACGAGTTTGTGGCCGCCGACCTGCCTGACACGCATGACTTTGCACTTGCGGTTGCCGCTCCTGCCCGTCACAAAGTGGTCGCCTACGACTGCGGCGTCAAGCGCGGCATTCTGGAGGGCCTCGTCCGCGCCGGCTGCGACCTTACTGTCGTGCCGTGGGATACGCCCGCGAGCGAGGTGCTCGACATGAATCCCGATGGCGTCTTTTTGTCCAACGGCCCCGGCGACCCTGACGCCGTGGTGGAGACCTACGAGCAGGTGCAGCAGCTGATCGGCAAGGTGCCGGTCTTTGGTATTTGCCTGGGTCATCAGATGATCAGCCTGGCCTGCGGTGCCCAGATGGAAAAGCTTAAGTTTGGTCACCGCGGTGGCAACCAGCCGGTCATGAACCTGGTAAGCCGTCGCGTGGAGATCACCGCGCAAAACCATGGCTTTGGCCTGCTGTTCCCCAGCTTGGGCAAGCTTGTCCCCGAGCTTTCCGGCGGCGAGACCGAGCATGCGGCCGATGGAGATCTGCGCGTCTGGGTGCGCCGCGGAATCGCGCCGGTCGTGATGAACGAGCGCTTTGGCCGCATTCGCCTAACACATGTGAACCTCAACGATGGCACCGCCGAGGGCATCCAGCTGCTCGACGCCCCGTGCTTCTCGGTCCAGTATCACCCCGAGGCCTCGCCTGGCCCCACCGATGCCCACTATCTCTTTACCGCCTTTACGCGACTCATGGACGGCGAGGAGAACTACCTGGACATCGACACCGCAAAGGACCGCCTGGCTGGCTGGAATTTCGCCGAGTCCGAGAACGCTGCGACCGAGGAGAACTAACATGCCGAAACGTACTGACATCAAGCGCATCCTCGTCATTGGTTCGGGCCCCATCGTTATTGGCCAGGCCTGTGAGTTTGACTACTCCGGTGCCCAGGCCTGCAAGGTGCTCAAGGAGGATGGCTTTGAGGTCATCCTGGTCAACTCCAACCCGGCGACCATCATGACCGACCCGGGTCTTGCCGACCGCACCTATGTCGAGCCCATCACCGCCGAGTTTATCGAGCGCGTAATCAAGAAAGAGCGCCCGGACGCGCTGCTGCCCACGCTGGGCGGCCAGACCGGTCTGAACGCCGCCGTCGAGCTGGCGAAAGACGGTACGCTCGACAAGTATGGCGTCGAGATGATCGGCTGCGACCTGGCCGCCATCGAGCGCGGCGAGGACCGCAAACTCTTTAACGAGGCTATGGCCGAGATCGGCCTGGAGGTCGCGCGCTCGGGCTATGCCTACAGCGTGGCTGACGCCGAGGCCATCGCCGAGCGCGTGGGCTATCCCTGCGTGCTGCGTCCGAGCTTTACCCTCGGTGGCGCCGGCGGCGGCATCGCGCACACCCACGAGGAGCTCGTCTCCATCGTGAGCCAGGGCCTCGAGCTCTCGCCTGCCCATGAGGTGCTGGTCGAGGAGTCCATCGAGGGTTGGAAAGAGTACGAGATGGAGGTCATGCGTGACCACGCCGGCAACGGCATCATCGTGTGCTCCATCGAGAACCTCGACCCCATGGGCGTGCATACCGGCGACTCCATCACCGTCGCGCCGGCGCAGACGCTCTCCGACCTTGAGTATCAGCGCATGCGCGTGGCCTCACTCGCCATTCTGGAGAAGATCGGCGTTGAGACCGGCGGATCCAACGTGCAGTTTGCCGTGAACCCCAACACCGGCCGCCTGATCGTCATCGAGATGAACCCGCGCGTGAGCCGTTCGTCCGCACTGGCCTCCAAGGCCACGGGCTTCCCCATCGCCAAGGCCGCCGCTCGCCTGGCCGTGGGCTACACGCTCGACGAGATCGTCAACGACATCACCAAGGCAACGCCCGCCTGCTTTGAGCCCACGATCGACTACTGCGTGGTCAAGGTGCCACGCTTTGCCTTCGAGAAGTTTAAGGGTACCGACCCCACGCTCACCACGCGCATGAAGGCCGTGGGCGAGATCATGGCGATCGGCCGCACCTTTGAGGAGGCCTTTGGCAAGGCCATGCGCTCGCTGGAGGACGGGCACCAGGGTATTTGCGCCGGTGGCAAGGAGGGCGCCGATAAGCTGAGCGACGATGAACTCGCTCAGGCCGTGGGCACCCCGACCGAGCACCGCATCTTCTTTGTGGTCGAGGCCCTGCGCCGTGGCTGGGATGTTGCGCGCATCCATGCCATCTGCGGTATCGATCCGTGGTACCTCAACCGCATCAACGATATGGTGCAGGTCCAGGAGAGCATTCGCGACCTGCGCGTGGAGGACATTGACGCCGACGCGATGCGTCTACTCAAGCAGTATGGCACGAGTGATGCCGAGATTGCCGCGCTGACCGGCTCGGACGAGCGTTTTGTTCGCGCTTACCGCAAGGGTCTGGGCGTGGTTCCCAGCATGAAGACGGTCGATACCTGCGCTGCGGAGTTCTCGAGCGCCACGGAGTACCACTACAAGACGTACGAGAACATCTACCGCACGAGCCCGGATGCCAAGAAGTGCGTGGCTCCCGACGAGACCACGCCGGCGGACAAGCCCAAGGCGATGATCCTGGGCGCCGGCCCCAACCGTATTGGCCAGGGCATCGAGTTCGATTACTGCTGTGTGCATGCGAGCTACGCGCTGTCGGCCCGCGGCTTCGAGACCATCATGGTCAACTGCAACCCCGAGACCGTTTCGACCGACTACGACACCTCGGACCGCCTGTACTTTGAGCCGCTCACCTACGAAGACGTCATGGACGTTATCGATGTTGAGCGCCCCGACGGCGTCGTGGTGACGCTCGGCGGCCAGACTCCGCTTAAGCTGGCGCGCATGCTCGAGGAGAGTGGCGTGAACATTATGGGCACCAAGCCCGACGCCATCGACTTTGCCGAAGACCGCGAGCGCTTCGCCGCTCTGCTCGACAAGCTGGGCATCATGTATCCGCCGGCGGGCCAGGCCACCTCGTTTGAGGAGGCCGAGGCCGTGGCCGCGCATATCGGCTACCCGCTGCTGGTGCGTCCGAGCTACGTGCTGGGCGGCCGCGGCATGATGATCGCCTACGATGCCGAGCATCTGCGCGATTACATGGCCGAGGCCGCGCGCATTAGCCCCGACTACCCGGTGTATCTGGACCGCTTCTTGGAGGGTGCGATTGAGTCCGATGTCGACGCCTTGTGCGATGGCGAAGAAGTCTACATCGGCGGCATTCTGGAGCATATCGAGGAGGCCGGTATTCACTCCGGCGACTCTGCGACCTGCATCCCGCCGTTCAGCTTTAGCGAGAGCCTGCAGGCAAAGCTTCGCGAGACCACGCGCCGCATCGCGATGGCGCTGGGCGTGCGCGGCCTGGTCAACGTGCAGTACGCCATCAAGGGCGAGACCGTTTACGTGATCGAGGCCAACCCGCGTGCCAGCCGTACCGTGCCGTTTATCTCCAAGGCCACTGGTGTGCCGCTGGCCAAGTGCGCGGCGCGCATCATGGCGGGCGATTCCATCGCGAGCCTGGGCCTGCCGAGTGACGAGCGTCAGCTGGACTGGTTCTGCATGAAGGAAGCCGTTATGCCCTGGGGTCGTTTCCCCGGTGCCGACGTTATCCTGGGGCCCGAGATGAAGTCGACGGGCGAGGTCATGGGTATCGCCAAGAGCTATCCCGAGGCATACGCCAAGACGCAGCTGGCGATTGACTACAAGCTGCCCGACCCGAGCGCCGGCAAGGTATTCATCAGCGTGTGCGACCGCGACAAGCGCCATATCCTTTCGGTCGCCCGCATCCTGCGCTACCTGGGCTTTGACATCTGCTCTACCGAGGGTACGGCGCGCGTGCTGCGTGGAGGCAACGTGACGTGCGAGATCGTGGAAAAGATCAGCGGCCCGCACGACGGCGAGCGTCCCAACATCGGCGACCTCATCGCCGATGGCAAGATAGCGGTGATCATCAACACGCCGTACGGTCCGGGCTCGCGCGGCGATGGCTACCTGCTACGTACCGAGGCCGTGCGCCGCGGCGTGACCTGCGTGACGGCGATGTCTGCCGCCAACACGTATGTGAGTGCCATCGAGGCAGTGCGCGAGGACCAGCAGGGTCACGGCAGCGCCAACGACATGGGCATGGACGTCATCGCCCTGCAGGACCTGCCGCAGCACACGGTGTAGTTGACCTGGCCGGCCGGGGCGGCAGCCGGACACTTTCTCTCGGAAACTGGGCTTCGCGAAGTTTTCCGAGAGAAAGGTTCGCCTCCCGCTCCGGCCTGCGATGACTTGACTGCACCGTGCGCTGCCGAAGGGGCTTTGCGCGATGACTTAGGCTAAAGAGGATGCGGATGTCGAGTGAGGATTTTGTTCCTTGGGGAGCTTGGATTTGGGCTCTGCGTGGGACGGAATCCTCGCTCGTTTTGTTGATGGGACATTTTCCTCGCTCGGTTGCCCACGGACCGTGCGCCCCGGCTATTGCATCTTCGTGGTGAAGGTCGTCTTGCCGGTGGTTTGGCCCAACAGGCTGGCCTCGTGCTTGTCGAGGTTGACCGCCTCGTAGACGGCGTCGACGCTCGCCGGGAGGATGCCGGTCTTCCCGGCGATGTAGACATAGAGCGAGCTCTCCACATCCCTGCGCGCGAGCTCGGGGCAGAGCTTCACGGGGATGTAGACATAGTTGAGCTCCATGGGCTTGTCGTCGGCAAGGCGGAGGCGACGGATTTCCCACATGGGCGTTCCTTCGGGCACTTTGAGTACCGATGCGATGCCGCGGACGTGTTGGCGGACGAGAACTCCTCCGATGCGCAGGTGCAGGCGGCCTATGGCCAGCTCAAGCTTGCGATCGAGGGTCTCAAGGATGCCGAGCAAGGCGGAAACCTGTCACCCCGGGCTTCCGCACAGAGTCGATTAGGGGGAGGGACAACCTCGCCCGCGTCGCGCTTGCGATAGATTGACAGGAATTATTACGCAAAATCTAAGATGTTTCAAAGACGCGAAGTAGATGATATATTTTACTTCGCGTTTCCTAATGGTTTTGAATTTTGCGAAGTAGGTTGCCATGAAACTTATAGATCGCCCGTTCTACATGAGCAAGCTTTCCAAGGTGGCAGGTACGTCTGATATCAAGGTGATCACCGGAATCAGGCGATGCGGAAAATCGAAATTGCTTGAGGCGTTTGCCAGCCAACTTCATTCAAACGACCCCTCGGCCAACGTCATACACGTCAACTTCAATCTACTTGAGTTCGAGCCGTTGGCGGAATACCATGCGCTGCATGCATATGTGGAAAAGCACTATATCGAGGGTTGCCGGAATATCGTCATGATCGACGAGGTCCAGATGTGCGAAGGGTTCGAGCGGGCTATCAACAGTCTTCATGCGTCAGAGAAATATGACATTTACATCACGGGGTCGAATGCCTTTCTTCTCTCAAGCGACCTCTCGACGTTGTTCACGGGAAGAACGGTGGAGATCGAGGTCTTTCCGTTTTCACTTGCGGAGTTCTCGGCGTATCACGAGATCACTTCTCCAGCCGAGGCCCTTGCTCGCTATGTCCGCGAGGGAGGAATGCCGGGTTCCTATATCTACCAGGATGAAAGGATGCGTTTCTCATACATCTCGGATGTGCTTGAAACTCTTATCCTGCGCGACATCAGACAAAAATATCGTATACGTAATACGGAGCAGCTTAAACGTTCCTGCGAGTTCCTGATGGATAACGTCGGAAACATCTCTTCTCTCAAGGGAATGGCGGCCGAGCTGTCACGAGCGAACCTTAAGATAAGCGACAAGACGCTGGCTGTGTATATCGACTACCTGTGTAATGCGTTTGCGTTCTACCGGTTTCGTCGCTTTGACGTCTCAGGAAAGAAATACCTGTCGACGGGAGATAAATACTACCTGGCCGACCATTCGTTTCGCTACGCCGCGCTTGGCACGAAAAAGCTCGATTTTGGCCATGTTTACGAGAATATGGTGGCAATCGAGCTTATGCGTCGCGGATGGGAAGTCTACGTGGGCGTTCTCTACCAAAAGGAAGTAGACTTTGTCGCCATCAGGCGTGACCGCCGTGTCTATATCCAGGTGAGTGACGACATTTCCCAGGAAGCGACGCTTAAGCGTGAGCTTGATCCGCTGCGACGGATTCGAGACGCCTATCCCAAGTGCGTCATCGCCCGAACAGGGCACGAAACGACTGATTGGGATGGCATCAAGGTCGTCGACCTGGCACGATGGCTTATGGGTGAATCAGGCGAGCTGGCCGTCTAGCACGCGTTGACGCGGGCTGAAACGAACGAGCGAGGATTTCGTCCCGCGAGGAGGCCAATACGGCCCTCTTCGAAGGACGGAATCCTCGCTCGATCTCTTGGCGGGATATTTTGCTCGGTCGATGATCAACGGTTGGTGGAAAGCGATGCCTCGTCCGTGTCACCATTCCGTGATTGCTGGTATTTTCTGCATGCTAAAATGAATGCATAAAAGACTTTATATTTGGAGGTCTCGATGCTTGCTTTAAAGATGCTCGACAATCTTGTTCCCATCAGCGATTTCAGTCACGGTAAGGGTTCGGCTGCTTTTTCGAAGGTTGGGGACGATAATCCCGTTGTGGTCCTTAAACACAATAAGCCGGCATTCGTTATTGTGACGCCCGATGAATACAGGGAGGCGAAGCAGGCGGAGGAGGACCTCGCCTTGTTGACGTTGGCCCTTAAGAGGACGGCTGCGACAAGCGATGATGAACTCGTTTCCCTATCTGATGTTATGGCAGAGTTGGGTGTGGGCCAGGACGAACTCGATCAGATGGATGAGGTCGAGTTTGAATGAGCGGGTACGAAGTCGCTTTCTACCCGGATGCTCTCAAGGATGTTAAGCGTCTGGACGGCTCCCAACGAAAGAACGTGCTTAAGGCCATCGAGAAAATCAGAGCGAATCCATTGTCGCAGAACGAAGGCGGATTCGGTAAACCCCTTGGAAACAAGGCCGGTACAGATTTGACAGGCTTTATGAAAATCAAGCTCAGAGGAAGTGGCATTCGGATTGTGTATCGCCTCATCAAGATAAAAGGGAAAATGGCCATCGTCGTGGTGGGCGCTCGCGAAGACATGGAAGTGTACCGAACTGCCCAAAGGCGAGCGGTTGATTTTGAGAAGTGGGCGGAAGAAAATCTCTAGCTTCATGGGTGAAAGACTGGTATGCGGCGATGCGCTCCAGACACACGGGTTTTGGCAAGGCTCTGGCGATTAGAGGATTCGCCAGAGCCTTTTCCTATCCGTGGAGTACTCCTCTTGGACAGTTAGTTCAGATTTGTATTTATTTGAGGCCGCGTGGAGGGCGATTTGGGCTCGATTGAGCTGTTTTAGGTGGTCTGAACTGATAAAGGCGTACGGGCAAGAGCGAGAAGGGCCCATTATCGGGTCTAAAGCGGCCCAAACCAGTTTGTTAGCGCCAATTAGCACTGCCAAAAAATACATATCTGAACTAACTGTCCACCACCTTCTGTCGATTGCTCATTTAAGCCCAAAATCAGCCAACGTACGTAAAGGTATGGTCTATGTAATACCAGATAAACAGTACATTTTTGCTTAATTGGTATTTGGTTGAAGAACCAATTGGTATGGCTTTTGAGCCCACTTAGCCGTCTACGTTCATTTTAATGCCGCTGGGAGAATTTCGAACTTGGTTGCGCAACTGCTCCCGTATGCTGATTCAAGCTAATAGGTGGCTATCTGGTTACTACCAGTTGACCCCTTGATAACGGGCGGGCCCATGCTGCAGGGCGTGTGTCTGCGACACTTCCGCATGTCGAAGGAAAGGACTCCAGGTGCGTAGGAATGTCATTTTCACGAAACGGTGGGTGAAGGGAAGCGCAGTTCTCGTCGCAACGGCGGCGACTCTCGTGTTCGCTAGCCCCCAGCAGGCGATTGCCACGCCGCTCAAGGGCGTCGACTCGGTGACCGTGTCTCAGTCCGCCTCGAACGTCGTCGACATCGATTTCGCCGACGGCATCAAGGGCCGTATCACATTTCTAGAGGACGGCATTTTCCGTTACAACGTCGACCCCAAAGGCGAGTTCTCCGAGTACGCCACGCCGCGTAGCAAGTCCCACACGGCTAAGATTCAGGCCCAGCCCGACACCTCGGACACCTACAGCAAGCCGAGCGCGACGGTTGTAGACAAAGGCGACGCTATCGAGATCACCGGCGGCAAGGCGACCGTGGTTCTGGACAAGGCGACCGGCAAGATGAGCATTAAATCGGGCGACCGCGTCGTGGTTTCCGAGTCCGCATCCCTCGACCTTGACAAGAAGGGTACTGTCCAGACGCTCGCCAAAGAGAAGTCCGAGAACTTCTTTGGCGGTGGTACCCAGAACGGGCGCTTCCTGCACACCAACCAGACCATCGCCATCTCCAACACTAACAACTGGACCGACGGCGGCGTCGCCTCGCCCAACCCGTTCTACTGGACGAGCGACGGCTACGGCGTGCTTCGCAACACGTTTGCTGAGGGTTCTTACGACTTTGGCTCTACGGACTCCTCGACGGTCACGACCTCGCACAGCGAGAATGAGTTCGATGCCTATTACTTCGTGGCAACCGAAACGGGCGCCTCGAACGTGGCAACCGAGATGCTGCAGGACTACTACAAGGTGACCGGCAATCCGGTGCTGCTGCCCGAGTACGGTTTCTACCTGGGTCATCTTAATGCCTATAACCGTGATGGCTGGTCAACGACCTCGGGTCAGAAGAAGTGGGAGACCAAGGGCAGCAAGTCCTCGAGTGAGAAGGGCGACGTTAAATACGAGTCCGGCATGTCGACGGGCTACAAGCTCGACGGCACGCTTGCGGCCGAGACGCTCAACGGTGAGGGCCCTACGGTTGATACCGAGAACATGAAGGCGACCGATTTCGACCGCCAGTTCTCCGCCCGGCAGGTTATCGATGACTACGAGGACAACGACATGCCGCTCGGCTGGTTCCTGCCGAACGACGGTTACGGTGCTGGCTACGGCCAGAACGGTTACTACAAGACCGGCGGCGTCAACTCCGACGGAACGAGTTCTGCCGAGCGCCTCAACGCCGTGCGCGCCAACGTCGACAATCTTAAGAAGTTCACCGAGTATGCCAACTCCAAGGGCGTGAGCACCGGTCTCTGGACCCAGTCGAACCTCGAGCCCGATAGCAACTCCGAGACCCCGTGGCATCTGCTGCGCGATTTCGATTCTGAGGTCAAGACTGGTGGCATCACCACGCTCAAGACCGACGTCGCTTGGGTCGGCTCCGGCTACTCCTTTGGCCTCAACGGCATCAAGACGGCCTATGACACCGTGACCACCGGCGCCAACAAGCGCCCCAACATCATCACGCTTGACGGCTGGGCCGGCACGCAGCGCTTTGGCGGCATCTGGACCGGCGACCAGTACGGCGGTAACTGGGAGTACATTCGCTTCCATATCCCCACGTATATCGGCCAGAGCCTCTCGGGCAACCCCAACATCGGCTCCGATATGGACGGCATCTTTGGTGGCGATCCCATCATCTCCGCTCGCGACTACCAGTGGAAGACATTCACGCCCTCTATGCTTGACATGGACGGTTGGGGCACCTACCGCAAGTCGCCCATGACGCACGGCGATCCATACACGGGCATCTCGCGCTTCTATCTCAAGCTCAAAGCACAACTCATGCCCTATATCTACACGAGCGCGGCCTCGGCGGCCAACATCGACACGGGCAACGGCGATACCGGCCTTCCCATGATCCGCGCCATGCTGCTTTCCGACAACTCCGAGTACGCCGCAAGCACCTCGACGCAGTACCAGTACATGTTCGGTGAGAACTTCCTGGTGGCACCGGTGTATCAGGATACCCAGGCAGATGAGAACGGCAACGATGTCCGAAACGGTATCTACCTGCCCAACTACGGTACCGACGAGAATCCCACCATCTGGATTGACTACTTCTCGGGCAAGCAGTACCGCGGCGGTCAGGTCCTCAACAACTACGAGGCTCCGCTTTGGAAGCTGCCACTCTTTGTTAAGGCCAACGCCATCGTGCCGATGTACGCCGAGAACAACAACCCCGAGGCCGTGACCGAGACCAACACCAAGGGCACCAATCGCAGCCAGCGTATCGTCGAGTTCTTCGCCACCGAGGGTGAGGGCAGCTTTACGCAGTACGAGGATGACGGCTCCTCCATCGAGAACAACACGACCGAGGACGATTCCTACGGCACAATCGACAATATTTCCTACGGTGAGCATGTGAGCACCGTCTATAAGTCGAGCGTGGTGGGCGGCACGGCGACCTTTACCGCCGAGGCATCGCAGGGCGGCTACAGCGGCTACGACTCCAACCGCACCACGACCTTTGTGGCCAACGTCTCCGCCAAGCCCACGAGCGTCTCCGCCAAGAACGGCGGATCCGCGCTCAACGTGGTTGAGGTCGACTCGCAGGAGGCCTTTGACGCCGCGACCCCCGAGGCCGGCCAGGCGGTCTACTTCTACAGCGAGTCCCCCAACCTCAACCACTACGGTAGCGACGCAGGCAGCACCGAGGCCGAGCAGGGCGAGAGCTTCAACAACACCAAGATCACCACGAATCCCAAGGTCTACGTCAAGTTCGCGAAGACCGATGTCGCCACGGCAGCGCAGACGCTCGAACTGGGCGATTTCGTGAACGCCGATGCCACGCTCGCGGCCGACCGCTTCAACGAGAACCTCTCCGCACCCGCGAACCTTGCTGCCCCCGAGGACGCCACGACCCCCACGAGCATTAAGCTCACCTGGGGGAAGGTCGATGGTGCTACCTCCTACGACCTTAAGGTAGACGGCACTGTGTTCGCCGTGGGCGATGCGGCAGAATTCACGCATACCGATCTTGCCTACAACAGCAAGCATACCTACCAGATTCGTTCGCGCAACGCCGATGGCTACTCCGCATGGAGCGACGTGCTTGAGGCGAACTCTGCGCTCGACCCGTGGCGGAACGTGCCTGAGGCCGAGGAAATCACTTGGGAGGGCTCGCTCTACGGTAGCCATAAGGCCGAACTCGCCTTCGACCATGAGTTCCAGTCGGGCGACGGCGGTTTCCACTCCGGTGGCAACGATCTGGGCAAGGTGCTTACCGTTGACTACGGTCGCGCTTACAAGCTCGACAAGCTCGAGTACTATCCGCGCGATGATGCCGGTAACGGCACTGTGACCAAGATGCGCATCGAGACGAGCCTCGACGGCGTGCATTGGACGACGCAGGAGGTCGACTGGGAGCGCTCCGCCGCTTGCAAGACGGTGGCGTTCGACGGCGCCGTGGCCGCGCGCTACGTGCGTATGACGCCGCTCGCGTCCGTGGGCAACTTCTTCTCCGCCTCCGAGATCGCCATCTACAAGACCGACGGCACGGACGGCTTCGCTGTGGGCTCCAACCTCAACAAGGCCACGGTCTCCGACGGCGACTACTCCAACATGAAGAATTACCTGGGTCTTGAGAACCGCGAGCCCGACACCTCGACGTTCGACTCCCAGATCCGCGCCCACTTCGCCGACCTCAACGGCAACGGCGTCTACGACGTGTACGACTACTCCTTCACCATGGCGGCGCTCGACGGCGGCACCAAGCAAAAGGGCAAGGCTGCTGGCACCCTCGCGGTGATCCCGAGCAAGATGGAGGTCGAGGCCGGCGACGAGATCACGGTCGACGTCTACGCCACCGACGCCGAGAACATCAACGCGCTCGGTGCGCTCGTCAACTTCAACAGCGACCAGTTCGAGTATGTCTCCGAGAGCATCGCGCAGGATGCGTCGACGGCGGGCATGGAGAACCTCTCGCGCGAGAAAGTGCAGTTCACGGATGGCCACCAGACCATCAACCTGGCCTTCGCCAACCGCGGCGACGCCAAGCTCTTCAACAGTACTGGTGTGGTCGCGAGCTTCAAACTCAAGGCTAAGACGGCCGGCAAGGTCGAGCTGCCCTCGACGTCTTGGCTCGTCGGCCCGGCGTGCGACGCGCTCGAGTTCGTGAGTGATGGCACCGTGACGATGCCCGGTGTCCCGCAGCCCACCAAGTCCGAGTACGGCCGCGACGCCTTTGACATCACGATGACCAACGACGAGCTCCCCACCGACGACGGCACCAACGTCGAGAAGCTCATCCAGCAGAAGAGCTATGACGGACTGTTCGACAACAATGAGGGCGGCAACGACTTCGAGTTCCTATGGAACTATGGGCCCAACTGGATCGACGGCAAGATGCCGACCTACGTCAAGCTGCCCGCCACGATGACGTTCGCCTTCAAGACGCCGTCGAAACTCGATAGCGTCGAGGTCGTTAACCGCAACGGTGGCAACGGCACCGTGCAGAAGATTAAGTCCGTCGTGACGTTCGAGGACGGCTCGACCCAGGAGTTCTCGGGCGGAAGCTTTGATTCCTATCAGGCTCGCTACGCCTTTGGCCTCTCTGCCGAGAACAAGGGCAAGAAGGCGACCAAGGTCGAGATCACGCCGCTTGAGGCATCGGGTGACCAGATGCTCACGCTGCGCGAGATCAACTTCAACTACACACAGGGTGTCGAGGCCATCGAGGGTGTCGAACTGGGCAAGAACCAGACCGAGTTCTTCGAGGGCGATGTGACGCTCGTTGACGCCAAGGCCACGCCCGAGAGCGCCGGCTACCCCTATGTGACGGTCGAGAGCTCCGATCCTTCTGTGGTGAGCGTCTCCGCTGTCCAGGCCGGCGATAGCGTGAGCTACTACCTGCGCGCCAACAAGGCCGGCAAGGCAACGATCACGGTGGCGTCGGTGCTCGATCCCTCCAAGACCGCATCCTATGAGGTCGAGGTCAAGGCTGGTGTCGACACCTCTGCGCTCATGGCAGCGCTTTCCAAGGCCGCGGACTACAGCGAGTCCGTCTACACCAAGGATTCCTATGCAGCCCTCACCGCTGCGGTCGAGGCGGCTCAGAAGCTCCTCGATGGCGGCCAGGGCAGCTATAGCAAGAAGGATGTCGCAGACGCCACGGCCAAGATCGAGAAGGCAATCGACGGCCTCAAGATGCGCCCCGTCGATGAGAAGAGCCTCATCAACACGCCCGAGAACCGCGAGAACGTCAAGGTGACCGGCTTCTCGAGCGAGGCCGACTATGAGGGCAGCAACGCCGTCAACGCTCTTGACGGCGATGAGCAGACGCTCTGGCACAGCGACTATGCTAATAAGACCGGTATGCCCCAGCACCTGACCGTCGACCTGGGCCGCGACTACGATCTCACCGACGTCACGTTCCTGCCGCGCCAGGACGGCGGCACGAACGGCGATATCTTTGAGGCCGAGGTGCTGGTCTCCGACACCGCCGACGGTTATGAGATGGGCACCGCCACGTCGATGGGTACGTTTACCTTCGACAACGACGGCCACGTGCTCACCGACCGTAGCGACTGGAAGCAGATGAGCTTTGGTGCCGCGCGCGGTCGCTACGTGACCGTCAAGGTGCTCCACGCCGGCGGTGGCAGCGTTGACGCCTACTGCAGCATGGCGGAGCTCAAGTTCTACGGTACGGCCGTTCCCAATCCGGTGGCGAAGGACGACCTCACTGCCGCGATTGAAAAGGTTGATGACGAGGTTGCAGCCGGCGACCTTAAGGCCAGCGACTACACCGAGGCTTCCTGGACCGCGTTCCAGAACGCCTTGGCGAGCGCCCGCGCCATCCTGAGCGACGAGAACGCCACGCAGGACGAGGTCGACCAGGCACTCAAGGCACTCGAGAGTGCTCGCGACGCGCTTGAGAAGACTCCGGTGACCCCGGTCGAGAACCCGACCAAGAAGCAGCTCAAGGCCTTGGTCAAGCAGGCGAAGGAGACTGACACCAAGGGAAAGACGGCCGAGTCTGTCAAGGCCCTGACGGATGCCATTACCTACGCCGAGGATGTCTTGGGTGATGAGAATGCTTCCGACGCCCAGCTCCAGGCGGCCTATGGCCAGCTCAAGCTGGCCATCGAGGGCCTTAAGGATGCCGACTCCGGCAACCAGGGCGGCTCGGGCAACACCGGCGGTTCGGGCAACCAGGGTTCCGGCAACGGCTCGAACGGCGGCGGCCAGGCGGGCAAGCCCGCAGGCGACAAGGCCCAGAGCGGCAAAAAGAACGGTTCGGCGATCCCCAATACTGGCGACCAAACGGCGGCAACCGTCGCGACCATCGGTGGCCTTGGAGCCATCATCGCCGCGATCGGTGCCTTCTTCCACCGTCGTAATAAGGCTGAGTAGTCCCAGCGACAACTAAGCAAACGTGTCCGCCGCTCCGTCAAGGACGGCGGGCATTGCTTTTCAAGACTTTAGTCTGCTGGCCGCGCAGCGGCCAGCTTTAAACCACCCGCTACGCGGGTGGAGACAAACGGCTTTACAAAGCCACCCCTCCGACCGATATTGACGATTGTTCAGGCCGTCAAGAATTCGAGTCGAAGGGGTGGTCGCCATGGCCCAGAAGGCCTACAGCCTTTCCCACACGAGGTGGATGTGCAAGTACCACGTCGTGTTCACGCCGAAGTATAGGCGCAAAGTCATCTACAACCAAATAAGGTCCGACCTCGGGGAGATCTTCAGGAAGCTCTGCCAGTACAAGGGGATAGAGATCATCGAGGGGCACCTGATGCCCGACCACGTCCACATGCTGCTGGCGATACCGCCGAAGTACAGCGTTTCGAGCGTGATGGGCATACCTGAAGGGGAAGAGCTCGCTGATGGTATTCGACAGGCACGCGAACATGAAGTACAAGTTCGGCAACAGGAAGTTCTGGGCCGAGGGCTACTACGTGTCCACCGTCGGCCTGAACGAGGCCACGATCGCGAAGTACATCCGGGAGCAGGAGAAGGCCGACATCGCGCTCGACCGGCTGAGCGTCAAGGAGTACGAGGACCCCTTCGATTGGGGGCCGGGGCGCAAATAGCGCCGGTTTGACCGGCCCGTCACGGGTCAACCTGCAGTGCGGCCCGAACCCCGTGAGGGCCGGCGCCTTTAGACGCGTGCCGGAAATCCAAGGGTTATACCCTAAGAGCAAACCACCCCTTTTAGGGGTGGTTTTGATTAAAGGCTTTAGCCTGTGCGGGGCGCGCAGCGCGCCGCATCAGAAACCACCCG
>DXZT01000042.1 GCA_019419545.1 Collinsella sp. | reverse complement strand
GCCAGACCGGAGGGGCGCCGGGGGCGGGAATCTGGGCGTACACATTTCCTACACAAATGAGGATGGGGCCCTCTCTGTGAGAGCCTAGAAAGAACAGGGCCGCGGCTCCCCTATTAGAGCGGCCCTTCGGTTTTCCAACGGTTAAGCTTCGGCCGCATTAATGGCTGTATACCCATTAGAAATGGGACATAGCAGCGTTAACGAGTTCAAAAACGATTAGTCCAATAAGAGCCGCTGCGGCAAACTTGATGGCATTCGCAAGCTGTGGATGCTCATAAGCCCAGCCCGTCCTCGTCTCTTCGCTGTCCGCCTTCTTTCCGTCCAAGAAGTCGGATATCTCTTGATACGTCACCAAATCATTCTTCTTCTTGATATGTTCCGCTGCAAGCGCGCAGCACATTGCGCCAGCACCAAAGACGCCTGCCAACACCATCGTCGGAACGCACTGGACCATCCCCCACCCGTGGTTTTGTTGCCACATGAGCCAGGCCATAGAGACGGTAAACGCAAGAAGCCCAGCCAACATCCCCGCACCCAAGCGATAGAGCGTGCCCCTATCGCGTTCAACCCTTTCTCTAATTATTGAAATGTCGCCTTTAACAAGCTCGTCAATCGTTACATCCAGTTGTTCAGACAGCAGTAGGAGACTCTGGATGTCGGGGTACGTTTTACCGCGCTCCCAATTACTGATGGTCTGACGTGTTACAAAAATGCGCCTTGCAAGATCCTCCTGGGACAAACCAGCATCGAGTCGATACTGTTTAAGGTGTTTTGGCAGCTGCATGGCGTTCCCTTCGAATGCATCTCAACTCTTATTGGGCGGCTACACAACAGAAGCCGGCAAGCAAAGCGTAATCCCAAAGTCAAACCCATACGGATGGCTGCGCGCAGATTAGAGTGTCAAAAATCTTTGACACATACGCTACCTGCTCTTTCTTGCAACTCGGACGCTATCGAATTGATCGGTTTGGCTACGTCCCAAATCGATCACATCCCTAATCAATCAAAAAGGGGCGCTTCCGGATTGGAAGCGCCCCTTTAAGATGCAAGAAGCAATTAAGCCTCGAGAGCCTTCTTGGCAATGGCAGCCAGCTCGTTGAAGGACTCGATGTCCTCGTAAGCCATCTGAGCCAGGACCTTGCGGTCGAGCTCGATACCGGCAACCTTCAGGCCGTGCATGAACTGAGAGTAAGAAATGTCGTTCAGGCGAGCGGCGGCGTTGATACGGGTGATCCAGAGAGAGCGGATCTCGCGCTTCTTGTTGCGGCGATCACGATACTGATACTGCAGGGAGTGCTGGACCTGCTCTTTAGCATGCTTGTAAGTACGCGAAGCGGCACCGTAGTAACCCTTCGCACGGTGCATAACGGTACGGCGCTTCTTCTTGGCGGCAACAGCGCGCTTAATACGTGCCATGTTCTATCAACTCCTAGACGGTAAAACGAAAAACGGGAACGCGAACTTAGGCGAGACGCGACTTGATGACCTTGCGGTCGGCAGCGGCGATCTCGGTCTCCTGACGGAAGCCACGCTTACGCTTGGTGGACTTCTTGCTCAGGATGTGGCTCTTGAAAGCCTTGGCGCGCATAAGCTTGCCGGTGCCAGTCTTGCGGAAACGCTTCTTGGTGCCGCTGTGGGACTTCATCTTAGGCATGAAATACTCCTTAATCGGTTACAGAACACTAGTTACTTGGTATCGCTTGCCGCTTTATCCTCATCGAAGGCGCCCTTAATCGGGGCGAGCAGCATAAGCATGTTACGGCCTTCCATCTTAGGCTTGGACTCGACCGTAGCGTAAGGCTTGAGATCCTCGGCGAGACGCTCGAGAACGTTAAGACCCTGCTCCGGGTGAGCCATCTCACGGCCGCGGAACATGATGGTGATCTTAACGCGTGCGCCCTTCTTGAGGAAACGCAGAACGTGGCCCTTCTTGGTCTCGTAATCGCCAACGTCGATCTTGGGTCGGAACTTCATTTCCTTGACCTCGACCTTAGACTGGTTCTTACGAGCGGCCTTGGCCTTCATGGCCTGCTGGTACTTGAACTTACCGTAGTCCATGACCTTGCAGACCGGCGGCTCCGCGTTGGGAGCGATCTCGACCAGGTCGAGACCCTGATCGTCAGCGACGCGCTGGGCATCGCGGATGGCGAACAGGCCGAGCTGAGAGCCATCGACGCCAATCAAACGGCACGAAGATGCAGTGATCTCGTCGTTGATGCGGGTGTCATCAGACTTAGCTATTTTCCCTACCTCCATTCATAAAAAAATAACCCGGCGCTTCTTTGCAACCAGGTCGTACACATAGACATCCTCGATACGAGGAAGGGAATCTAAGTTGTATGACCAGTCAGCTGCTCATTGGCGCCAAAAGGTGGGAACCCTCGGGTTCCTCTTTAGGGCATTGCGGGAACAACGCCTTGCGAATAATAACACGTATAGTGCGCTATCACATTACGTACACGAAAAAGGGGGTCTTGACCCCCTTGAACGCTCAGTTGCATGTATGGTGCCCGAGGCGAGACTCGAACTCGCACGTTGTTGCCAACGGTGGATTTTGAGTCCACTGCGTCTGCCAATTCCGCCACTCGGGCACGTAATGCGTGAGTTAGTTTATCACAGCTTTCTGTTGATTAGTCCGAAAATGGAACTTCGAGCATTTCGATGAGTTCGACCGTGCGGAGCATCTCACGCTGACGGCATCCGCGACCGTCGACCGAAGCCTCACCCATCTGGTTATCGTAAGGGTCCTCGCGCATGCCGTCGAAAGAGGGCTCAAACTCTGCCTGGAATCGATTGTTGGCCACCATACGCCACGGGTCGAGATTGCCAAAGTAGTGATGGCGGCGCCACTCCTCCCCCATCCTGCGAGCAGAAGATCCAAATGACACGTCGGCGTTGAGCCAACCGGTCTGCGGCGTATAGAACTCTGCCCAGTCGTGCGGCCCCACCGAATCGGGCGCAACATACAGGCCGCTCTGCCAACGGGCAGGCACGCCCGCGATACGGCACATGGTGATGAACGTGAGCGCCATAACGCCGCAATCGCCACGGAGCGAATGCGCGCAGTCATCGGCAATAGATCCCAAAAGCAGGTACGGCGGCTGATAGCGATAGTCGATATGCTGCGTCAGGTAATCATAGATAGCACGGGCGCGATCGAGCGGATCCTCGAGTCCGTCAACAACACCGGCCGTCAGCTGCTGCAGATACGGCGTGAATGCAATGTGCGGACGGTCCTCGGAAATATCTTCGGGCAACGGCGCGTCCATACAGGGATGCGCTGGAAGTGCACCCCCATAGATATCGCGATAAGCGGCATCGATTTGATAGCGATAGGTCACCGAGAATGTGCGATCGGTCGAGGAGACCCACGAGGCAGTACGCGCCGAGGCGCTCGCAGGAGCAATGGCCCCCTCCGGCGTCATATCAAGTATCTCGACCTGGGACTGCTGGCGGCAGGCGGCGGCAACGGGAAGCCACGCGCGAACGGTCTCCCCCTCCAAAGCACCGGGGACAGACACGCATGCCTTAAGCGTAATGGTGCGAGACAGCCCGCCCTGCGACTCCATCTCCTCGAGCATCTGGTTGCGCAGCGCAATTCCATCCGCAGAATCGGGACGCAGACCCGGAACCTCCTTGGGATACACGCGCAAAGAATCAAGGAAGTTGTCAAGAACGAACAGCTCGCCATCGATAAAGCGCCAATCGATACGCTTGCGGTCAATCAGGTCGTCAAACTGCTCTTCGGTAAACTCAGGCCACTCCTCGCGGATCATCTCGATAGCCCGATCACGCGACACCGAAAAATGAAGCGGCGTCTCGATCATGCGATACCGCTCGGCGCGAACGCAGGCAGCCAGCGAAGGCTCAGGGTTCTGCTCCAAAAGGCGATCGCAGGCGGCAACAGCCTGCGTCAAATACCCGGCATCCTTAAGACGAAGAATCTCAGGCGGTAGCCCAATATCGAGATGGCGAAAATCATCACAGCAAACATCAACAGAGCAACCAACAGGACCCTCGTCAATAACCTTCCCATCCGAAGGCAGCACATCAATAACAGCCACACCAAACTCCAAGTCATTCGAACTCCTGGAGTCCATTGTAACGAGATAGAAAGAAAGCCCCAACAAGGGAGCCATCAACGCCGCTGAACGGTACCTATAAAAATCAAAACCACCCCTAAAAGGGGTGGTTTGCTCTTAGGGTATAACCCTTGGAT
>DXZT01000041.1 GCA_019419545.1 Collinsella sp. | reverse complement strand
CTTGCAGCGACGGACCTCGGGACGCTCTTACACCACGTCTGCGCGCGCCACCACATATGTTGCGTAACACTGCATATTTTGCAAATAAATAATGCTACAGGACTTGTGACAGTACTCATATTTGACGTTTTTTGCCCACAACCCTTTATACCTAGGCGAATCGGCGGCAAAACGGGCTTCAAAGCGTCCTTCGCAAACAAAAACCGGGGCCCGCATGATGCGGACCCCGGCTCAATACCGTGACGATATGTCAGTTACGCTCTACACGTAGAACAGGATGTCGTCGTAGGTCGGGACCGGCCAGTAGTCGGCGGCCACGATCTCCTCCATGGCATCCACGGCAGCACGCAGCGCATCCATAGCGGGAACGACCTCGTGCGCGTAGACGTTGGCCTGCTCCTGACCATCGAGGCCCTCGGCCTTCTGATGCACGGCGTCGAGCGCCTTGATGGAGTCGTTGATGGTGGTGATGCCGTTGCAAAGCTTGTTGAGCGTATTCTGCTCACACTGCATGGCGGCCTCGGCGCCGGCGGCGCGGATAGTCTCAAGGCCCTTAGCGACCTTGGTGGCATAGGCGGTAATGACCGGGCGATAGGTACGACGCGCCTCGCGAACCATCGTGGTAGCCTCGATGTTCATGAGCTTGTTGTACTTCTCGAGCTTGCAGTCGTAGCGGCACTGAGCCTCGGCCTTGGTCAGGACGCCCGTCTCCTCAAAGAGCGCGATAGCCTTATCGGAAACAAAGGCGGGCAGGGCGTCGGCCGTGGTCTTGTTGTTGGCAAGGCCGCGCTTCTCGGCCTCGATGGGCCACTCGTCGGAGTAACCGTCACCGGAGAACAGGATGCGCTGGTGATCGGTCAGCACCTTCTTGCAGTACTCGAGCGCGGCGTCCTGGAACTTATCCTCGGGCGTACCCTCGAGTGCGTCGGCGAAAGACTTGAGCGACTTGGCCACGGCAGCATCGAGCACCAGGTTGGAGTCGGAGACGTTCTGCTCGGAGCCGCAGGCACGGAACTCGAACTTGTTGCCGGTGAAGGCGAACGGGGAGGTGCGGTTGCGGTCGGTGTTGTCCTGCATCAGCTTGGGCAGGGTATCAGCGCCCAGGTCGAGCACGCCGCGCGTGGCGTGGACGGAAGCCTTGCCGTCGATGATCTTCTCGACAACCTCGGTAAGCTGGTCGCCCAGGAAGATGGACATAATCGCCGGAGGAGCCTCGTTGGCGCCCAGACGATGATCGTTGCCGGCCGAGGCAACGGAGGCACGCAGGAGCTCCTGATAGTTATCGACGGCCTCGATCACCGCGGTGAGGAAGACGATGAACTGCAGGTTGTCGAGCGGGGTGTCGCCCGGGTCGAGCAGGTTCTCGGACTCGGTGCCAAGCGACCAGTTGTTGTGCTTGCCCGAACCGTTGATGCCCTCAAAGGGCTTCTCGTGCAGCAGGCAGACCAAGTCGTGACGGGAGGCGATGAGCTTCATCTTCTCCATCATGACCAGGTTCTGGTCGATGGCCTCGTTCACCTCGCCATAGACAGGAGCGAGCTCATGCTGGCAGGGAGCGACCTCGTTGTGCTTGGTCTTGGCAGGAATGCCAAGCGCCCACAGTTCATCGTCCAGGTCCTTCATATAGGACGAGACGGTGGGGCGGATAGCGCCAAAGTAGTGCTCCTCGAGCTCCTGGCCCTTGCAGGGAGCAGCACCAAAGAGGGTGCGCCCGGTGATGACCAGGTCCCTGCGCTTGCGGTAAGCGTCCTTCTTGATCAGGAAGTACTCCTGCTCATCGCCCACGGAAGGAACGACCTTCTTGGGGGTCTTACCAAACAGCGCCAAAACGCGCTTGGACTCACGCGAGAGTGCGGTCATGGAGCGCAGCAGCGGGGTCTTCTTGTCCAGGGCCTCGCCCGTGTAGGAGCAAAAAGCCGTGGGGATGCACAGGACATCGTCCTTAATGAATGCGGGGCTGGTGGGATCCCAAGCGGTGTAGCCACGGGCCTCGAAGGTGGCACGCAGGCCGCCGTTGGGGAAGCTCGAGGCATCAGGCTCGCCCTGGATGAGGTTCTTGCCCGTAAACTTGGTAATGGCGGTGCCGTCGTGGTTGGGCTCGAGGAAGCTGTCGTGCTTCTCGGAAGTAATGCCCGAAAGCGGCTGGAACCAGTGCGCGTAGTGCGTCGCGCCCTTGGAGATGGCCCAGACCTTCATGGCGTGAGCAACGGCGTTGGCCACATCCAGGTCGAGCGGCTCACCGTCCTCGAGGGTTGCAGCAAGGCGCTTCCAAATGTCCTTGGGGAGGTAGTCCTTCATGACTTCCTCAGAGAACACCATGGTCCCGAAGCGGTCAGTAAGTTCGGCCATACGGAACTCCCTTCGTATCGGCACCGCGTGAGAAGCGGTGTTGATTACTAACGAACGAGTCATAGATTAGGCTCGTCGTGTTTCCGCAACATTACCGTTATGTTGCTGTCACGAAACCAATCAATGAGGTTACCGCATCGCGGCGGCGTTGCCGCCCTCAACAGCCAATCAACTGTATAAATTGCAGACCTCTCCCCATGGTTTAAGGGTAGTCAATTTGGGATGGGGCTCTATTAACTGGTATTTCGCATCAGATACCAGTCTTTATAGCCCCATCCTAGATTGACCGCTCTGCTATAGGAAATGTCGATAGCAAGGCATCTTTGATTGGTATCCCCGAATAGCGAGTGAAACTCCACCGTGACACAGTAGTGCTGTAGAATCCTTACAACACATCACACTATTTAAGTATCTAAAGGAGCACGATATGCGCGTCGACGAGGTTTTTAAGCAGGCAGCATCCCAGGGCACCGCACCCGTTTCGTTTGAGATGTTCCCGCCCAAGGGCGAGCTTACCCTTAACACGGCTCGCGAGGTGGCAGGCAATCTGTGCAAGCTTTCGCCGAGCTTTGTCTCGGTCACCTGCTCTGCCGGCGGCTCGGGCAACGGCGCCACCACCGCCCCCATCGCGCATATGATTTCGAGCGAATTCGACACGCCCTCGGTGGCGCACCTTACCTGCGTTGGCCGCACGCATGCCGACATCGCCGCCAAGATCGACGAATACCGCTCCGCCGGCGTAGAAAATGTGCTGGCCCTGCGCGGTGATCTTCCTGCTGGCGCGACCGAGGACGACAAGCCCGCCTCGGACTACGCCTACGCCCGCGACCTCATCCCCGAGCTCGTCGACGCCGGCTTTTGCGTGGGCGCCGCGGCCTACCCCGAGGGCCACATTGCCTGTGAGGACCTCAACGCTTCGGTCGAATACCTCAAGCAAAAACAGGACGCCGGCGCGAGCTTCTTTGTGACGCAGCTCTTCTTTGACAACGAGTGCTTCTACCGCTTCCGCGAGCTTGCCGACAAGGCGGGCATCACGGTGCCCATCACCGCGGGCATCATGCCGTTTATGGGCAAGTCCCAGATCAGCCGCATGGTCTTTATGTGCGGCGCGTCGCTGCCCTCCCCCGTCATCAAGATTCTCGCCAAGTACGAGAACGACCCCGAGAGCCTGCAGGCAGCCGGTGTAGATTATGCCGCCCGTCAGCTTTGCGACCTTAAGGAGCACGGTGCCGCCGGTCTGCACCTGTACACTATGAATCGTCCTGCGATCGCCGCGACCATTATGGAGCGCCTGGGGTAATGGAAAAACCGCGCATCGATACAACCGCTGTCGAAGTGCCGGCCGACCTTGCGTCGCCGGCGCTTTACCGTGTCGATGCTGCGCACCATCCCCGTGTCGACCGTGCCGAGATGCTGCGGTATCTGGGCTACGGCGGCCAGCAGATTGAGCCCGAGCTGTCACGACGTATTGAGCTTGTGGTCGAGCGCCTTGAGCTGGACATTGAGCCCCGCGGCGTGCGGCGCGTGTTTACCGTCGATGCCACGGGCGTGGACGAGCAGGGAGAGCCTTGCATCCGTCTGGTTGGCACCAACGTTGAGCTGCGCGGTCGCGACATCTATCGACATCTCAAGGACGCCCGCATGGCCGCGCTCATGGCATGCACCCTCGGCATGGACGCCGAGCGTCGTCTGCGCACCACGGGAGCTCAGCAGCCCCTAGAGGGAGCCGTGCTCGACGCCGCATGCTCTGCCTATGTAGAAGCCGCCGTTGAGCAAATGGACCAGCAGGTCAAGACGGACGCCGCCGTTCATGGGCTCGCCGGCAACTGGCGCTTTAGTCCCGGCTATGGCGACTGCCCGCTCTCGGCCCAGCGCTCGATCGTGAATGCGCTCAACGCCACGCGGCTCATCGGGCTTACCGTCACGCCCACCAGCCTGCTCATGCCCACCAAGAGCGTGACCGCGGTGATTGGTCTGTTTGACGGCGAAGTCCACGACGCCCAGAGCCGCCCCACCTGCAATATCTGCCGCATGCGCGAGCACTGTCGCTTCCGTGCCGCCCACACCACCTGCTATTCCAGCCATTAGGAGCCCTCGATGTTTACTCCGCTTATCACTCATGATCTGGACGGTGCTGCGCTGGCGACACCTGTCAATGCCGCGCGCTGCAACGGCGCCGCGTACAAGACGCGCACGATCGACGATCTGCGCATTAAGGACGATCGCCTGCGTGCGGCCATCGAGGGCACGGGGCACTTGTTGTTCGACGGTGGCATGGGCACCATGCTGCAGGCGGCCGGCATGAAGGCCGGCGCCTTGCCCGAGCTGCTCAACTTTGAGGAGCCCCAGGTCATTACCGACATTCAGCGACAGTACGTCGAGGCCGGCTGCGACGTGATCACCGCCAATACCTTTGGCGCCAACGCCCACAAGCTCGACGGTACCGCCACCGTGGCAGATGTCTTTGCCGCCGCTGTCGCCTGCGCCCGCGCAGCCGGTGCCCACTACGTCGCCGGCGATATCGGCCCCATCGGCGCGCTGCTGCGCCCCTTGGGTACCCTCAGCTTCGACGAGGCCTACGACCTCTTTGCCGAGGAGGTGCGCTCTGGCGTCGCCGCGGGTGTGGACCTCTTTATTATCGAGACTATGACCGACCTGGCCGAGATCAAGGCGGCAGTCCTCGCCTGCCGCGAGAATTCCGACTTGCCCGTCTTTGCCACCATGACCTTTGAGGAAGACGGCCGCACCTTCTTGGGCACGAGCCCCGAGGTCGCCGCCATCACCCTCGACGCCATCGGCGCCGACGTTTTGGGCATCAACTGCAGCCAGGGCCCGGCCGAGCTCCGAGGACTCGCCGCGCGTATGCTCACCGTTACGGACAAGCCCGTTATGGTGCAGGCCAATGCGGGACTGCCCCGCGTGGACGATGACGGCAATACCGTCTTTGATATCCAGGCACCCGAATACGCCGAGGCCGTCGCCGGCATGATTGAGGACGGCGTGAGCGTCGTGGGCGGCTGCTGCGGCACCACGCCGGCGCACATGGCCGCCTTGCGCACGCTTATCGATAACCACACGCCCAGTCCGCGCCACCGCAAGCCCAGCATGTCGGTCACAAGCGCCCAGACCGTGGTGGACCTCCCCTGCGACGGCCACAAGATTGCCGTCATCGGCGAGCGCATCAATCCCACCGGCAAAAAGCGCCTGCAGCAGGCCCTGCGCGACGGCGACCTGGGCTACGTCGTGAGCCAGGGCATCAGCCAGCAAGAACAGGGCGCCGACATCTTGGACGTTAACGTGGGCCTGCCCGAGATCGACGAGGTCAAGATTATCCAGCAGGCGACCGAGCAGCTCCAAGGCTCCACGCTGTTGCCGCTGCAGATCGACTCCACCGATCCCGCCGCCGTCGAGGCCGCCGTACGCCGCTACGCCGGCAAGCCCATCATCAACTCGGTCAACGGCAAGCAACAGATCATGGATGAGATCTTTCCGTTGGTTGCCCACTACGGCACCAACGTCGTCGGCCTTACGCTCGACGAAGGCGGCATCCCCGATACCGCCGAGGCCCGCTTCGCCATCGCCGAGCGCATCGTGGCCGAGGCCGCCCGCTACGGCATCGGCCCGGACCGCATCCTCATCGACTGCCTGGTCATGACCGCCTCGACCAATCAACGCCAGGCCGAGCAGATTCTGCGCGCCATGTCCCTGTGCAAGGAGCGCCTGGGCGTCAAATGCGCGCTTGGCGTGTCGAACATCAGCTTTGGCCTGCCCGCCCGCCCGCTGCTGGGCTCGGTCTTTTTGGCTGCCGCCTTCGGCGCGGGCCTGGACGCCCCCATCATGAACCCGGGCTCCAAGCGCTTTATGGACACCGTCTACAGCTATCGCGTCCTGAGCGTTGAGGACGAGGGCTCGACCGGATACATCGAGCGCTATGCCGGCTGGACCGATCCGTACAAGATCGCCGCCAACCCGGCAGCAGCTCAGGCCGCATCGACCGACACCGTGCCCGCCGCTGGTGTCACCAGCACCGACGGCAACGACGACCCCATCCGCCACATGGTCGTCTCGGGCCGCAAAGGCGAGATCGCTGCCGAGACCGAGCGTCTGCTAGCAGACCACGACGCCATGGACCTCATCAACAATCACTTTATCCCCGCCCTCGACGAGGTGGGCGTCCTCTTTGACCAGGGCAAGTTCTTCTTGCCGCAGCTCATGGCCTCGGCCGAGGCCGCACGCGTGGGCTTCGACACCATTAAGCGCCTGATGCCCGCCGGCGAGATTGCCGACAAGGGCAAGATCTGCGTGGCCACCGTCAAGGGCGACATCCACGATATCGGCAAGAACATCGTCAAAATGCTGCTCGACAACTACGGCTACACCGTCTTTGACCTGGGCCGCGACGTCGATCCGCAGGAGGTACTCAAGACCGTCAAGGAGCGCGATATCAAACTCGTCGGCCTCTCGGCGCTTATGACCACCACCGTCGTCGCCATGGAGGAGACCATCAAGCTGCTCCATGCCGAGGTTCCGGGCGTCAAGATCATCGTGGGCGGCGCCGTGCTCACCCCCGAATACGCCAAGCAGATCGGCGCGGACTACTACGCCAAGGATGCCGCCGAAAGCGCGCGCATCGCCGAAGAGGTCTTTGGGCAGTAACACAACGGAAACAACCGAGCACCAAAACGTGCCGCATGCGCCACTTGGCACGTGCGGCACGTTAGAATAGATAAGACTATGCTCGTTTTGGCAGATAGGAGCGCAAGGATGGCGATCACGCCCGCAGAAATCGCGGAAACCCGCGGCATGGTTGAGGAGCAGAACCTCGACATCAGGACCATCACCATGGGTGTTTCGCTCATGGGTTGCGGTGACGAGAACCTCGACCGCATGTGCACGAAGATCTACGACCACGTGACGCACACGGCTGAGCATCTGGTCGAGACCGCCGAGAACCTCGAGCGCGAGTACGGTATCCCCATCGTCAACAAGCGCGTTTCCGTCACCCCGGTGGCACAGATCGCCGCATGCTGCAAGGATGAGGACCTCACCCCCATCGCGCATGCCCTCGACCGCGCGGCCGAAACGCTCGGCATCGATTACCTGGGCGGCTTCTCCGCACTCGTCCAGAAGGGCATCGGTGACGCCGACCGCCGCGTCATCCAGTCCATCCCCCAGGCGCTCGCTACCACCAGCCGCGTCTGCTCCAGCGTCAACGTCGCCAGCCTGCGTGCTGGCATCAACATGGACGCCGTGCTTATGGCCGCCCAGACCATCATCGATGCCGCTAAACTCACGGCCGACCAGGATTCCGTCGGCGCCTCCAAGTTTGTCTGCTTTGCCAACATGGTCGAGGACTCCCCGTTTATGGCGGGAGCCGTCCACGGCGGTGGCGAGGCCGACGCCGTCATCAACGTAGGCGTCTCGGGCCCCGGCGTTATGGCCGCAGCTCTGGAGACGCTGCCCGATTCCGCCTCGATGATGGAAGTCGCCGAGAAGATCAAGCAGACCGCCTTTAAGATCACCCGCGCCGGCGAGCTCATGAGCCGCGAGGCCGCCCATCGTCTGGGTGTCGAGAAGGGCATTGTCGACCTGTCGCTGGCTCCCACGCCTGCCATCGGTGACTCCGTTGCCCGCATCCTCGAGATCATCGGCGTAGGCACCTGCGGTGGCCCCGGCACGACCTGCGCGCTCGCCATGCTCAACGATGCCGTCAAGAAGGGCGGCGTCATGGCCAGCTCCAGCGTGGGCGGTCTCTCCGGCGCCTTTATCCCCGTGTCCGAGGACGCCGGCATGATCGCCGCCGTCGAGGCCGGTGCGCTTTCGCTCGAGAAGCTCGAGGCCATGACCTGCGTGTGCTCCGTCGGCCTGGACATGATCGCCATCCCCGGTGACACCCCGGTCGAGACCATCGCCGGCATCATCGCCGACGAGATGGCCATCGGCGTCATCAACAACAAGACCACGGCCGTCCGCGTTATTCCCGCCATTGGCAAGGGCGTGGGCGACTGCGTCGAGTACGGCGGCCTGTTCGGCCGTGCGCCCATCATGCCGGTGAACCCCAACGCCGGCACCGTGCTTGCCCACCGCGGTGGTCGATTCCCGGCGCCGCTGAACTCGCTGAAGAACTAGCCTAGGGATACGAGGCGAGGAGCCCCGCCGCCGGGCGGCAGACATATAAGGTCGCCTGCTCGGACAGTCCTGACTCGCACGGAGAGCACATTAAGTGCTCTCCGGCTCGTGCGGAACTCGCGATCGACCTTATATGTCTGCCGCCCGGCGGCGGGGCTCCCGCACATCTCAACCTTGGCTGGGTTCTGGCTCAGTGGCAGTCGCTTCGCTTCTGCCCGCCTTGGTTGGTGTGGCGGTTTGGCGTTGGAACGGTTCTTTTTCTGATATATGCTGGTTGCGGCTCTTCTTTTGGGAGGAGTCGCTTTTTTGTTGCTAGGAGGTTGGCCCGTGGTTGATGGGGATGCTCGCTCTGAGCTGCTTGCTGCGGATTGGAATGGCGAATGGATGCGCCTGCAAGCTGGTCGGCGGCGGGCTGATGATTCTTTTGAGTGGGATAAGCGGGCTCGGCATTTTCGGCCGCTTGAGACTGCTCCGTATGCCCGGGATTTTATAAAGTTGTTGACGCTTAAGCCCGGCGAGTCGGTGCTGGATATGGGATGTGGAGCTGGGTCGATTGCTATTCCGCTTGCTCAGGCTGGACATCCTGTAATTGCAGCCGACTTCTCCCCCGCTATGTTGGGCACCCTTGATGCCGGCATTGAGTATTACGGGCTCGAAGATCTTATTACGCCACTTGAGCTTGCTTGGGATGATGATTGGGATTTGGTTGGACCGGTCGCGAAGGCAGTGGATGTTGCCTTTGCCAGTCGGTCGGTTACGACGACCAATCTTAAAGGTGCACTTGCCAAGCTTGATCGTACGGCTCGTCGGCGTTGTGCCGTCACGATGGTCGCCAACTCCAGCCCACGCTATGACCTGCATCTGATGAACGCCATCGGCGCCTCGGTTACCTGCAGTAACGGCTTTGTGTATGCCTTTAATATCCTTATTCAGATGGGTGCCCTGCCGCAGGTTACGTACTTTGAATCGCCTCGTCGCGATACTTTCGATAGCCTTGAGGCGGGCGTGGCGGACTTCTCCCGCATGCTCGAACACGGTAACGAGGATAAGATCGACCGCCTGCGCGACTACATCGCTCAACACATGATTGAGAACCCCCATGCCGGTGAGCCGGGATCCAAGGGCGTGCCGCAGGGACGTTACATGCTCGACCACATCCGCAAAGTCCGATGGGCGTTTATCGCCTGGGAGCCGGTCTCAGCAAGCCGCCCACAGCCCATCTAAAGCCTGCGCCATCCACCCGCCCGGCATCCGCATTCTTTGCGAACTGGACAAACGCGCTCCACACCACACCGTTCCTGCGCTATCGTGAGACAGCTCACGTAGATTAAGGCCCCATCGCGGGGCGCCCCATAACATAGAAAGCGAGAACCCATGGCACTGACAGGAGCCCAGGTCATGCAGCTTCGCAGCATGGCCCATCACCTCAACCCCGCCATCATCATCGGCAAGTCCGATGTCAACGAGGGCACCGTCGAGCAGACGGTCGCCTACCTGGAGAAGCACGAGCTCGTTAAGTGCTCCGTGCTCGATGGCTCCAGTCTTTCCGCCCGCGGGGCCGCCGAAGAGCTCGCTGAGCGCTGCCACGCCGAGGTCGTCCAGGTCATCGGCCGCAAGTTCTCGCTGTATCGCGAGTCCTCGCGCAAGGACATCGAGAAGATCAAGCTCGTCTAAGAGCCAATGATCCTGCGAGCCAACACATAGCAAGTTTACGGGTGCCCAAGTACTTCGGGCGCCCGTTTTTTATCGCTCGACCAGCACGCGATTGAGCCGTCCCTCCACCAAGCGTTCGTATAGACGCCGCGTCTCGGGCTCGGGCACGCCATTGACCTGCTCCCTCAGATGGTGCATATGCCCGCTGTACAGCTCGACGATATCGCGCCGCCGCCCCGCCGCACTGTAGACGCGCATGGCGCAGCGCACCATATCCTCACGCGCCGTTTCCTGCCGAAGCCCCGACTCCGCCAGCCAAATCGCCGACTGCAGATCGTTTTCTTCTAGAGCGGCATTTGCTCCCTTAATCATGCAATCGATGTACTTTGACTGCATAATGCGTCGCATGCGCAAAAAGTAGGTGGGATTACAGCCATTGGGAACATACAGCGGTCCGGCATAAAGCTGCTCAATCTTAAGGCACAGCTCAACTAAATGGGGCCCGCGCGCACCCGTGCGATTTCCCAAAACCTCACGGCTTATCTGGTCAAACAGCCGCACATCGGTCTTGACGTAGTCGCCGTTGAGTCCGATGCATTCATTTTGGATGAGCACACACGACTTGCCATCCGGCGTCGGTCCCAAAGCCGACCGCAAGCGCGATATCGTCGAGTACAGGTTGTTGCGGGCGCTATTAAACTCGGCATGGGGCCACAGCTCCATGGCCAGCGTCTCGCGATCGACGAGCGCATCCATGCCCAGCGCAAGCCGCTCGGCAAGCGTCGCCGCCTTCTTACGGCGCCACATCTTATCCGTGATGGGAAACCCGTCGCGCTCGGCGCGAAACGCACCAAACATGCGAATCTCGATATGGTCTATGGTATCAACGGCTTCAACCTCGCCGGCCTGGAACAGGCGCTCGCCCTCCCCTTCCAAATCATCGCGCAGCGAGTACCGCGACAGCTCGCGCACGGGAAGCTTCTTGCGTATCCTGGCCGCCGGCTCGCCCAGACAATGCATGGCAAGGCGCGCAAAGAGCCGATACGATGGCTCTAGAATCCCCGCACGATTCATGGACATCCAGGCCGCAAGGTCGCTGTCTCGGCCCGCACAGGCCAAATGCAGCGCCACCATCCAGGCCTCCGCTCCACCAACCTGCGTCTGGCTTATATCGAGCAACTCCGCTTCCTCGCGCACCGAAACCATCGATGTATTTCGCAGATACGCTGCGCGCTCCAGCAACAATGCGTTCTCGCGCATGTACGCAATCGACTCCTCGGCAAGTTTGAGCACTTGGACCGCACGGAACTTTGCATTAACCGGCCGTCCCTCTGCCAGCGACTGCCAGCCTTCTAGCAACAGGCCAAACAGCTGAATCTGGTTGTCGCGCATGCGCACGGCAAAACGATCGAGCTCGTTGAACGCCGCATCGTCGGTTACCGGCAAGCCGGAAAGGAGCCGCCGTGCCGCCAACACCATGCGCACCCAGATAGCCATCGCCTTAAGTCCACGTACGTCGAGCGCCTCCCGCACCACCGTCATCTCGTCGTCGCGCTCGTCGGTTCCCGCGAACGACCCATCAAAGAGCTCCACCAGCATGCTATCGGCCCGTATAACAATCCCCGCGATATCGAGCTCGCAGTCATAGGCCTTGCTCGTTTTGAGTTGCTGTAGAACGCCGCCGTCATCTCCCCGCTCGGTCAGACAGCGCTTGACCTCGATATGCGCGGACAACATATCGAGTGCGGTATGGGATGTCTCGATTTCTGGCACGGCCAGGTTCGTAGGAAGCCCAAGCCCGTTGTCCCCATAGCAAACAGCCGTCAGTGTCTGGGCCACCCTCCATGAAACAGGGTCTATTTCGCAGGCCGTTCGTTCGCCCCCGCGCTCGATAACCGATGCCATATAGCGAGCGAGCTTTGTATTGGACACGCTGACCGCTGCCAGATATACGCCGAGTGCCTCGGCAGGCGTTGGCTCTGGAGCCGGATCGTCAGCATCGATCGTGCCCAGCGCTGCTCGGCAGATATCGGCCCCGTGCCCCGTCAGAGCAAGATCGACCCCATACTGACCAGCAAGTTCAAGGACCGCCCCACGGTCCAAAAAGGCGTCCGCCAGGCCCATCGCCGCATCGCATCGGCCTGCCTTAAGCAAAATCCGGGCCGCCCTCGGAACAAGTTCGGGGCGAACCTCGGCCACCAACTTACGCAAACGCAAGCGTCCGTTATCCTCCGTGCCCAGACACGTAAAACTCCGCTCGGCGGGATCCAAGCCAAAGATCGGGTAGTCACGTACAAAGTAGGACTGGTCGACCATCGACAGCCTCACCCCGCAAGCCTCGAGTTCTGAGATATTGCCCTCGCCCATCAAAACCATGAGACATGCCACACAAAACAGCGCATTATTGTCGAGCGAAGCCAGATCGACAAGTGCCGCGCCATATACGTTGACAATCTCGTTTTCGAGCAGACCGGCTACGTCGCCTTGGCCATACGGACCCGTCTGCAATGCCGAAACGAGCTCGGGCACGCCCTGCGTGAGCTGATAAAAGTCGAGCGATGTGCTGATCGAAAACGCCGATGCCCACGCCGAATACTCATAGGCATGCACCTTGAGCATCTGCGCATTGATCTTAACCGAATCGCCCAACCCGTGAATCAGCTGACGATTTGAAGGACGGCAGGAGATAAAGACCCCTACCCCCATAGCGCGCAGGCCGCGAATCCTGTCGATGAGGTCTTCGGTATCGCGCTGATCGAGGTTTGGCACATTATCGATTGCGATAAGGGAGTGCGGTTTGTCTTTGAGTTCTTCGGTAACCACCTCGAGCTGCATAAACACCTCGCGCCCAATGGCGCGATCGGCCTCGATAATCCGCACGGGGCCTCGCGTCGGGTCGCATTTAACCTCATGGGTGTACTGCAGCAGCACCGAGGTCTTCCCAAACCCGTCGGGCGCATAAAGAACCACGATGCCGGCCTTTCGGCCCTTGGCGAGAAGCTCATTCATCAAGCGTTCGCGTCGCACCATATAGCCACCGCCCAGCGGCATCAGCTCGAGGTCGTCCATACTGCCCAAATCGTTTACCATGCCCGCTCCTCAACTCGACCGTATGGACACTGTAACCGCAAGACCATACAAGCCGCGCTATGAATAGAGCGACCTTGTGTTCTAGGTTGTCTTTTGGTACGCAAGCGGCAAGTTTTTGTACAGCGAGGGCCGATTGTTATTAATCCCCCGACAAATCGGTCTTTAAGCAGGTAAATGAGCTTGTCAGCTTGTCCCATCTAAGCGGCAGTGTAACGCAAATGAACAAGGTTCAGCTATGTCATTCAACTCGCCTAGCACCCGCTACCGTCTACGACCTTTTAGTGGCATTTTTGCATAGAATCTGGTATGGAATGAATCAAGCTGTTGAGCATCCGGCATTCGTCAAGCTTGCGGCAAGATTTTGGTCAAGCGGGCGGAAAGGGATAGCAAAAAGGCCCCCGCAAAGCGGAGGCCTTAGGCAAGGCTATGTCGAGCTGCAGGATTCGCGCTACTCGCAGAGCGAAAGGGCGGCCTCGTCGGCAACGACAACGCAGTTGGTGTGCAGCTGCAGGATCGAAGCCGGGCACTCGGGCGTAACCGGACCATAGCACATGTCATGCACGGCCTGAGCCTTGGCCTCGCCGTTGGCGACGACCAGAATCATGCGGGCATACATGATGGTCTGGGTACCCATGGTGTAGGCCTGACGGGGAACGTCGTCGATGCTGTCGAACAGTCGGCTGTTGGCCTGAATGGTGCTCTCGGTGAGGTCGACGCAGTGCGTGCCCTTGGAGAAGTGGTCATCGGGCTCGTTGAAGCCGATGTGGCCGTTGTTGCCAATACCGAGCAGCTGCAGATCGGGATAACCGGCGGCAGCGACGACCTTGTCGTACTCAGAGCAGGCAGCGGCGGCATCGGGGTTGGAACCGTCGGGCACATGCGTATTGTTCAGGTCGATGTTGATGTGATCGAAGAAGTTCTCACGCATAAAGTAGTGGTAGCTCTGGGGATCGTCGTGCGAAAGGCCACGATACTCGTCAAGGTTGTAGGTGCTGACCTCGGCAAAGTCGACGTCGCCCTTCTCGTACCAAGCAGCGAGCTGCTTGTAGGCACCGATCGGGGTGGAGCCGGTGGCAAGGCCCAGCACACAATCGGGCTTGAGGATAACCTGCGCCGAGATAATATTGGCGGCCTTGCGGCTCATATCCTCGTAGTCTTTAGCTTTAATGATCTTCATTACGCGTCCTTTCTCGTACAAGAGAGGCAAGGCTCCCCTTACAAGCACTTGCCCGCGGCCCGCGTCGGCCGCAACCAACGTGTGCGGCCACCAGGGCGAGGTCGCGTAATGTATGTGTCTCGTGTCTAGCCGCGTCGAGGCCCCTGCCCGTCCACGGTGACCCAAAGCCGTTTAGCTTCGGACAAATCCCATCTTGCCACGGAGGGCGCCCTCTTTCAAGGGCGCCCTCCATAAACGTGTTTGAATTGTAGGCTAATGGCCACGTGCACTTACTAGCGCTCGCGAGCAACGATGAGCTGGTCCATCTCTTCGACATGCGCACCAACGGAGCCCTTGATACTCGAGAACTCAACGGAGTTGCACACCAAGATGGGAACCGTCACATCGTAGCCCTCGGCAGCAATTGCCTCGCGATCGAACTCGATGAGCACGTCACCCTTATGGACGACATCGCCCACCTGTGCATGCACGCTAAAATGCTTGCCCTCAAGCTGAACAGTGTCCAAACCAACGTGGATGAGCACGTCTAGGCCATCGACCGTGTTGAGCGCAACGGCGTGACCCGTGGGAAAAATGGCCTCGACCTTGGCGTCTGCCGGCGCAATCACACGCGTGCCGGTAGGCTGAATCGCCACGCCCTGGCCCAAAAGGCCGGTGGCAAATGTCTGGTCATTGACCTCGGACAACGGAATGACGTCGCCCGAGATGGGAGCATCCAGCGTAAGAACTCGTCCACGCATACCAAAAGACCTTAGGACTTTAGTGAACATGCTCCCCCTCGGACATACCAATCAATCAAAATAGCTTTAACAGTTTACCACTTGGCACCCGTTTTTGACCATTAGGGAAGTTCGCGCTTGACAACCTCGACGATGTCGTCGACAACACGCTGAGTGAGCTCGTGCGTCTCCGCCTCGGCCATAACACGGACCAGCGGCTCGGTACCGCTCGGGCGCACCAGAATGCGGCCGCGGCCGTCAAGCTCCTTCTCGGCGGCAGCGACGGCATCCCAGATGGGCTGGCAATCGTCCAGGCCGGCCTTGTTGTCGGAATGCACGTTGACGAGTACCTGCGGGTACTTCTTCATGATGCCGGCAAGATCAGTGAGGGTACGACCGGTGCGCTTGAGCACGGCCAGCAGCTGCAGAGCCGTCACCAGGCCGTCACCGGTGGTGTTGTGCTCCAGGAAGATGATGTGGCCGGACTGTTCGCCGCCGATGACGGCGCCATCCGCGAGCATGCGCTCCAAAACGTAGCGGTCCCCCACGGCGGTCTGAACCATCTCGAAGCCCTGCTCCTTCATAGCGATGGAGAAGCCAAGGTTGCACATGACGGTCGAGACGATCTCGGAGTTGGCGAGCTTGCCGCGGGCGGCGAGGTCAGAACCGCAGATAGCCAGGATGTAGTCACCGTCGATCTCATTGCCCTCGCCGTCGACGAACAGCACGCGGTCGGCGTCGCCGTCGTGGGCCAGGCCGATATCGGCGTGGGTGCGCAGCACGAGCTCGCGCAGGGGCTCAAGGTGAGTGGAGCCGCACTCAACGTTAATGTCGGTGCCGCAGTAATCAGTGTTGATGGCATGGACCGTGGCGCCCAGGCGCTGCAGCGCAGCGGGCGTGGTCTGGCAGGAAGCACCGTGGCCGCAGTCGACGGCAACAACCAGGCCATCGAGCTTAAGGCCGTCGAGCGTGCTGATGGCATGATCGACATAGGCCTTGCGGGCGTCTTTCATCTTGATGATGTGACCCACACCGGCGCCGGTCGGCAGCGTGTCGGCAGCCATGGCCTCCTCGGACATGACCCAGGCGCTGATCTCTTCCTCGACAGCATCGGGAAGCTTCATGCCCTTGCGGCTAAAGAACTTGATGCCGTTGAACTCCGGCGGATTGTGCGAAGCGGAGATGACGATGCCACCGTCGAGCTCATTTTGGACGGTGAGCAGCGCCACGGCCGGCGTAGGGATAACGCCGCAGCAGTGCGGACGGCCGCCCTCGGCCATAATGCCAGCGGTCAGAGCACTCTCGAGCATGGTACCCGAAAGACGCGTGTCGCGGCCGACGCAGATATCCGGACCAAGGAACTTGGTCGCCGCGCGGCCCAGGCGAAACGCGAGGTCGCACGAGAGGTCGGCATTGGCGACGCCACGGACGCCGTCGGTACCGAAGATGTTCTGGGGCATAGGATCGCTCCTTCCCTAGCAGGCGATATGCAACCGCCCACCCTAGTCGAAAAAGAAAAGCGGGACCCGCCGAGGAATCGGCAGGCCCCGCTTGTACATTGTATCTCGTAAGGAGATAAAACCTTAGCGCTTGGAGAACTGGGGAGCGCGGCGGGCCTTCTTGAGGCCGTACTTCTTGCGCTCGACCACGCGAGCATCGCGCGTAAGGAAACCGGCCTTCTTGAGGTCAGCACGGTAGTCGCCAGCGTTCAGAAGAGCGCGAGCGATGCCCAGGCGCAGAGCGCCGGACTGACCGGAGATGCCGCCGCCATCGCACAGAGCGATAACGTCGAACTGACCGGCGGTGTCGGTCACCTTGAAGGGAGCAAGGGCGTTCTCAACGAGCTGATGACGGCCGAAATACTGCTCGGCGTCACGCTTGTTGATGGTCACCTTGCCGGTGCCGGGGACGAGACGGACGCGGGCGACGGCGTTCTTACGACGGCCGGTACCCTGGTAGACAACGGTGTTCTCAGCCATCTTTAAGCCTCCAGCTCAATCTTCGTGGGGTTCTGGGCAGCATGCGGATGCTCGGCACCAGCGTAGACCTTAAGCTTGGTCATCTGGGCACGGCCGAGGGTGGTCTTGGGCAGCATACCGCGAACGGCGCGCTCGATGACCTTCTCCGGGTGCTTCTCCATAGCCTGGCGGAAGCTCTCAGCCTTGAGGCCGCCGTTGTAGCCGCTGTGGCGATAATAGGTCTTCGTGTCGGCCTTGTTACCGGTAAGCTGGACCTTATCGGCGTTGATGACGACAACGAAGTCGCCGCAGTCGCTGTTGGGCGTGAACTGGGGCTTGTTCTTACCGCGCAGGATCATTGCGATCTGGGTGGCAAGACGGCCCAGGACAGCACCATCGGCGTCGACGAGAACCCAGTTGCGCTGGACCTCGCCCTGCTTGGCGTAGTGAGTCGATTTCGAAATCACTTAGACTCCTCCATGTACAGTACGTGTTGTTACAGAGATTCACGGGGCTCTGCAAGTAACCCGTCCATATTACCCCGCTCGCCGTACGAGTCAACAGGTATTTTGGCTCCGACCAGAGTTTCTGCACATGTCATCCACGAGCCGTGATTTTTCCAACTCTTTAGCTGTTGTCATTTTTTGAGGGTTCGCCGTCGCTAGCGCTCAACGAACTCTTGGATTTCCGCGAGCAGGCGCTTTGCCTCCTGACGGCCCTGGATATACAGGTCCAAAAGCTTTGCCGGATCGTGCTCGACATGGCCGACCTCGACCGGCTTTTGCGGAGCGATGACCAGCGCGCGGCCCTCGCGCTCATACTTCCACAGGTGCATGCGCTGGAGGTTATAGCGGTCGTGGCGCGTCTCGATAGCCTCGAGCAGGTAGGGGTAGTCGGCATAGCGGGCGCGCGCGGCAGGCATAAACTCGTAGGGCTTTTTCTCGTACGAGCGGTCCTGGGTGACGATGACGACCGCACGGTCGAAGCCCGCCTCCTCGAGCACATGCTCGATAGGAACCGAATCGGCCACGCCGCCGTCGACGTATTTGTGCCCGTCGATCTCGACCGGCGGCGTCACCAGCGGCAGCGAGGTGGAGGCGCGCACAGCATCGAGGTCGAGCACGGCGCTTTTGACCGGCAGGTAGGCAGCGGTTCCAAACAGCATGTCCGTCGCGACGGCGTACATCTCGATGGGGCTCGCGTCGAACGCCTCATTGTCAAAGGGATCCAGGCGGTCCTGGATATCGTTGAAGATAAAGTCGTAACCCACGATGGAGCCCGTGGATGCGAAGGATGCGGCACCCATGTAGCGGTTGTCATTGCAGAAGGTCAGGTTGATGCGATTGACGCGACCGATCTGGCGTGACTTGTAGTTGACGCCGTTGAGCGCACCGGCCGATACGCCATATACCGCCGGAATTTCGACACCGGCCTCCATGAGAACGTCGAGCACGCCGGCGGTAAACTGCCCACGAAAACTGCCACCCTCCAAGACGAGCGCGACCTTGCCGGCGTTCTTTGCCTTATCTTCTGCAGTCATATTGACCTCCTGCGATTGCGTTTTGGCTTTCTTCTACCCAGTTTTGGGATGGAGGGCGCGCAGGTTTTTCGAGGCGGCAGGTGAAGCGGAAAGTGCGTCCCAGTTTGAGGCGGGATTCCGGGATGCGCTTTCCGCCTGGGCTGCCGTTGGGAAAGCGCGTCCCGCCCTACGGCTCGATTCCGGGTTGCAGTTTCCGCTTGAGGCGTCTTCCGGAAAATGAATCCCATTCCGAGCGTCGATTCCGGGATGCAGTTTCCGCTTGAAACGTCATCCGGAAACCGCATCCCAGTCTGAGCCGGAATTCTGGGATGGATTTTCCGCCTGGGGCGACGTTGATGCGGGGCATGGCAGGCTGCAGTCCGATCGGCATCGCATCTGCATAGGGTTGAAGCTTTGCGCGGAGAATCCGCGTATTTGCTTCGCAAATCCGCACCGGCTTCGGCCGCCTGCCGGCGTCCTCGCCCGCTCGCTACAAACGCTCCGCGTTTGCTTAACGCTCGCGCCCTGCGCAGAGTTCGATTCTCCGCGGTATCTGTAAGTAATAAAAAGGCAGGTAGAGACACTTCTCTACCTGCCTGTTACATATGGTGGAGGCGCGGAGAATCGAACTCCGGTCCACGAAAGCCCCCTGATTGGCATCTCCAAGCTCAGTCGCTGGTTTTGTCTCGGACGCTTTGCGCGCAGCGACACGCTCGCGGCGTCCTAACCGGTTCGGTCTTAGCCCGCGCCATACCGATTACGTGCGCAGGAGCATTCCCCTAACATGACGTCGCGCCGGTGTCGGGGAAATCACCGGGTTGACGCGCCGCTATAAATTAAGCAGCGAGAGCCATAGGCTCAAAAGAAGAGTTGTTGTCAATTCAATTTGACGGTACCCCTGTTTAACGAGGCGAGGAGACCTCGGCTTGCTTCCTCTCTCAGAGCTATCGTGTCGAAACCAGTCGCCCCCGAATGTTGGGAAAGTCTGGATGGCATTGGGCACGAGTACCCAACACCCGTCGACTTTTCAAGGAACATGCAGGGCAAGCCCCGCTTGTGGAGTGTTATCTTACCACGTTCTGAAAGCGGACAGCTGTTCTATGCACGAGCTGTGAAGACCCTAATGTGCACCATACTTCGCACTTTTGTTACCGATCGCGTCACGTATATTTTCGCCAAGCAAAATTGACCCGTCGAAAGGACCGTTATGGATACCAAGCAGCAACTCGTCAATGCCCTCGCAGGCCTGGGCTCAACCATTACCGAAGCTATGGATGTCATCGAAGGCTTTGTCCCCTGCGGACATCCCGCCCTCACGGTTTCGAACGCCCTTGTTGCGCTGGACGCTGACGATGATGCAGCTCTCGCCCAGCAGCTTGAGACCGTCGAAGGCTTTATCGACCACGTGAGCGAGAACCGCGGCGTGACCGCCTACCACGGCATCGAGGTCGAGCTCGCGGGTCCCAAAGCCGATCTGCTCGCAGCAATCCGCGAGGTAGGCGCCCTTATGCAGACCGCAGGCGTCAAGAACACCCAGGTCAACGAGTGGGTCTACCGCAGCCTGGCAGCACTCGACAGCTCCGACGAAAAGGCAGCCGAGCAGCTCGCAGAAAGTCCCGCCATTAAGGCCGAGCTTTTGTAAATAGCAGACGCGGGTCCCTTGGCGCATCGTCGTCCAAGAGGCCCGCAAACAGTTCGCGTCAACCGATAGCCGCGCCGCCGCGTTCGGCCAAAGCAAGAATCGGCATCATTTGACGAGGTGTTTTTGCTGCAAGATCGGCATGTTCTAGCAGCTTGCGATCGTTAGTTACCAAGTAATCGACCTGCGCGCGCTTGCACGCGGCGAGCACCAAGTTGTCTTCGTAATCGCGATGGAGCGCTAAGTATTTGTCGGCCAGCCAAAGGTCCGACGCATCTGCACCCACGGCCGTGGCGTTTTCGGTCATGTTCCGAACAAACGCCAGCGCCGCATCGCCAATCGCGCGGGCAGAAGCCTCGCCGAGCGCTCCCCCGCTGGCAAGAACGCTACGCTTCAGTTCGTGCTGGACAACGTACAGCACGTCCTTGGCGATATGCACCGGAAAGAACAACGTTGCGCCCGATTCCGTCGCCCGCCCAATAAACGCACGCGCGGCAAGCGACTCGGCATGGTCGACGCAAAACGAATCAACCCATACGTTGGCGTCCACCATTATTTTAAGGGGAGCCCCGCTCACAGGATCATCCCCTTTTGGCGATAGCGCTCGTCCATGGCTTCGGAATAGATTGCGTCCCAACCGCGATCGTCGGATGTAGACGATATATCGATGCCCAGGTCCGCGTAAAGCTGATCCGCCGCCGCCCATGATGCGACAAACGGCGAGGTGACACCAGCACTAGGCAGTTGGTCGTCGACAGCCGCAAGCACTTCTTCGCACTGCCCGCCGCCCTGCGCGACCTTGACCACGACCTTTTTGATGAGCTCGGGCAGCGAGGCGCCCGAAAGCTGCAGCGCCTCCTCGGCACGGTTCTTGACCTGGCGATCCACGCGAACGTTCACCTGTGCCATGCCGCTAACAGCACCCACGTCGATCTCGCTCCCTTCAATTGCTAGCCTTGCTAGCAACACTATATAGAGAAGTTAGCAAATGTTCAAATGCAAAAGGCCTGCGCCCGGACGACACCGATGCCGTCTGGACGCAGGCCAGATAACGTGGACGAACACGTCTGCTAACGCAGGTACGCCTTCGCGTTGCCCAGGCTATAGGCGATCGTTGAGCCGTTGTGCAGCAGTGACGAAGTCTGCGGAATGATCATGCCGGTAATACCCAATGCCAACAGCGCCGAGTTGGTGAGCATCACCTTGGAATACGAACTCGTCAAACGGTCGATAAGCCCCTGGCTCATGCGGCGCAGGCGCACGATCGCGGCAAGATCTGTATCGGTCAGGATGATGTCGGCGACCTCCTTGGCGATGTCGCTTCCACCGCCCATGGCCAGACCCACATCGGCCAGGCCCAGCGCCGGTGAGTCGTTGACGCCGTCGCCCACCATGGCAACGTGGCGCCCCTCGCTCTTAATGCGCTCCACATACGTGTACTTGTCCTCGGGCAGCAGCTCGGCCTTAAACTCGTCGACACCTGCCTCGCGAGCAATGCGCTCGGCCGTGCGCTCGGAATCGCCCGTGAGCATAACGACATGTTTGACGCCCAGCGCATGCAGGTCGGCGATGGCCTCGCGGACCCCGGACTTGAGCGGGTCCTCGATACCGAGTACGCCGACAACCTTGCCGTCGACCGCCAGGTACAGAGGCGACAGGCCCTGCATCTGGGACTCGATTTGCTCCTGAGTCTCTGCCTCCAGCTGGGCATGCTCGTCCTCGAATACAAAATGCGCCGAGCCGATGATCGCGCGACGGCCCTCAATGGATGAAGCGATACCATGCGCCACGATGTATTCAACGGCGGCATGGCGCTCGCGATGCTCGAGCCCGCGCTCGCATGCGGCGTTGACCACGGCGCGCGCCACCGGATGCGGGAAATGCTCCTCCAGACAGGCGGCAAAGCGAAGGACCTCGTCCTCGTCCCAGCCGTCGGTCGTCAGCACGCAAGCAAGACGCGGCTGTGCCTCGGTGAGCGTGCCGGTCTTATCGAAGACGATGGTATCGGCCTTGGCAAACGACTCAAAGTACTTGGCACCCTTGACCATCACGCCCATCTTGGCGGCGTCGCTCATGGCGGTCATGACAGCAACGGATCCCGTGAGTTTGAGCGCGCACGAGTAGTCGACCATGAGCGCCGCTGAGGTCTTGATGAGGCTGCGGGTGGTAAGCGCAACCAGGCCCGCGAGCAGGAAGTTCCACGGGACGATCTTGTTGGCAAGATCCTCCATATGCGACTGGCCCTCGGACTTGAGCGAGTCGGCCGTCCGCACGAGCGAGACGATTGAGCGCAGTTTGGTTTGCGCCGTATTGGCGCGCACGCGCACCAGGATGCTGCCGTCTTCCACGACGGTTCCGGCGAACACGCCGTCGCCTGCGCTGCGCTCAACGGCAAGCGGCTCGCCGGTCAGGGTCGCCTGGTTGACCATGGCGCTCCCCTGCTCGACAACACCGTCAATGCAGATGGACATGCCGGTGCGCACGGCGACCAGGTCGCCGGGCTCAAGCTCGGTGGCGGCAACGCTTACCTCGGTGTCACCGACCACTTTTCGTGCCTTATCGGGCACGTCGAGCAGCGAGTTGATGAGCTCGTTCTCGCTCATGGCACGGGTGTAGTCCTCGAGCAGCTCGCCCACGTTGAGCAGGAACATCGTCTGGCCCGCGGTGTCAACGTCGCGTTTGACGAACGAAATGCCGATGGCCGAAGCGTCGAGCACGGGAACGGTCAGGCGCGGCTGCGCCAGCTCATGAAGAGCGGCACGCAAAAATGCCATGTAACCGGCCACGACAAACACCGCACGCAGAGGCGTCGGCAAGAACCAGCGGCGCGCGTAGTGGGCGCCGACGAGTGCCGCCAGGTCCATAACAAGTTTGTACTTGCGCGGCTCGAGTTGCATCACGTAGCCCGACTTGGCAGCGGCGATAGCTTGAGCATCGAGTGCGCCGACGGCGGCCAGCACGGCATCGCGGCGCGGCTCGTCGTACTCCAGCGCCATCTGGCCAATGCGGCCATACACGCGCACCTTGTGCACGCCGTCGATATCGCCGCTGAGCTTAAGAAGTGCATCGAGATCGCTCTCTGGCACAGGACCCGCCAATTGAAGACGGGTCCTGCCAGGGATCTCGCTAATAATCGAGAATCTCATAGTTTGTGCCTGGGAGCGTTACTCGGCTGCCTCGTCAGCAGCGGCCTCGCTCTGGGTGATGTAGGCAGCCTCGGCAACCATGTCATCGACATTAGCCTTGGCCTGCTCGACCATGTCCTGGTAGCAGTTCTTGACGCGCATACCGCACGCGATGCCCTGCACGCAGGCATTCTTTACCGGAGCGCTGGTGAGCAGCTTGATGCCGGCCGTACCAAGCAGAAAACCGCCACCGACAAGCAGGGTATTGAACGTCGACTTCTTCATGTTGCTTCTCCCTTTTGCCGCATTGGACGCGGCACGGTGCCTCAGCACCCGAGTAAACAAGTTTGCTCGAGCACACTTTTGTAAAATAGTTTAGTTTATCTAACTATTAAGTTCAACAAAGGTTAACTTTTTGGAAACTATGGGGGCGAACTCAATATGACAAAGGGGCAGTCCCTTAGCCACGGTCCTACAGCTGCCAAGCAGCCGCTTCCTTTTGCAGCGCAACCATGCGTGCGAATTCTCCACCTGCCGCCTTGAGCTGCGCCGGAGAACCCTGCTCGGCAACCACACCATCCTTGAGTACAACGATTTTGTCGGCATTTTCCACCGTACGCATACGGTGGGCAATAACGATAACCGTCTTGCCTGCAAGCAGACGGGAAAGTGCCTGTTGCACCACGGTCTCGTTCTCCACATCCAAGCTCGCCGTCGCCTCGTCCAACAGCACGATAGGCGCGTCTTTGAGCAGCGCACGGGCGATAGAGATGCGCTGGCGCTCACCGCCGGACAGCTTGGAGCCGTTCTCGCCAATCATGGTGTCGTAGCCCTGCGGCATGCGGTTCACGAACTCGTCGCAGTTGGCGGCACGCGCGGCCGCAAGCACTTCCTCATCGGTGGCATCACGACGCCCGAGGCGGATGTTTCCCATCACCGTGTCGTCAAAGAGCAGCACGTCTTGGAACACAATGGCGTAGTCGCGCAGCAGCACCTCGGGATCAACGCCCGCAACATCCACGCCACCCACGGTGACCGTGCCTTCGGTGGCATCCCAAAAGCGCGCGGCCAGGCGGCTCACCGTAGACTTACCGGAACCCGAAGGACCGACCAGCGCCGTAACTTCGCCTTCCTTGGCGGTAAAGCTCACATCGGTAAGAACTTTCTCGCCGGCGCGGCCATCCTCGCCCGCACCATAGCCAAATGCCACGTGATCGAACACCACATCGTGGCCCACGGGCTCAAATTTCTCGCTGCCCCGCGCCACAGGCTCTTCCATAATGGAACGCATACGCTTGGCAGACGACTCGGCGGCAAACAGCTCGGACACCAGCATCAACGCCTGGTCAAAAGGCGCATAGATGCGGCTCACCATAAGCAAGAAGGCAAACATCACCAAAAAGTCGACCCGCCCCGAGGTAACCATCGCGGCGCCCGTTACCAGCGTGGAAGCGATTCCCAGGCGCAAAATGACAAAGGCGGAGTTGACCAAAAGCCCGTTAACGAGTTCTCCCTTAGTGGTCTCGCGCTCCTCGGCATCAATCACGGCGCCGAGTCCCTCAAGATAATGGGCCTCCTGGTTGGTGGCGCGGATCTCGCGCACACAATCGAGCGTCTCCTGGATCGCCTCAGTGACTTTGACCTTCTCGGCGCGCACGCGATCGAACACCGGAGTCATGGGGCCGCGTGTTAGATACAGCACGGCAAAGGCCACGGGAACGCTCCAAAACGCCGCAATCGCCAGCTGCCAGCAAAAGAACAGCGACGCCACGAACACAATGGCGCTTGCGATGATGGCACCCCAAAGCTCTCCCAGCACGTGGCTGTAGGCGTGCTCCATGGCCTGGACGTCACCCATGATGGTCTCAGTTAAATCTGCCAGATCACGACGGCCAAAAAACGACAGCGGCAGTTTGCGCAAGCGCTCGGCAATCTCCATACGCTGCTTGCCGCACTCCTCGTAAAAGATGCAGTAGGTGTAGTAATACTGCTGCCAGTTAGAGGCAAAGAGCAACACGAAAAAGACCAGGAGGCCGCCCACGATCGGCAGGGCATCCGGCAGGTCAGCCCCGCTGGTGAGATGCTCGACAAAGCCGGCCATAACCAGGAATAAAAAGCCCATGCCGGCCATGGTAATAAGATTGGTGAGCGTGGTCCAGAAAATGCCGCGTTTTACGCCGGCGACGCCTTTATCGGATAGGAAATATTTCTTTTGGAATGAGGCGAACATTCAGGCCTCGCCTCCCTTCGTGACGGCGGCATCCGCAGTCGCTGCAGTGATTTTCCAGCTCGCGGCCTGTTCGTATTCGGCCCACATCTTGGCATACAGGCCGTTTTGGGACAGCAACTCGGCATGGGTACCCGATTCCCGCACGCTGCCCTGGTTGAGCACCACGATTTGGTCTGCGCCCACTACAGTCGAGAGTCGGTGCGCGATCATAATGACCGTGCGACCCGCCGCCAGCTTGCTAAAGGCACGCTGGATGAGCGCCTCGTTCTCGGGATCGGCAAACGCTGTGGCCTCATCGAGCACCACGATAGGCGCGTCTTTAAGGATCGCGCGGGCGAGCGCCACGCGCTGGACCTCGCCGCCCGAAAGATATGCCCCGCCGGCACCGAGCATGGTGTTGATGCCCTGTGGGAGCTTGGCCACAATGTCGTCGCACTGAGCTGCGGAGAGGGCCGCACGCACTTCGTCGTCAGTGGCCGTAGGCTTGGAGGCGCGCACGTTATCGGCAAGTGTTTGCCGGAACAGCTGGTTGGTCTGGAACACGAAGGCGACCTGGTCCATGAGCTCGTGCGGATCCATATCGCGAACGTTCACACCGCCTACGAGCACTCGACCCGAGGAAACATCCCAAAAACGCGGGATCAGGCTTGCGCAGGTTGACTTACCGCCACCCGAGGGACCCACCAGGGCGAGGGTGCTACCAGCGGAAACGCTAAAGCTCACATGGCTGACAGCAGGCGCTTCGGCACCCTCGTACGTAAAGCTCACGTCCTCAAATCGCACGTCGCCGCCGGCAGGGTGCTTGGGTTGGGCGGGCACGGAGAGCTGCTTGGAATCCATGACGCTTCGAATACGAGCCAGCGAATCGGCACTCATCTGAGAGGCCTCGCCCACAAACATGAGCTTGGTCATGGCCGTCGGCACCACGGCCGAAAAAATCGCGTAGAAGGTGAAGTTGGCCAAAAAGTGCGCAAAATCCGTCTCGCCCGGAGCTAGCAGCAACGCCACCGGCAAAAAGAATGCCACAAGACCATTGAGCGCGGTAAGGTTGAGTACCTGCGGACCTCGGCAGAACGTGCCCGCATAGTTTTGTGCCATGTCGGCGTATTCGGCGATCGCATCGTGGAAAGCCTTAAAGGAGTAGACCGTCTGCTGAAACACCTTGACCACGGGGATGCCGCGTACGTATTCGGTGCCGGTCTTGTTCATCTTGACCAGCGCTCCCATGTAGGCCTTCATGAACTCGGCGCCTTTGCCGCTCATCATGGTGGCCATGGCGCCAAACGAAACGACGACCGAGATAAGGCATGCCGCGCCCAAGCGCCAATCGAGGGCGAAAAGCAATACGAGCAGGCCCACGACCATGGCGGTGGCGCCGGCGATATCGGGCAGCATGTGCGCGAGCAGGGTCTCGGTGGAGGCGGCGCATCCGTCTACAATACGGCGCAGCTCACCGGTGGCGTGCGTGTCAAAGTAGCCAAGCGGCAGCTTAAGCAGGTGCTCGCTCGTAGTCTTGCGGATATTGGATGCGCAGCGAAACGCAGACAGGTGCGTGCACATGAGCCCCACGAAATAAACTACGATGCTTGCCAGGGCAAAACCCACGGCCCACCAGCCATACATCGCGATATCGGTGGCTTCGCTCCAGTTAGGTGCCACGGCGATCAGATCGCGCGCGACAAGCCAAATGCACACGTACGGGCCAAAGCTCAGCAGCTGCGAGAGCGCCGAGAGCGCCATGCCCAAATACGTTAGGAATTTACGGTCACCGGCAAATGCAAGCAGCTCGCCGATACCGCCGCCTTCCCTTTTTGATCCCTTTGCCATGAGGTTCCCTTCTGACGGCTTGAGAGTTAACCTCAATCATCTTATCATTGATATGTTAGCCAGGGCACACAATCGAGCCAGGCGTGGACGTTTCCGCAAAGGAAGGGGACGCTTTTGAAAAGGCTCTGTTAGACCAAATTTGACACGATCGGCTGTTCGTCGAACCGGAAA
>DXZT01000040.1 GCA_019419545.1 Collinsella sp. | reverse complement strand
GGGTGGTTTCTGATGCGGCGCGCTGCGCGCCCCGCACAGGCTAAAGCCTTTAATGAATTCAGCCCAGTAACCCTGTAGCGAGTTAACAAAGGAGGCCCCGTTCACCCGGAGCTTTTCCCATTGCGCGACTTCTGGCGAAGCCAGTAGCCACCTTAATTCAGACTCGTAACCCTGCGGCGTTAAACGAAGGAAGCCCCGTCCCCCGGAACTGTTTCCTTGGCGTGACTTCTGGCAAAGCCAGGTGAGCGCAAAGGAAACAGTGTAGGGGGACGGGGCTTCCGGCGGGAAGTTTAACGACGCTTACGCCTTGTTGACGGAGCCAAACTCCTCCATGAGCTCCTTGGTGCGGGCAACGATGTTGTCGCGACCAGGCTTGAGGAGCTTGCGGGGATCAAAGCCCTTGCCCTGCTGATCCTTGCCAGCCTCGATGTACTCGCGGACGCCCTTGGCGAAGACGAGCTGCAGGTCGGTGTTGACGTTGATCTTGGAGATGCCCAGGGAGATGGCCTTCTTGATCTGATCCTCGGGGATGCCGGTACCACCGTGCAGAACGAGGGGCAGGTCGCCGGTCTGAGCCTTGATCTCGCCCAGACGCTCGAAGGAAAGGCCAGCCCAGTCGGCGGGATACACGCCGTGGATGTTGCCGATGCCGCAGGCGAGGAAGTCGACGCCCAGGTCAGCAATCTGCTTGCACTCAGCAGGGTCAGCGAGCTCGCCGTTGGAGGTCACGCCGTCCTCGGTGCCGCCGATGCCGCCGACCTCGGCCTCGATGGACATGCCCTTGGAGTGGGCAAGCTCAACGAGCTCCTTGGTGCGGTCGAGGTTAAGCTGGAAGGTCTCCTCGTGAGAGCCGTCATACATGATGGACGTGAAGCCGGCCTCGATGCACTTGAAGCAGTCCTCGTAAGAACCGTGATCGAGGTGAAGGGCGACGGGAACGGTAACGCCCGTGGCCTCGACGGCAGCCTTGACCATGTCGGCGCAGACCTTGAAACCGCCCATCCACTTAGCGGCACCAGCGGTGCACTGAAGGATCAGCGGAGACTTGGCCTCCTCGGCGGCCTGGAGAATAGCCAGGGTCCACTCGAGGTTGTTGGTGTTGAAGGCACCGAGAGCGTACTTGCCGGCCTCGGCCTTCTTGAGCATGTCTGCTGCGTTGACGAGCATAAAAGAAACCTCCTGTAAGGTTGCTCCGATAACGCCTGAGATTTTACCACGGCGTACCCGAGCATAAACGTTCGTTTGTTCACGAATATCGTCCAAACAGACTTTTTTTGACCGTTTGCCCTACGGAATCGACCCGTTGGGGAAAAATAGCTTGACGTTTGGACGCTTCTCGTGCTTCAGGAGCTGACTATAAAGCTACACCTGCATGAAAGGGTTCTGCATGAGCTCGCGTGCCATGGTGGTCGAATCGCCATGGCCGGTTAGGCAAACGGTATCGGGCGGGAGAAGCCGGGCGAGCTTGGAGAGCGAGCGCAGAATCGCCGCCTCGTCTCCTCCAGAAAGATCGGTGCGGCCGTGGCTGCCCGGGAATAGTGTGTCGCCCACAAAGGCAATGTTCCCCTGCTCGGTGGCAGCAAACAAGACGATCCCGCCCGGCGTATGCCCTGGCGTCTCGATCACCTGCAGGCAGATATCGCCCACCTCGATAGCATCGCCTTCGGCGAGCAGGCGCGTCGGCTCCCCGGGGTCAGGCGTCTCAATGCCCCACATAGCTCGCTGTTCCTCGATGTTCGCATGCGGCACCGCCACATCCTTGGCACACAGCTCATACTGGCAGCCCTCGCCAACGGTGGTTCGCACGCCGGCAACACCACCAACATGATCGGCATGGCCATGAGTGCATACGGCGCCAAGCACGCGTACACCGGCATGTTCGGCTCGAATATGCTCCACCAAACGCTCGCCTTCCCATGCGGGGTCGATAATCACGCACTCATTGTCCGAAATAACAGCATAGCTATTGGTCTGAATGGGACCGTTTACGAGCGTCTCAATCTCGACCGATCCCTTGGGAGTTAAATCCAAGGACACAGCACTCATGTCCCTCTCCTCTCTATAGAACTCGAGGCATCAAACGATGCCTCGAGTGTAGCGAATATCGATAATGTGACACGTTCGTCGCGACTAAACGCGGCGCTTAAGCTGGGCTCCACCCTCGCCGGGCATCAGGCGGCGCGCGTCGTAGACCGAGTCGACGCTGCTGATAGAGGCCAGCAGCGGATCCAGACCACTCGCGTCCGAGATCTCGACCATAAAGCGCAAGGTTGCAATACCCTCGCGGTTGGTCGACGTGGCGGCGGAAAGAATATTGCCGCCTGCATCGCCAATGGCGATGGTGACGTCCTTGAGCAGGCCCATGCGGTCCAGGCACTCGACCACAATCTCGACCTGGAAAAGCGTATCGGCAGCACCATCCCACTCTACGTCAATCATGCGCTCGGGATGTTCCATAAGGCCCTTGACGTTGGGGCAGTTGGCGCGATGCACCGAAACGCCACGACCGCGCGTGATGAAGCCGACGATGTCGTCGCCCGTCACGGGGTTGCAGCAATGAGCCAGACGGACCAGCAGGCCGCTGTTGCTCTCGCCCTTGACGATAATGCCGTTACTGGCGCTCTTACCGCGCTTTTGCGGCTTGCGGTTGGAGCCGCGAGCGGGCTGCTTTACGACCTCGGCGATAGCCTCGGCCTTGGTGAGCTGTTCCTCGGGCTTGGGGTCCAAGATTTGCTCGACCTTATTGCCCACAGCGCGCGGGGCGACCTTGCCCGCGCCAACGGCTGCAAAAAGGTCCTCGAGCTGCTTGAAGTTAAACTGCTCCGCCACGGCGTTGAGCGCACGCGTGGATCGTGGCGTAGAGATGCCATACCCGCGCTTACGCAGGTCCTTGGCCAGTATATCGCGGCCGGCGGCAGCGTCGTCATCCTTGGTCGCGGCGGTGAAATAACGGCGAATCTTTGACTTGGCCGAAGGTGTCTTGACGATCTTGAGCCAATCGCGCGACGGCTTAGAGCTCTTGTTAGTCAGAATCTCGACACGGTCACCCGTCTTGATCTCGTGCGTGAGCGGCGCCACCGCACCGTTGATTTTGGCGCCGACACAGTGGTTACCGACCTCGGTATGAACGGCGTAGGCAAAGTCGAGCGGTGTAGAGCCGGCACGAAGCGCCATGACCTCGCCCTTGGGCGTAAAGACAAAAATTTCCTGGTCGAACAAGTCGACCTTCAGCGAATGCAGGTATTCCTTGGCATCGGTGATCTCGTCAGACGCCGCCCAGTCGAGTGAGTGCTTGAGCCAGTTGATCTGGTCGTCCAGACGCTGCGCATCGTTAGTCTTGGAGGCAGACAATCCGCCCGACTTCTTATACAGCCAGTGGGCAGCGATGCCATACTCGGCCTGCTCGTGCATTTCGTAGGTTCGAATCTGAATCTCGAGCGGACGGGCCGTGGGGCCGATAACCGTCGTGTGAAGCGATTGGTAGTTATTGACCTTGGGCATGGCGATATAGTCTTTAAAACGACCGGGCATGGGATGCCACAGGGTATGCACGGCACCAAGCGTGGAATAGCAATCGCGCACCGAATGAGTGATGACGCGCAGCGCCACCAGGTCGTAAATCTCGGAGAACTCCTTGCCCTTGCGCTTCATCTTTTGATAGATGGACCAATAGTGCTTGGAACGACCGTTGATCTGAAAGCCCTCAAGACCAATGCGATTGAGCTCATCGGTGAGCGTCTTGATGGTCTCGGCCAGATAACGCTCGCGAACCTCGCGCGACTCGGATACCATGCGCGCGATGCGCTGGTAGGCATCGGGCTCCAAGTAGAAAAAGGACAGGTCCTCGAGCTCCCACTTGATTGAACTCATGCCCAGGCGGTCGGCCAAAGGCGCGTACACGTCCATGGTCTCGCGTGCCTTAAACAGGCGGCGGTCCTCGCGCAGAGCGGCAAGCGTGCGCATGTTATGCAGGCGGTCGGCGAGCTTGACGATGATGACGCGGATGTCCTTGGACATGGCGAGGAACATCTTGCGCAGCGTAAGCGCCTGCTTCTCGTCCATGCTGTCGACTTCAATGTTGGTGAGCTTGGTCACGCCGTCGACGAGCCCTGCCACGGTTTCGCCAAACAGACCCGAAACATCGGCAAGCGAGGTCTCGGTGTCCTCGACGGTATCGTGCAGCAACGCGGCGCACACCACATCGCAGTCCATCTTGAGGTCAGCCAGAATGATAGCTACCTCGACGGGATGGTTAATGTACATCTCACCCGAGCGCCGCTTTTGGTTGCAGTGCTTCTCGGCAGCAAAGCAGTAGGCCTGCTCCACATTGGAGAAGTCGTCCTCGTTCATATATTTGAGGCACAGACGCTCCAGCTTGTCGTAGCTGTCCGCCATAATCTCGGGCGGCAGCTCATCGGCATGTTTATAGTGCTCCATCTCCGAAAACGGCTGGAGGGTGGAATCATGGGCGGTACGGGCTGCGGCGTCCATCGAGGTCCCCTTCCCCTAGGCCCGCGGTACGATCGGGCGGTTAACTTTGGCTAGCATATCAGAAGCGCACGAATCGAGTGCCCAGCTCCGAAAAGCCGTGAACTCCATGCGCGAGCGCAAGCCCTCCAAATAGCGAATTGACCTGCTTAATTGCACGCGACCGGGGTTTTCCGCCATCGCGATGCGACGCGTATCGTCAAACCCCGAAACGCGGCAGAAACCGAGTTCTTCGAAGATTCCCAGGCCGCTTTCCACCGAGCGCTCGTCGACCGGCGTGCGGGCATCGATGGCAAGACACATCTGCGCAATGTCGATATCGCTCGCGCAGAATGAATCGTCCCCCGTCTTGCCACGGTTGGAGCGCCACATGGTCTGCAGCGCTCGATAGAGAGTGACAAGCTCATCGCGCTCGGGCGCGTAACAATCGAGCAGGCGCTCATTAATACGAGCGTCACGCGACGAATAGAGCAGGTGAATCACGGCGGGCTGTCCATCGCGGCCGGCACGGCCACTCATCTGGTTAAACTCAATCGCACCAAACGGCATGTGGTAGAGCACGACATGACGGATATCGGGCAGGTTGACGCCCTCACCGAAGGCAGAGGTCGAAACGATGCAACTGAGGCTTCCGTCGCGAAACGCTTCCTCGACACGGCGGCGATCGGAGCGCGCAAGCCCGGCGTTATAGAACGCAATATGGGTCGCGCAGTCGGGCACGCGTTTGCGCAACGTCTTGGCAAGCGCCACGGACTGGTCGCGCGAGTTGACGTAGATGACGGTCTTCTCCCCCGTCGCCACGATTGACACCAGGCGATTTTCGCGGCTCGCAAGGTCACGGTCGTCCTCGAGTTGCAGGTTCTCGCGAACGGTCTCGTCGACCACCGTCCTGGTAATCGGCAATACACGAGCAAGCTCCGCCACGACCGGGGCCGTCGCGGTAGCCGTTGCCGCCATGACAACGGGGTCGCCCAGGGCTTTGAGAATATCGGGCATGTCGAGGTAGGCGCTCCGGTCGCCGCCTTTGGCAAGACCGGCATGGTGTGCCTCATCGATAACGACAAAGCCAATACGTCCAGAACGTGCAAAGCGATCGCGATGGATAGACAGGAACTCCGGCGTCGTGAGAACGATGCCGGTGCGGCCCGAAGCCAGGCCGGCAAACACGTCATCGCGCGCTGCCTCCACGGTCTCGCCGGTCAACACGCCCACGCCAATGCCGAGCGCAGCCATCGTCGACGAGAGGTGATAAGCCTGGTCGGCAACGAGCGCGCGCAGCGGATAGACAAAGATGCTCGCCCGCCCACGAAGGACCGCCTCGCGCGCGGCGTGCACATGGAAGATGAGCGACTTGCCGCGCCCCGTCCCCATAACGGCCAAGACGCTCTGGTGGTCGGCGAGCGCGTCGAGTGCCTCGACCTGCGCGCGATGCGGCTGGTTCGAGCCGATAAAGCTATGGATAAGCGAGCGCGTGAGCTCGGTATAAGAAAGCTGGGCGAGCGTCTCACGTTTACGCGACTCCAGGCGCAGGCCAGAATCCGCTGGTTGCACGCCGCGGCGAAGCTCACATGCCGGATCGTCGATATTGGGCGCCGCGGTATCGCGCACCAAGACATCTTTAATCATGAGCTTGGGCTTCACACGTCCCTGCCAATGTTCGGCCACGGCCTCGAACACCAAGTCGACGGCACTGTCGCAATTGATGAGTTTATCGATCTGCGGCACGCGGAACATGATGGCCGGCACGCTCGCGGCGCCATCGGTCGCCACAAAGCGCATGTGCTCGCCGGTTTTGCCCACCACGGCGCGATCGCACATCGTCACGCCCTCGGCGGCCAGAAGCGGCACCTTATTGCCCTGGCCAAACGGCTCAAGACGGGAGATCTGCTCGATGGTCTCGATATTCAGCTCGGAAAGGTCGACGGTGGCGGCGACCTCGTCGGTGTCTTCAAAGTCCTCGGCGGAAAGCTCCGATAGCACGGCGGAAAGGCGGCGGCGGAACTCATCGAGCTTGGATGCCTCGATGGTCACACCCACCGCACCGGCATGTCCGCCGCGACGAATCAGCAGGTCGGAACAACGCTCGACGGCGTCAAACAGGTTAACTTTGCCCACCGAGCGACCAGAGCCGCGCGCGATACCGTCCTCGATCGAGAACAGCAGCGCCGGCACGTGATAGCGATTGGTCAAGCGGCTCGCCACGATGCCTTTGACGCCCTCGTGCCAGCCCTCGCCGCCCACGACGATTGCGCGCCCGCCGTCATAAGTCTCCTCGACCTTCGCCATGGCATCGCGCGTGAGCTCCGCCTCGATCTCACGGCGTTGGCGATTGATTTCCTCGAGCTCGGCTGCCAGTGCACTTGCTTCGATAGGATCACGGGCAAGCAGCAGGTCGAGCGCCAGCTTGGGATCAGCCATGCGGCCGGCAGCATTCAGACGAGGGATGAGCGAAAACGACAGGCCGTCGGCCGTAATGGTAGAAAGGTCGGCCTTGGCAAGTGCGGCAAGCGCGATATAGCCGGGACGGGCCGTCACGCGCATCTGCTGGATGCCCTCGGCGACCAGTGCGCGATTCTCGGGCGTGAGCGGCATCATGTCGGACACGGTGCCCAGCGCCGCGACCTCGATCAGCGAACGCCAATACGACGGCTTGCCCAAACGCTCGCCCAGGACCTGCACCAGCTTGAGTGCCACGCCGGCACCGGCAAGCTCGCGCGAGGGGCCCTCGTCCTCGAGCTTGGGGTCGGTCAGGGGCACGCCCTGCGGCACCTGGTCGGAGGGCTCGTGATGGTCCGTGACCACCAAATCGATCCCCAGGCTCTCCAGATAGGAGACTTCTTCCTTGGCGGCAATACCGTTATCGACGGTCACGATCAGCTGAGGGCGAGCGAGCTCGTTAACGCGGTCGAGCGCCGCGCGCGAAAGACCGTAGCCCTCGTCAAAGCGATGCGGAATAAACGGCGTGACATCGGCGCCAAACGTGCGCAGTGCCTCGGTCAACAGGCAGGTCGACGTAATACCGTCAACGTCAAAATCGCCAAAGACGGCGATGCGCTCGTGGCTGCGAATAGCACGCTCAACACGGTCAGCGACGACCGCCATGCCCGGAATAACGAGCGGATTCGCCCAGTCGCGATCGAGCGAAGGCGTCAAAAACAGCTGGCCTTCCTCGATGGATGTAATGCCGTGCGCAACCATAATGCGCGCCACCAGCCCGGGTATGCCCAGGCCAGCCGAAAGCTCCTTTTCGAGCTCGGGGTTTTGCCGAGCGACCGCCCAGCGATGCGTCGTCTTAAGCGATGACATAGGCGCCCACCCCCGATAGGGGCAGGTCGCCGCGATACCTCTCACGGTTCATAGCGATGAGTCCTCTGTGTATACCCGCTTCGGCAGGCAGATCTGTTGAACGGATTTATTATACCGTGCAGCGCGGACGCACAACGTCCAGCACGCCGCGGTTTCGATAAACGAGGGCGGTAATACCCTCGAAACAATCGAGCGTTTCTAACGCACGGACGCATGCAAGCGTCTAGCATATCCATTCAAAACGGATTCACGAGCAAAGGGAGTCACAAGAGCATATGAAGAAATGGGTTGGACTGGGCAAGTTTCTCGCGGGGCACATGCAGGTCATCGTTCCGATTTGCGTGACGCTCGGCGTGCTCTTTCCCCAGCAGATCGGCGTGCTCAAGCCCATCGTTCCCGCCTTGTTTGCCTTTATGACGTTTCAGGGTGCGCTCAGCAACACCTTTCACCAGGTGGCCGAGGTGTTCCGCCGTCCCCTACATTTGATTTTGGCGTTATTTGTCTCGGCCGTGCTCATCCCCATCGCGGCGTATGCCATGGGCTCACTGTTCTTTGGTTCCAACCCAAACCTTGTCTGCGGCATCGTGCTCGAGTACAGCGTACCCGTGGCAGTCACCGCCTTTATGTGGATCAGCATGTTCGGCGGCAACGGCCCGCTCGCGCTCACCATCATCCTGACGTCCTCGGTCATCTCGCCCGTCACGATTCCGCTCACGCTTAAGCTCCTGCTGGGTGCCACCGTTGCAATCGATGTTACGGGCATGATGCAGAACATGGCCTTTATGATCGCCATCCCCGCCGTGCTCGGCATCGTGATCAACGAGTTCACGCGCGGATGGGGACACGAGAAACTCTCCCCCGCGCTTTCGCCCGCCTGCAAGTTTATGATGATGGGTGTCATCGCCTCCAACTCCACCGCCATGAGCGAGTACGTGCTACACATGAATGCGGTGCGCCTGGAAGTCGCCCTCTTTATTTTGACCTTCGCCATCAGCGGCTTTGTCGTCGGCATTCTGGTCGCCCGCGCGTTGCACCTGCCGTATAGCGAGACGACCACCATGTGCTTTACCTGCGGCATGCGCAATATCTCTTCGGGCGCCGTCATCGCCACGCAGTATTTTCCCGGCGAGGTCGTGTTTCCCGTCATGTGCGGAACGCTGTTTCAGCAGGTGCTCGCCTCGGTTATCGGACATCTCTTTGAGCGACTGACCGGCGAGGAGCGCGCCGCCCAGCGCAAGCGCGTCGAGGCCGGCCGCGACGCCATGGGACGCTAGACTGTCCGCATTACGCGGGTGATAGTCTTGCTATACGAGCGTTTCCAGATGCGCACGCAGGCGCTCTGCATCGATATCGAGCGTGGTCTCGGCATTGACCTGGGCCAAACGATAACCGACAAAGTAGGGCGAAACCACCCAACGCGGCAACACCTTGGCAATGGTCCGGCCGTCCATGTGGTAGAAGAACAAGTTGTACGACTCCGCGCGGCCGCCGTGGTGCTCGTGCAGGATATAGTGCAGGGCCACCTGAATCGCATCGGCAAACAGGTCCGCTTCGGCTTGGTCGCGGGCGTCGTCGCTGGCGGCGATTCCCTGTGGAGCCGAGACGTTAACCTCAAAGAATCCCATAATCGGTTCGGTTGAGATGTTGACCGAGATTCTCCCCTGTTGCCAAACATTGATGCCTTCGAAATTGGCGGAAGCCAGCGAAGCATAGCCGTCTTCCTGCTCCAAGCCCACAATCTGCATGTGTGGATGGACGAGGCTGCCGCCCGAAAGCGGGCCTTTGTTCTTGTACATGAGCACACTGCGGTACTGTTGGGAATCGAGCATCTGCTGCCAACAGCCCAGGGCAAACCGCATCACATGATGCAGCTCATCCGGTTCATAGGTCGCCAGGTCGGCGTCGTGATTGGCAGACTCGATCAATACGGTCTGACGGGTGGCCCGCAAGGTCTTGAACTTATTCTCGAGCCAGATGCAGTCACCATCGCGCTGGATGACGCTGGCGAGCCCCTCCGTGTCACAAAAGGGGCACGCGGTGCCGGGACGACGGTTGTCGTCGGGCTTACCGTTCGCCTGCTGAACGTCAAATATCAGCGCCACGGGCTATACCTCCAGCGGCACGATCTTGGTGCCATGGAGCTCGGAGACGCCCAGTGCCGCCGCCACGGTATCGCGGTTGGCCGTGGAAATGCCGCCGCCGGGGAGGATGGTCAGGCGGTCTCCCGCACACTCGATAAGACGCGACAGATGCTCCAGGTTGTCCTCGATCGGCGTGCCGGCGGCACCGCCGTGCGTCAGGATGCGCGTAACGCCGCAATCGGAGAGCGTATCGACGGCATCGAGTTGAGCCTCGGGCGAGAGCTGGTCAAACGCCATGTGGAAGGTGATGTCGATGGGCTCACGCTTGCATTCCTCGGTCGCGCAGCCCGCGGCCATCACGAGGGCGCCAAGCGTAAGCTCGTCGAGCGCCCATCCGCCAGCGCAGGGCTTGCAGCAGCCAAAGACCAAGCCGTCAACGCCGGCGCTTACGGCAAGGCCCAGGTCCATCTCCATCATGCGCAGCTCGTCTTGGTTGTAATGAAAGACACCGCCACGCGGGCGAATCATGCACATCACTCGCGCGTCATGCTCGTGAGCGTAGCTGACTGTAGCGCTAATAACGCCGGCGGAAGGCGTGGTGCCACCAACGGCAAGGTTGTCGCACAGCTCAATACGACTCGCACCGGCCTTAATGGCCGCCGGCACCCGCTCAAAGTTCTCGGCACAAAACTCGTACAGCATAGATAGACCCCCAAAGACAGCAAATGTTTTCCGACGGGCATTGTCGCACGCCCCCATGAAGTTGCGGTGGAATAGGGACTGTTTTGGCCTCTGGAGCCCGTATTCAGTCCCTATTTCACCGCAACTTAAAGGGGTGCTGACCGAAATGGTCAGCACCCCTTTTTGCTGTATAGAAGTAGTCGTTGGGGACGTTCTTAAACGACTATTCATTCAAGAACGTCCCCAACGACTATCCCAGGATCAGGCACGCTTTGGTGCGGGAAGGTAGCTGCTCAGAAATGTGGTCGAATGAGAGTTGCATCAAAGGAGCACTGGTTGGTGTTTCGCGCGATGCGTCAACCGACACTCGTCGCTATACCGGGGACAGACAGACCGGGCTCCCTATACGACAACTGTTGACATCATATACTATGTGTCATATAGTATGTGTAACACAGTATACTACGAAAGGAGGTGTGCGGATGGAGGCACAGATGAAGCGCGGCTTCCTAGAGGCCTGCGTGCTCGCGGCCGTCTCCGGCAAGGAATCCTACGGCTATCAGATCGTGAAGGACGTGCCCGTGAGCATGGGGCTCACGGAGTCCACGCTCTATCCGTTGCTCAAGCGCCTGGAGAAGGCGGGGTGTATCACGGCGCGCTCCGCCGAGCACAACGGGCGGCTGCGAAAGTACTACCGCATCACGGACGCCGGGCATGAGCGTATCGCCGAGTTCCTCGCCGAATGGCCATCCGTGCAGGAGATCTACCGTTACGTGAAGGGAGCGCACCATGACGCGCGATGAGTTCTTGAACCGGCTGGGCGAGCTTCTGGCCTGCCTGCCGGCAGATCAGGTAAAGGAAACGCAGGAGTTCTACGCGGAGGCCATCGCCGACCGTATGGAGGACGGCATGACGGAGGCCGAGGCCGTGGTCGCCATGGGCACGCCCGGTGAGGTCGCCGAGGCAACGCTCGACGAACTGCCCGCCGTGCCGCGCGCAATTGCGAGGACCAAGCGCAAGAGCACGGCGCTTCTATGGGCGCTCGCCATCGTGGGCTCTCCGGTATGGATTCCGCTGCTGCTCGCGTTCGTCGCCGTTGCCGCTGCAGTCTACATCTGCATTTGGGTTCTTGCGCTCTGCGTGTGGATCGTGGCCGCGGCATTCGGGGGCGCGGGCGTGGTGTTGGTGCTCCTGTTCGCCGTGGACGGCATCATTATCGGGCATGTTCCGTACGTTTTAACCTCGATGGGAATGGGATTCGCTTCCATCGGCGTGGCGCTCCTCGTGGGAGCCGGCGCCTGGACGGCGTCCAAGCAGATCGCGCGCCTCTCTGCCCTTTGGGCGAAGAAAGCCGTTTCGCCCTTCTGGAAAGATCGAGGCAATAAGAGCCGCAGGGGCGCTGAAGCGGCGCCGCTCACGGCATAGGAAGGAGTTCAAACATGTCCAGCGTAAAAAAGATTTACCTTGCCGTAGCGGGTGGGCTTGTTGCCACGGGGCTCGTCCTGGCTGCTATCGGATTTGTAGCCTCCGGCTTTAACCTCGCTGTGTTCAACACACAGATCGACATGCGCGATGACACCATCATTCTGGGTGGTGTTGAAATAGACGACCCGACAGGGCTTCCACTCATCGAGCAGCTTGCCGAGGTCGGCGAGGTCCATATTGGCTCTGCAACGGCTGGTTCGTCTTCTCCTCACAAATGATCGAGCCCGTAGCAGCCGTCCCCCCTTCGGGCGCACCACGACGGGCGTGAGCACGCCGCGCTCGGAGCCTTTTTGCGAGACCTTCCGTCACGCTCTTCCTGCGTGGTGAACCGGTCATCGACCGACGGGAGGCTGATGGGAATCCCTCGACTTCGGGCCAATCCCGAAAGGCCGAGGAGATGTCGAGCATGACCTCATGACGGGGATGGGCCCGGCGGCAATGCCGGGCCGCCCTTGGCAGCCGAGGCTCCCCACCCCGGCCCCGGGCAAGGGGCCGTCCCTTGCATCCCCATCCCGGTTGCGAAAGGGCCGATAAGTGGCCGCGCCTACGAGGCGATCTCCCTCGGGATGAACCGCGACGCGGCCAGGCCGGCGACGGCCGCCACGCACACCGCGCCGAACACCGCCGCCGTGCCCGCGGCGGTCGCGGCGGGGGCAAGTATGCCGCACGCCGCGACCGAGACGGTGCCGCCGAAGCCCCTGAAGAACATGGCCATGGAGGTGGCGCGCCCGGCGTCCGCCGGATCGGCGCCCGTCTGGGCGGCAAGGTTGGACACGGGCATGCCGATGCCGACGCCGAGACCCAGCGCCGCCGCGACGGTGGCGCAGGAGGCGACCGCTAGCATCGGGGACATCGCAGAGAACGCCGCCGACGCCGCAAGCACGACGGCGGATGACGCCGTCGCGATGGCGCGGAGCCGCCCGGTCGCGCGGAACGCCGCACCGGATGCATTGCCGCCGGCCATGAGGGCAAGCGTCATGGGAATGAGCACCGCGCCAGACGAGGCGGCGGCCATACCCAGCCCCTCCTGGAGGAGCCTAGGCAGATAGGAGACGCCCGCCATGAGGGCGAACTGGACGCAGAAGCCGGAGGCGAACCCCGCCACGACCTGCCCGCGGCGGAACAGCCCCATGGGGACGGTCGGGGCGGCCTTGCCCCTCTCCACGCGGGAAAGGAGCGCGGCGCAGGCAACGGACAGCACGACGAGGACCGCGAACTGCGGCGAGGCCATGGGGAAGACGCTGCCCGCCAGGCTGAAGGCGAGGACGAGGCTCAGGACGCAAAGCGAGGCGACGACGCTCCCCGAAATGTCGAAGCCAGTCGCAGGGGCCCCAGGAGCCCTGCCGGGCAGGCAGCGCCCCGACAGGAACAGGGCGACGATCGAGATGGGGAGGTTGACGACGAAGATGACGTGCCAGGATAGCCCCTGGGCGACGGCCCCGCCGATGACGGGCCCCACGACGTTCGCGATCCCGTACATGGCCGAAGCCGCCCCGAGGTACGGCCCCCTGTCCCTCGGCTCGAGCATCATCGCCGCGGCGATGAACACGCCCGCCTCCAGGACGCCGCCGCCGACGCCCTGGAGCAGGCGGAACGCCGCCAG
>DXZT01000004.1 GCA_019419545.1 Collinsella sp. | reverse complement strand
GCGCAACGCGTTGCGCTGAGTCCTGAGGCTGTTGCAATGAAGATGAGAATCAAGGGGGCCCACCTCGTCCGCCTCGTCATCTGTGGTTTACGTGGGGGCATGCGAAGCACGGGTATACTAACCGGCGGCGAATCTGCTCCATCGCTTAGAGCTGCTGCGTCTGGACGGCGCGTGATAGGGCTGCCAAAGCGATCGCCAGCGTGCTGAGCAACGTCCTCTCTGTGCGCACCTGTTTTTGTATGTATTAGCGCACTACCAAGCACGCCCGCGCGGCCGCATGCCGTGCCCATTGCGCGTGCAGATAAGGAACAACAACATATGCGTAATTCTGTATCTGACGTCACCGACGCCGAGATTCTGGACGAGACCCGCGAGGCCATGACCCAGGCTGCCTTCGATGCCGCCGATGAGGCCAATGCCGCCCAGGCCGTCGAGTCCGCTACCGAGAGCCTGCCCGCCTTTGACGAGCTGGGCCTCTCCGACGAGATGCTTCGTGCTATCGAGAACCTGGGCTACACGGCGCCCACGCCCGTGCAGGCCGGCTCGATCCCCGTAGTGCTCGAGGGCCGTGACCTGCTTGCCGCCGCTCAGACCGGCACCGGCAAGACGGCCGCCTTTTTGCTGCCGACTATGAACAATCTGGAGCACATCGCTCCTCCCAAACCCGTGCGCGAGCGTGGCGGCCGCAACCGCCGTCGCGGTGCTAAAAAGCCCGAGGGCAACGGCCGTGGCCCCGTGATGCTCGTCATCACCCCCACGCGCGAGCTTGCCCAGCAGATCGACGAGGTCGCAAGCAAAATCGCCGACGTCACGGGCCACGTTGCCGTGACCGTCGTGGGCGGCGTGAGCTACAAGCCGCAGACCGCGGCACTCAAGTACGGTTGCGATATCCTAGTTGCCACGCCGGGTCGTCTGGTCGACCTGATCGAGCAGGGCGCCTGCCACCTGGACGAGGTTAAGGTCCTGGTGCTCGACGAGGCCGACCGCATGCTCGACATGGGCTTTTTGCCCGCCGTCCGCCGCATTGTGCGCGAGACGCCGGCCGAGCGCCAGACGCTGCTGTTCTCGGCGACGCTCGACGAGGAGGCCGTGGGCGAGATCACCGACCTGGTGAGCGACCCGGCCCGCGTGGAGATCGCGCCGGCCACGTCGACCGCCGACACCGTCGACCAGTTTGTGTTCCCGGTGTCCATCGAGGCCAAGAACAACCTGTTGCCCGAGTTCCTCAAAAAGGAGGGCCCGGAGCGCACCATCGTCTTTATGCGCACCAAGCACCGCGCCGACAGCTGCTGCCGTCGTCTGGAGCGCAAGGGCATCAAGGCCGCTGCGATTCACGGCAACCGCAGCCAGGCCCAGCGCGAGCGCGCGCTTTCTGCCTTCCGCGACGGCACCGTCGACGTACTGGTGGCAACCGATGTTCTCGCCCGCGGCATCGACATTAGCGACGTGCGCTACGTCGTGAACTTTGACGTGCCGGCCGAGCCGACCGACTATATCCACCGCATTGGCCGTACGGGCCGCGCCGGCGAGCTGGGCTGGGCCATTACGTTTGTGACTGAGCAGGACGTGGACGAGTTCTACGAGATCGAGAAGCTCATGGACAAGACGGCCGATATTTACGAAGCCGGCGACCTGCACGTGGGCCCCAACCCGCCCGCCGTTGACCCCGAGCGCGATCCTGCCGCCTTTAAGGTGAAGAAGAAGACCAAGCGCGGCAAGTCCAAGAGCAAGAAGAAGCTTGAGCAGGCACGTCGCGACGGCAAGCGCAACGGCGATGACTACGGCGATGTGGCCGGTCGTTCCAACCGCGGTCGCGACGAGCGTCGCGGCGACGGCGAGCGCCCGAGCCGTCCTAAGCGCGGCGGCAAGACCCGCGTGCGCGAGGGCGTTCAGGCTCGCGTGGACGAGGCCGTGGAGAGCGTGGCTCGCGAGGTGGCTGCCGAGGAGCGCGCTGGTGCTGGTGCCGCTGAGCAGCCTGCGCGCGGCAACCGTGCCGAGCGTCGTGCCAAGCAGTTCCAGGGCGAGGCACACCGCCGTCGTCGTGAGGACGAGGACCGTGGCGGCCGTCGTCGTGTCGAGCGCGAGGACGAGGGCCGCGGTTCGCGCGGTGGCAAGCGCGGTTCGGGCGACCGCCGTCGTTCCGGTCGTGATGACGAGCGCGGTGGCCGTGATGAGCGTCGCGGCGGCGAGGGTCGCGGTGAGCGAGGTGCTCGTGGCGGTGAGTCCCGTGGCGGCAAGCGCTTTGAAGAGCGCGTTAGCCGCGGCGGCGAGCGTCGCGAGGGCGCTCGCGGCAATGGCGGCCGCGGCGGCGCTGGTCGTTCGAATGAGTCGCGCGATCGTCGTGACCCGCGTGCCAGCCGCGATCGTCGCGATGACTGGCGCAACTACGACGATACCCGCGAGGAGCGTCGTGGCGGCTATCGTGGCGGGCGTGGCGGCAACCAGGCCGGCTCCCGTGGCGGCCGTGCCGGCGGTCGCGATAACCGTGGCAGCTATGGCAATAGTCGTGGTGGCAAGCGTGGCGGCAGCTCCCGTCGTCCCGGTGACGGCGGCGGCAAGCGCAAATAACACACGCATCGCCCGCTAGAGCGAGGTGAACCAAGGGCCCCGAGCAACTACGCTCGGGGCCCTTTTTGTTTGCCGTATCCGATCGCTAGTTCAAATGTGATTTCCTCGGGAATGCGTCTAGAGGATGCCGTGGGCCTGTTTCCTACCATGCGGCAATGGGTCCCATGGGGTGCGCCGTGCATTTTTTGGAGTATTCTGCAGTTCGAGTTGTCTGCATATGATTTGACGTCGCCAACGGTGGCTTTCGGATATCCCTGGCGAGCGTTCTGAGTCAGATTTCGTCGTTTTCCGGAGCAGGGGCGCGTCATTCTCGCCATGTCGGAACCCAAAATGACGCAGCGCCCTAAAGGTTTGCCCGCTCGGGGTATTGCTGGCGCGGTCACGTTGCAGAATACTCCGTTTTTTGCACGGGCCAGGATGGGGTACCTCGGGAAAACACGGCGGTATCCCGTAAATATATACAATCTGTACCGTAATTTATACAAAACGAAGAGGCAGACAGCGTAGGGTTGGTGCATTGGGGTGCTTGATGCACCAAAATGGGGATCCCACGTGCCGTATACTCTGGCTGGATGTGAAAACGGCTTGACGCGTTGCCAGACGTAGGGGGAGGGTGTCTCGATGAGCGTATTCGAAATTGTGTTTAGTCCGACGGGTGGAACGCAGAAGGTGTCTGGCCTTGTGGCCGGGGCACTGGACAAGAATACCGTTACCGTCGATCTGACCGATAACGGGCTAGATTTCAGCGCTGTCTCGATGACTGAGGACGACGTGGCCGTAATCTCTGTGCCGGCGTATGCCGGTAGAATCCCGGCTGTGGTGGCTGACCGGTTGGGCATGGTTCACGGCAACGGAGCGCGGGCCGTTCTGGTGTGCGTCTACGGAAACCGCGCGTTTGAGGACACGCTCGTAGAGCTGGAGGACGTTGCGAAGCATGCGGGATTCCGGGTGATCGCGGCAGTTGCGGCCATTGCAGAACATTCCATTGCGCGACAGTTTGCTGCCGGTCGTCCGGATGCGCAGGATGCGGCGCAGCTTGCTGAGTTTGCTCAGCAAATTCAGCAAAAGCTGTTGGCTGAGGATGCGTCCGAGCCCTCTATCCCCGGCAATCGTCCTTATAAACAAGCTGGAGGTCACCGCATGGCGCCCGAGGCAACAGAGGATTGCGTCTCCTGCGGTGCATGCGCCGCGGCGTGCCCCGTTTGTGCTATCGACAAGGGTGACTCCAAACGAGCAGCTGGCGAGGCGTGCATCTCCTGCATGCGCTGCATCGCCGTATGTCCGCGAGGTGCTCGCAAGCTTGATTCCAGCAAACTATCCGCTGTTTCCCAGATGCTGAGCAAGGTTTGCGTCGTGCGGAAGGAATGCGAGCTCTTCATCTAGCGCATACGAAATTGGCGCAATGGGGGCAGGTTAATCTGCACCAACCTGGTGCAAACAAACCTGTCCCCAATGCACCAGAGTGAGGAGTGCTCCCGAGTGCCGGCAGAAAAGGAACGTCCCTAAGTGCCGCTTAAATACCGTTTATCGGAGAAAAAATACCGTTCGCCGGTCATAATGATTGTTCCGGCTTTGGGCTTGTCTATAATAACCCACGTAAAAGAAATGCGGAAGGTTACCGAGTCCCCTCGGACGTGGGCCTAACCAAAGTCTTAGAACGGGTGTGTCTCAATGGGTGCATTCGATTGATTTTGGTTGGGCTATATTTATGAAGGGACATGTCACCATGGGTTTCTTTTCTCGCCTAATGGGTGGTTCGGATAAGCAGACGACTGCGGCTTCCGAGTTCGAAATCCTCGCTCCCGTTTCCGGCGAGCTTGTTAATCTAGAAAAAACCAATGACCCCGCTTTTAGCAGCCGTGCAGTGGGCGATGGCGTTGCCGTGGTTCCCCAAGAGGGAACGGTGTGCGCTCCTGTTTCCGGTACCGTCGCCGCTCTGTTTCCGACTGAGCACGCGCTGGGCATCATGTCCGATAACAGCTCTGCTCAGGTGATGCTGCATATCGGAATCGACACTGTTAAACTTGAGGGCAAGGGCTTCCATGCGCTTGTTGCCCAGGGTGATCACGTTGACGCGGGCCAGCCCCTCGTCGAGGTCGATTTCGACGTGGTTCGCGCTGCCGGCTTTGATCCCACGGTCTTCGTTATCGTGTGCGAGCGCTCGGAGAACTCGACTCTTCGTGAGCATGCTTCCGGCCCTGTTGCTGTTAAAGAGCCTGTCGTCTGGCTTTCCGAGTAAATTCTTGTGGTGGGTACCGTGGTTATCAAGCGAGTTTTTAACAACAACGTCGCAATGGTCACTTCGGACGATGGCTCCGAGCTCATCGTCATCGGTCGAGGCCTCTGCTTTGGCCGTCATGCCGGCGATGCCATCGACGAGGCGTCGATCGAAAAGACCTACGCGTTGCAGGAGGGAACTTCTCAGGATTCGCGTACGATTGACCGCTTGGCACATCTTTTGGAGTCCATCCCCACCGTCAACCTCGTGATTGCCGAGGACATTGTTCAGATGCTCCGTCGAGAGCTCAATGTTGATATCAACGACAAGATTCTCATTGCTCTCGCAGACCATATCAGCCTTGCTTTGGAGCGCGAGCGCAAGGGCGTCTCCTGTGAGAATCCGTTGCTGCTCGAGATCCAGCAGTTCTATCGCAAGGAGTATGCACTTGCGGGCCGTGCGCTGCAGATTATCAAGGAGTATATGGGCATTCAGATGAGCGAAGAAGAGCAGGGTTTCATTACGCTGCATATCGTCAACGCCACCATGCCGCAACGCTCCGATCGTTTGATTGTTTCGGTCCAGCTTGTTCGCGACGTGCTCGCGATTGTTTCCAAGCGCTATGCTACGACCCTCGATGACACCTCGCTGCCTTACGAACGTTTCGTTCGTCACCTGCAGTTTTTCGCACAGCGAGCGCTCGATCCTACGGCAGGGCAAATCAACGGAGACGCGCTGTTCCGAATCGATGAAACGGCGTATCCGTGCGCATTCTCGTGCGCGGACGCCATAGCCGCCCACTTGTCGTCTACCTATAACGTTGTCGTTACCGATGCTGAGAAGAGTTATCTCGCATATTACATTGTTAACCTGCTTGGAGAACCTGGTCTCTAGGCATAACGTGCCCACACATCGATTGATATAAGGCAAGGCTCACGGTCTTGTCCAGGGCACATCTGTCTTAATTTGCGGAAAAGGAAGGGGAGTACCGCTATGACCGCAAAAAAGAAGTTCAATTTCAAAGCGCCGTTGGAGGTGTTCGCGAAGTCGATCGTTCAGCCGATGATGTATCTCTCGGTTGCCGGCATCCTGCTCATCGTGGGCATCATTCTGACCAACAAGACCATCTGCGCTTTGGTCCCCGTACTGGGCTCCGGTCCGTTCCAGCTTGTGGGCGCCGTTGTCTATCAGTCGCTGATGTTTATCATCAACAACCTCTCGATTCTGTTCTGCGTGGGCATCGCCGGCGCCATGGCAAAGAAGAACAAGGGCCATGCTTCGCTGATTGCCCTGATGTCGTTCTTCCTGTTCCTGCAGGCTAACAACATCGTGCTCAACGCCACCGGCTCTCTTGCCGATGCGAGCGGCATGCTCGGTCTTACCGGAACCGGCCAGGCCACCGTTATGGGCATTCAGGTGCTCGATACCGGCGTGTTCGGCGGCATCATCCTTGGTTGCATCACCGGTGCCGTGTTCAACAAGTACTCGAACAAGCAGTTCCCCATTGCCCTTTCGATGTTCTCGGGCGTCCGCTTCCCGTTCCTGATTATGATCATCATTTCCTGGATCATGGGCGCTGGCTTCTGCATCGTTTGGCCTCCGGTTCAGGGTGCCATCTCCTCCGTTGCCGGCATCATTAAGGAGTCGGGCAACATCGGTCTGTTTATCTACGGCATGCTCAACAAGCTGCTCGTTCCCACCGGTCTGCACCACCTCATCTACACCCCGTTCCAGTTCTCCGATGTGGGTGGCACCCTGACGCTGGGTGATCAGGTTATTGCCGGCGCCTATCCCATCCGTGTTGCCGAGATGGCAATGACGGGTCAGCCCTTCTCCGATAGTACGTATTTCAACAGCTACACCTTCAACAACCTGTGGCCCTACATCGGTATCGGTCTCGCCTTTATCGTCACCGCTTACAAGGGGAACAAGGATAAGACCAAGGCCGTTATTATCCCGCTGATCATCACCGCCGTGCTCTCCTGCGTGACCGAGCCCATGGACTTCCTCTTTGTCTTTGCCGCTCCCGTGCTCTTTGTCGTTCACTCGGTTCTTTCCGGCATCTTCCTGGTCCTGCTCAAGGTCCTCTCCGTGCCCGCTTCGACTGCAGGCGGCATCATCAACATCGTGGTTTCCAACCTGGTCCTCGGTGTCGATAAGACCAACTGGCCGGTTATGCTGGTGCTTGGAGTCGTCAACGCCGCTCTGTACTTCTTCCTCTTCACCTTCCTCATCAAGAAGCTCAACCTTCACACGCCTGGTCGCGAGGAGGAGTCCGAGCTCGCCGAGTCCGTTGCCGAGGGCGAGGCCGCCGCGTCTGTCGCGGTGAAGCAGGGCGCTGTTGCCGCGGCTCCCGCAGAGGGCGTCGACGCAGGTATTGCCGACCTGGTCGCAGGTCTTGGCGGCAAGGACAACATCGAGGAGCTCGAGAACTGCTTTACGCGTCTTCGCGTGAACGTTAAGAACCCGGACCTCATCGATGAGAACCTCATCAACCACGTGCCCAACAGCGGCATCAACCGCAACGGTAACAATATCCAGATCATCTTTGGCATGAAGGTCGCCGAGATGCGCGACAAAGTCGAGAACGCAATTGAGAAGGAGCAGTAAACAATGATCATTACTCTGTGTGGTGGCGGATCCACCTTTACCCCCGGCATCGTCAAGTCCATCGCCCTGCGCAAGGACGAGCTCGACGTTGACGAGATTCGTCTGTACGACATCAACGAGGAGCGCCAGCGCAAGATCGGCGTGCTCGTGGACTGGATTTTGCACGAGGACCTTGGCCTGGACATCAAGCTCACGGTGACTACCGACAAAAAGACGGCTTTCACCGACGCGAGCTTCGTGTTTGCCCAGATGCGCGTGGGCGGCTACGCCATGCGCGAACAGGACGAGAAGATTCCGCTGCGTCACGGCTGCGTGGGTCAGGAGACTTGCGGTTGCGGCGGCCTTGCCTACGGCATGCGCACCATCTTCCCCATGGTCGAGCTGATCGATGACGTTGAGAAGTACGCCAAGAAGGACTACTGGATTCTCAACTACTCCAACCCTGCCGCCATCGTCTCCGAGGGCTGCCGTGTGCTGCGTCCCAACACTCGCATCATCAACATCTGCGACATGCCGATCGCGATCATCGACGTGGTTTGCGCCGCGCTCGATATCGACAAGAAGGATGTTGAGTACGATTACTTTGGCCTCAACCACTTTGGTTGGTTCACCTCGATCCGCCACAAGGGCGAGGAGGTGCTCCCGCAGCTGCGCGAGTACATCAAGGAGCATGAGATTCTGCTGCCCGATTCTTACCTCAAGGGCATGGGCTCGCTCATGGCAAAGAAGCCCGAGGAGGCCGTCGACGAGCACCCCGAGCAGAACCGCCACACCAAGGGCAGCTGGTACTACGTCTGGAAGGGCGAGTACGAGATCATGGAGTGCTTCCCGGAGTACCTGCCCAACACGTATCTGAACTACTACCTGCAGCAGAAGGAGTTCGTCGAGCACTCCAACCCCGAGCGCACCCGTGCTAACGAGGTTGAGGAGACGCGTGAGAAGAACCTCTTTGATGGTATCGACCATTACGAGAAGACGGGCGAGATCGACGAGAGCACGTTCTATGCGGGCAGCCACGGCGACTGGATTGCCGATCTGGCTATCGCTCTGAAGAACGACACCAAGCAGCGCTTTCTGGTCATTTGCGAGAACAAGGGCGCCATCCCCAACATGCCCTACGACGCTATGGTCGAGCTGCCTGCCTACATTGGCAAGAACGGCCCCGAGGTCATCAGCCGCGACAACATTCCGCTGTTCCAGCAGGGCCTCATGATGCAGCAGCTGAACTCCGAGAAGCTCATTGTCGAGGCTACGATCGAGGGTTCGTACGAGAAGGCGCTTAAGGCCTTTACGCTCAACAAGACCGTGCCGTCGATGAAGGTCGCCAAGGAGGTTCTCGACGACATGATCGAGGCCAACAAGGGTTACTGGCCCGAGCTTAAGTAAAAGCAACAGGGTCGCTGGCCGCATGCCTGAAGCAATGCCCCGCCCACGTGATTGCGTGGGCGGGGCATTGTCGTTTGGTAACGCGTTTTATCAAATATGGCATTTATCTGCGATAATGTTCATTTTCACCGCTGATGGTGACATTTCATACCGCCTGCCGAACTGCGTGGAGACCTAACAACTTTTTAGGTCAGTGTTGTGCGTGTAGCAATTTCGCCCGGCCTCGCCTCCGGGCTGCCATGTGAGAGGGGATCTTATGGCTCGACTGCACGTAATGGAACGCAGCCACGCTCAGGCCGTCATGGACGACCTGCACGATGCACTCGGACGTCGTCTGGCGGTGAGTTCACTCGCCCCGTGCCCCGTCGAGTTTACGGCGGCGCTCGTCAACCTGTGCTCCACCCAGAGCTGCGGCAAGTGCACGCCCTGCCGCGTGGGCCTGAGCGCGCTGAGCGACCTGCTCGCCGATGTGCTCGAGGGCCGCGCCGACGAGTCCACGCTCAACTTGATTGAGCGCACGGCCCGCACCATCTACCTTTCGAGCGACTGCGCCATCGGCTACGAAGCTGGCGCCATGGCACTCACGGCCATTCGCGGCTTCCGCGACGATTTTGAGCACCACATCCGCGAGCACTCCTGCGGCTTTGACCGCGAGGCTCGCGTCCCGTGTGTCTCGGGCTGCCCGGCGCACGTCGACATTCCTGGTTACATCTCGCTCGTCGAGGCAGGCCGTTATGCCGACGCCGTCAAGGTCATCCGCAAGAACAACCCGCTACCGCTCGTCTGTGGCCTGGTGTGCGAGCATCCCTGCGAGATGCATTGCCGCCGTGGCATGGTCGACGACCCCATGAACATCCTCGCCCTCAAGCGTTTTGCCGTTGAGCATAGCGACCTCAACGACCACAAGCCACATGTAGTGGACAACACCGGTAAGCGCGTCGCCGTGATCGGCGGCGGCCCGGCCGGCCTTTCCTGTGCCTACTACCTGGCCGTGATGGGCCACAAGGTGACCATTTTTGAGCAGCGCCACCACTTGGGCGGCATGCTGCGCTACGGCATCCCCAGCTATCGTCTGCCGCGCGAGCGCCTGCAGGCCGAGATCGACTGGATCTTGAGCGCCGGCATCGACGTGGAGCTCGACCACTCCGTGAGCGGCGAGGAGCTCGCCCGTCTGCGCGACGAGTTCGATGCCGTCTACCTGGCCATCGGTGCCCACAGTGACAAGAAGCTCGGCCTTCCGGGTGAAGAGGCGCCCGGCGTGGAATCGGCCGTCAAGATGCTGCGCGCCATCGGCGATGACGAGCTGCCCGACCTGAGCGGCCAGCGCGTGTGCGTCATCGGCGGCGGCAACGTTGCCATGGACGTGGCACGCTCCGCCGTGCGCTGCGGTGCCGAAAAGGTAAGCATCGTCTACCGCCGTCGCATCTGCGATATGACGGCCCAGGACGCCGAGATTGCCGGTGCCCAGGCCGAGGGCTGTGAGGTGCTGGAGCTCACGGCGCCGCTCGCCATCGAGACGGGCGAAGATGGTCGCGTGAGCGGCCTGCGCGTGCAACCGCAGATTATCGGCGAGCCCCGCCGCGGTCGTCCGGCTCCGCGTGCCGCCGCTACGCCCGAGCGCGTCATCCCCTGCGAGCGCGTGTTTGTCGCCATTGGCCAGGACATCGATTCCAAGCCGTTTGAGGACATGGGCATCGCCTGCAAGTGGGGTTGCGTGGTCACCGACTCGGACGGTGCCGTGCCCAACTTCGATGGCCTCTTTAGCGGCGGCGACTGCCAGACCGGCCCCGCCACCGTCATCCGTGCCATCAACGCCGGCCGCGTGGCTTCGGCAAACATCGACCGCTATCTGGGCTTCGACCACAAGATCAAGCTCGACGTGGAGCTGCCGACCGTTCAGTTTAAGGGCAAGCACGAGTGCGGCCGCTGCGAGCTGGGTGAGCGCGAGGCCGGCGAGCGTATTCACGATTGGAATCTGGTCGAGCAGGGCCTTACCGAGGAGGAGGCGCGCCAGGAGGCAAGCCGCTGCCTGCGTTGCGACCACTTTGGTTTTGGCGCGTTCCGCGGAGGGAGGAACCTGGAATGGTAGAGCTCAACAACCCCACTGTCAGCGATAACACCGAAAGCGGAGCACTCAATATGGTCAAGCTCACTATCGATAATTGCGAGGTCGTGGTGCCCGAGCACACCACGATCCTGGACGCGGCCAAGTCCGTCGGCATCCAGATTCCCACCCTGTGCTACCTGCGCGATCTGAACGAGATCGGCGGCTGCCGCGTGTGCGTGGTCGAGGTTGAGGGCTGCGACCAGCTGGTTGCCGCCTGCAACAACTACGTGCTCGATGGCATGGTGGTCCACACCAACAGCCCCAAGGCCCGCGAGGCGCGCCGCACCAACGTGCAGCTGCTGCTTTCGCAGCACGATTCACGCTGCACGAGCTGTGTGCGCAGCGGTAACTGCAACCTGCAGACCATTGCCAACGACCTGGGCATTTTCTATCTGCCGTATCAAAGGCATTTGGCGGGCGAGGGCTGGGATTTCGATTTCCCCATCATCCGCGAAAACGACAAGTGCATTAAATGCATGCGCTGCATCAAGGTGTGCGAGAGCGTACAGGGCCTAGGGATTTGGGACCTGACCAACCGCGCCACGCATACCGCCGTGGGCACCCGCGGGCGCGTGCCGATCGGCAAGACCGATTGCGTCGCGTGCGGCCAGTGCATCACGCATTGCCCGACGGGCGCGCTGCGCGAGCGCGACGACACCGAGACCGTGTTTGACGCCATCGCCGATCCCGACAAGATCGTGCTGGTGCAGATTGCGCCGGCCGTGCGTAGCGCCTGGGGCGAGGAGCTCGGCATTCCGCGCGATGAGGCCACCGTCGAGCGCCTGGCCTGTGCGCTGCGCCGCGTGGGCTTTGAGTACGTGTTCGACACCGATTTCTCGGCCGATCTCACCATTATGGAGGAGGGCTCCGAGCTGCTCGAGCGCCTGGGTAAGGCCGCCAAGGGCGAGGGCGACAGCCGCAGCTGGCCCATGTTCACGAGCTGCTGCCCGGGCTGGGTACGCTTTGTGAAGGCGCGTTACCCCGAGTTTGTCGACAGCCTGTCCACGTCCAAGTCGCCGCAGCAGATGTTCGGCGCCATCGCCAAGACCTACTACGCCAAGGTGCTGGGCGTGGAGCCCGAGCGCCTGTTTGTGGTGTCCGTGATGCCGTGCACGGCCAAGAAGGCCGAGTGCGCGCTGCCGAGCATGGTGGGCGAGGGCGGCACGCCCGATGTGGACGTTGCGCTGACGGTGCGCGAGATGGTGCGCATGGTCCGCGCGAGCCACGTGAGCGTGGATACGCTAGTTGAGGAGCCGCTCGATACGCCGCTGGGCTTTGGCACGGGTGCGGGTGTGATCTTTGGCGCCACGGGCGGCGTGATGGAGGCCGCCGTGCGCTCGGCCTATTACCTGGTGACGGGCAAGAACCCCGACGCCGACTTCTTTACCGATGTGCGCGGCCTGGACGGCTGGAAGGAGGCCGTCGCCGATATCGATGGCACTAAGGTGCGCGTCGCCGTGGCACACGGGCTGGGCAACGCTGCCCGTCTGCTCGACGCGATTCGCGACGGCCGCGTGAGCTATGACTTCGTTGAGGTTATGGCGTGCCCGGGCGGCTGCGTCGGTGGCGGCGGTCAGCCCATCCACGACGGCTGCGAGCTGGCAGCCGAGCGTGGCCAGGTGCTCTGGGGCCTGGATGCCGCTGCGGACATTCGTTTCTCGCACGAGAATCCCGATGTCCAGGCGTGCTACCGCGAGTTCTTGGGCGAGCCGCTCTCGCCGCTGGCTGAGGAGCTGCTGCATACCGACCATCACGCATGGACGATGCCTAACGAGGGGACGTGCTAGCGATGCGCGCGTTTGATTTTGAGATGTCGCGCCGGGGGTTTGCCTCGGCGCTTGCCGCGGGTGCGCTGTCGCTCGCACTCGCGGGCTGTGGCGGCGGGGCTGCCGGTGCCGGGTCCGCCGCGGGCTCGGCTGCCACGGACGGCGCCGGTGCTGCTGCAGAGCCGGTCGAGGTGCGCGTCGCCTCGCTCAAGGGGCCGACCTCGATTGGTCTGGTGCAGTTTATGGACCGGGCAGTCGATGGCGAGACGGACAATGAGTTCGACTTTGCGATCAATACTGCCGCCGATGAGATTGTGCCCAAGGTCATTCAGGGCGATATCGACATTGCCCTGGTGCCCGCCAACGTGGCGAGCGTGCTCTATAACAAGACTGAGGGCGCGGTGCAGGTCATCGACATCAACACGCTGGGCGTGCTGAACGTTGTGACGGGCGACGCGAGTGTGACCTCGTTTGGCGATTTGGCGGGCCATACCGTCTATATGACGGGCAAGGGCACCACGCCGGAGTACGTCATGAACTACCTGCTGGGGCGCGCGGGCCTGGCCGGCCAGGTGGCGCTTGAGTTTAAGAGCGAGCCCACCGAGGTGCTGTCGGCCCTGCTTGCCGATCCTTCTGCCGTGGGCGTGCTGCCCGAGCCGTTCAAGACCGCTGCCATCGCAAAGAGCGAAGGCAGGCTGTCGGCTCCGGTAAGTCTGACCGATGTGTGGGATGAGCTGGCAGGTGACACGGGTTCGCGCCTGCTGACGGGCGTGACCGTGGTGCGCCGTGCCTTTGCCGAGGAGCATCCCGAGGCCGTGGCGGAATTCCTGAGCTGCCATGCTGCGAGCGTTGAGGCCGTGAACGCGGCGCCGGCGGACTGGGCTCAGGCCGTGGTCGATGCGGGTATCGTGGATAACGCCGCGATTGCCGAAAAGGCGATTCCCGGGTGCATGCTCGTGTGCCAGACGGGGAGGGATATGAAGGCGGCGCTCGGTGGGTACCTGCAGGTGCTGGCCGATGCGGACGCGAGCGCCGTGGGCGGCAAGCTCCCGGCTGACGATTTCTACTGCATGGAGTAGCCCGTGCGTGCGTTTGCTCGACAAATGACAGAGCGTATGAAGGCGGTGGCGGCAGCAGGTGCCGTTGCCGCCTTTTGGCTTGCCGTGTGGGTGCTGATGGCGGGTTTCGTGGCGCAGCCGTTGATTTTGCCGGGGCCGGGCGCCGTCGTGGTGGCGTTGCTGCGACTGGTATGCGATGCCGGCACATGGGCGATTCTGGCAGGCTCGGGTGCGCGAATCTTGGGCGGGCTGGCGCTTGCCGCGGTGTGCGGCGGCGTACTGGCGGGAGTCTCGGTGCGATCGCTGACGTTTGCCCGCTTGGTGGCGCCGGCGCTTTCGTTTGTTAAGGCGACACCGGTTGCCTGCGTGGTGGTCCTGCTGCTCATTTGGTTGGGGTCGGCGCGCGTGAGCATTGCGGCGGTCTTTTTGATGGCACTTCCGGGCGTGTATTTTTCGTTGGTCGAGGGTTTGACGCAAGCGGATAAACCGCTGGAGCAGATGTTTCGTCTGCATGGCGTGCGGGGCTGGCGACTGTTTTGCGCCCATACCTGGCGCGAGGTCCTGCCGTTTGTGCTTTCGTGTGCGCGTGCCGTGATCGGCATGAGCTGGAAGGCCGGCGTGGCGGCGGAGCTCATCGGCATGGCGACGGGCACCGTGGGCGAACGCATCTATCAGGCGAAGCTGCTCATCGAGACGGCTGATCTGCTGGCGTGGACCGTGTTGGTCGTTGCCGCCTCGTGGGCGTGTGAGCGCGTGCTGGTGTGGCTGCTGCGGGTTTCGGGACCCGTGGCGTGGCGCGCGGCCGTGCGGGCACATGGGCATGGACTGCGCGGGCGTGCGGGCGGCTCTGCTGGTGGCGGGGCTGCGGCGGAGCTTGCGCTCGCCGGGGGCGACCGGGCACCCCGGGCTCCGGCGCTGGATGGTCTGGTGCTTCATGTGCCCGCCGGTGGACGCACCTGTGTGATGGGCGCTTCGGGCGTGGGCAAGTCGACGTTGCTTGCGCTGGTGGCGGGGGAGTGCGCACCGTGCTCCATGGTGTTTCAGGACGTGCGCCTGGTCGAGGACGCCTCTGCTTTGGATAACGTGCTGGTGTGCGCCGATGCACGCGTGAATGCCTCGAGTGCCGCTGCCTTGTTGCGCCTGCTGGTACCGGGGATCGATGTGCATGCCCGCGTGGCCGAGCTCTCGGGCGGGCAGCGCCGTCGCGTCGAGATTGCCCGAGCCCTGCTGTGTCCGGGCGGCGCAGTGATTCTGGACGAGCCCTTTACCGGTCTAGACATCGCTGCGCGCGACGCATGCGCCGAGGCCGTGCTCGACTTGCTCGACGGCCGTATGCTGTTGCTTGCCACGCACGATTTCGCTGACGCTCGGGCCCTCAATATCTCGGACATCATCACGCTCTAAATACTTACCCAGCAACAAAATGATCCGTTTTTCTCCGTCTCCATAGGGCCGGGTATGGTATTCTATCTGCGGGGTAATACTTAGGAATACCAAGTAATACCAACGCCGTAGAAACAAACTCCAGATGCGGGCCAATCGGGTTGCCTTCACAGCCCGTCGCCCAGCCGCGTGGCCCGCATCTATCCGCATCACCGTCGTTTCAAAAAGGAAGCGCCATGGCAGAACACATGACCCCGGTTGTCGCGAAGGTCTTGCCCGAGGAAAAGGCGGCCTTCGCGGCGGCAACCCAGCTCGTGGGCACCACGCCGTCCAACGCCATCCGCATGTTTATCGCCGCGTTCAATCGCTGCGGCACCTTCCCGTTCGACATTTCGCCCAACGGGGCCTTTGGCGCTGCGCCCGATTCTCGTCAACAATGACCGTCCCAAACTGCCGGCACTTGGGGACGTTCCTTTTAATATGAGCAGGACATTGTCAAGAGGCAAAAT
>DXZT01000039.1 GCA_019419545.1 Collinsella sp. | reverse complement strand
GCCGCGGCTGAATTAGACACTCACCATTGTCGGCCTAATCCGCGGTCTTTCATGCAGCAGGGGCTCCCAATGTTTTTATGTCCTGCTCATATCGTCTCTGCTGGCAGTTGGGGACACTCCTTGTGCCAGCGTTGCATCGAGTGCTTGGGAAGATGCGACCCGGTTTTTGGCCGAATAGTGGGTCGCATTTTCCGGATGGGGTGGGTTGCGGAAAGTGCGACCCGGAATATTGCTCTGAAACGGGATGCGGTTTCCCCGACGCGCCTCAAACGGAAAGTGCATCCCATTTCGGAGCTCCAAAACGGGATGCACTTTCCGCGTGGAAGAATTGTCGCAGCTGCGTTGAGCGGTGTCGCTCGCTACTCGCCCAAGATTAGCTCGGCGAGTTCGTCCTGCGTATCTACCACGTAGTCGGCGCCGGCGGACTCCAGCTCTGCGCGGCCGCGGAAGCCCCAGCTGACACCGGCGCTCTTGAGGCCGGCGTTGTGACCGGTCAGAACATCGACATTGGAATCGCCCACATAGAGCGTGGTTGCCGGGTCGGCGCCTAGCTCTTCCATCACATGCAGCGTAACAGGCGCCTCGGGCTTGGGAGGAAACGCATCGACGCGGCCCTGCACCAGCGCAAAGCGCTCGGAACCAAAGTATTTTTCGATAAGCGGAGCGGCCGAAACATGGTCCTTGTTGGTGAGCACGGCAAGCTGCACGCCCGCGGTGCGCAGGCGGTCGAGCATCTCGATCGTACCGGCGTACGGTGCGGTGTGGTCCTCCTTGTGCTCGCCGTAGTAAGCCCTAAACTCGGCAAGCGTCTGCTCAAACATACGGCCGTCGCCCGCATACTCGGCAGGCATAAAGCGCTCGACCAGCTTGAGCATGCCGTTTCCCACCTTGTAGCGGTACTCGTCTACGGCAAACGTGGGCCAGCCGTGCGTCTCGCAGGTATGGTTGCCGGCGGCCGCCAGGTCCTCGAGCGTGTTGAGGATGGTGCCATCCAGATCAAAGATCACATGGGAAAAAGCTGCTGCCATGGGTGCTCCTGCCGCTTGAGTTGTAAAACGCACCCCATGATACTTGGCATGCGTGCCGGGCATGTTTGGAATCTGAATATCTTTAATAGCCCTGAGCCTTTGTCGTTAGCAAATCCTCGGCAGCTGCTCTCCCACGAGCATGTCGAGGATGCGGGTCGAGCCCCAGCCGGTGCGTACGCGCACGGCGGGACGGGCGCCCTCGGCAAGCGGCAGCACGCGGCCGATAATGGCAGCGTGCTCGCCGTAGCGGGCGGCGCGCATGGCGGCCAGTGCCGCATCTGCCTGTTCGGCCGGCACCACAGCGACCATCTTGCCCTCGTTTGCCACCTGCAACACATCGTAGCCGAGCATCTCGCAGGCTGCCTGCACGTCGGGGCGCACGGGCACGGCATCCTCGTCGACCTCCATGGCAACGCCGCTGGCCTGGGCAAACTCGTTGAGCGTGGACGCCAGGCCACCGCGCGTGGGGTCGCGGAAGCAGCGTGTGTCGGGTGCTGCGGCAAGCACATCGGCAATCAGGTGGTTGAGCGGCGCGGCATCGCTTTCGATGGTGCTCGAAAACGCCAGGCCCTCGCGTTGGCTCATGATGGCGATGCCGTGGTCGCCGAGTGTACCCGACACCAGGATGATATCGCCGGGCCGGCAGTTGGCGCCGCTGAGCGCCACGCCCGCGGGCACCTCGCCCACGCCGGCGGTATTGATGTAGACGCCGTCGGCCCCGCCGCGCTCGACCACCTTGGTGTCGCCCGTGATTATGGACACGCCCGCCTCGCGCGCCGTCTCGGCCATCGTCTGCACGATTTGACGCAGCTTGTCCATGGGATAGCCCTCTTCGAGGATAAAGCCGCACGATAGGTAGCGCACGTTGGCGCCCGAGGTCGCGACGTCGTTGACGGTTCCGCACACGGCGAGGCGGCCGATGTTGCCACCGGGGAAGAACTGCGGCGAGACTACAAAGCTGTCGGTCGACATGGCGATGCGCCCGCTCGCGGGCAGCGCGGCGACGCCGGCGTCGTTGCCTTCGAGCAGCTCGGGCGACCCAAAGGCATCCAAAAAGACCTCATCGATGATGCGTTTCATCATCTGGCCGCCAGAGCCGTGGCCCAACAGGACAGTGCTATCGGTGGCAGTACGGGACATATCGAAAACTCCAATCGAGGACGGAATTATATGGGTGAGGTGCAGCGTCGACCGGTCCGCCGTTCGTTAGAACGGCGGAACCTAACAGCCTCGGTAGCGGAAATATGCTGCACAGCTGCCCTCGGAACTCACCATGCAGGGGCCGATGGGATGCTCGGGTGTACAAGCGCGGCCGAACAGAGGGCAGTCGCTCGGCGTAATGGCCCCGCGCAGCACGTCGCCGCAGCGGCACCCACGCGGCTCGACCGTCGTCTCAACGGGCACGTCAAAGCGAGTGCGGGCATCAAAGCGCGAGAACTCGGGGCGGATGGAAAGGCCCGAGTTGGCAATCGGCCCCAGCCCGCGCCACGTGGTGTCGCATGGCTCAAACACCTGCTCGACCAGCTGGCGCGCCACGGGGTTGCCGTCTGCGTTGACGCCACGGCGGTAGGCGTTGTCGATTGCGGGCTGCCCCTCAACAACCATCTGGACCAGCATGCAGATGCCCTGCAGAATATCGACCGGCTCAAATCCGGTGACCACACCCGGGGTATTGAACTCATCGACCAAAAAGTCAAAGGGGGCTAAGCCCGTGATGGTGGCGACGTGTCCCGGAAGGATAAAGCCGTCGATAGTGGTCTCGGGATCGTTGGCGATGGCGCGCAGCGCCGGCGGCGTGGTCTTGTGGGCGCAATAGACCGAGAAGTTCTGGAGTCCGCGTGCATCGGCCTCCAAAATGGCGGCGGCGATGGCAGGCGTCGTGGTCTCAAAGCCGACGCCCATAAAGATGACCGGGCGATCGGGGTTGTGTTCGGCGATATCGAGTGCATCGAGCGGGGAGTACACAATGCGAATATCGCGCCCCGCTGCCTTTTGCGCAGAAAGTGAGGTGGACGATCCGGGCACGCGCATCATGTCGCCAAAGGTGGTGATGATGGCGCCGTCCATCTTGGCGAGCGCGATTGCATGGTCGATATCGCGGTTGGCGGTAACGCAGACGGGGCAACCCGGACCGCTCAGCAGTTTGAGCCCGGCAGGCATAATGGAGCGAAAGCCATAGCGCCCGATGCTCGCGGTATGCGTGCCGCAGACTTCCATAAGGTTGATGCTGCGGCTGCCGACAAGCTCATGAATACGATCGATGAGCTCGCGAGCCAGCCTGGGGTCGCGGAATGCCGAGAAGTCGATACCGGAGCGAACCGGCTGCGCCGCCGCCACTAGTATGCCTCGGCCGGGTTGGTGGCGAGCTGGTCTTCTTCGACCAGTTCGGTCATGGCGTTGACCAGCTCGAGCGTCTCTTGCGCTTCCTGCTTATCGACAATCTGGATGCCAAAGCCGGCGTGCACGAGAATATAGTCGCCTACCTGTGCCGTCGGCACGAGGCGCAGCGAAACGGGGCGCTCGATGCCCATCATGTCGACGGTCGCCTTAAGGTCGTCGTCGCGTTTGACCACTTTACCGGGAACGGCAAGGCACATAATGTTCCCCTTTTATACGTTTTGCGCTGGATAGGCGCCTAATTACCCATCAGTTGATGGTAGCGCTCGCGGGGTTCGCGGGCAAACGCGTTACGCCTGTGAGACGGTTGGGCACAGCGGCGTGTGAGGGCGAGCTACTGCGATGCAATCTGCGCAAGACGAGTGCGTGCGACTGCTGCCTGACCGTAGGCGATGCAGCCGTCGTTGACGGGCACGGAGTGGGGAATCAAGACAGTGAGACCCATGCTTTTGAGCTCGCGGGTGAGGAGCTGAAGCAAAAGTCGGTTCATGAACACGCCGCCCGAGAGCACGACGGTGTCGAGGCCTTCACGGGCGCAGATCTCGTTTGCGATGCGGGCCGATGCGCGTGCGACGGCGACATGGAAGTCGAGCGCGAGCCTGTCGGCGGGCACGCCGGCCCCGATTCCCTCCAAAAGCGCCTCAAAAAGCGGTCTGGAGTTCAGAACATGGCAGTCGTCCGGACGGGATGATTCGATTACGGAAAAGCTGGCCATATTGCCGGTGGGGCAGGCACTTTCACTGCTGAACGCGCGCCAGGCGGCGGCTTCGAGTTCTATGGCAGGCTCGCCCTCGTAGGTTGCCTTGTCGCAGATGCCCAGAATTGCTGCCGCGGCATCAAAGAGACGCCCCATGCTGCTGGTGCGCGGGCTGTTGATGCCGTGCTCGATCATGGTGGCTGTCACGCTGCGCGTTTGCTCGTCGAGGCTGTCCAAAAGCTGAGCGGCGCCTGGGTGCTCGAGTAGGCCGAGTTCGCTGAGCAGGGCAAAGGCGTTGCGTCGAGCGTCGCGTACGGAGGCCGCCCCGCCGGGGAGCGCCCAGGTGAGCAAATGCGCGGTGCGCTCAAAGCCGTCAAGGCTGGCAACAAGAAACTCGCCGCCCCAAATGGTCCCATCGGTGCCGGCGCCGGTGCCGTCGAAGGCGATGCCAAGGACACGCGTGTCGGTTGTAAGCTGGCCCGCGGCGATGGCCTCGGCCATTACGCTCGCGATATGCGCATGATGGTGCTGCACTTCGACGAGCGGCAGATTGCATTTTCGCGCCTGCTCGCGCGCCCACTGGTCCGATAGATAGCTGGGGTGTAAATCGCAGGCCAAGGCGGCGGGCGCCAAGTCAAAGAGATCTTCCAAGCGCGTGCGCGCGGCGTTCCAGGCATCGAAGGTCCCGCCGTTTTCAACATCGCCGATATGCTGCGACACAAAACAGGTTGCCTCGCCGTTCGTCCCTTCGCTCGTGAGCGCAATCGTGGCCTTTTGTTGTGGCCCGCAGGCGAGCACGCAGGACGGAGCGCCGTCGAGCGCCGGCAACGGCAGCGGCTGGGGTGCATATCCGCGGGCACGGCGCACGGGCATAATGGCGCCGTTGACCACGCGCACCACGGAGTCGTCGTAGCGCGAGAGGATCGCGCGGTCGTTGCCGAGTAGCGCATCAGCAATGCCGGCGGCAACGAGGCGCTCCCAGGCAAGATCGTCATCGGTCTCGATGGGCTCTTCGCTCAGGTTTCCGCTGGTCATGACGAGCGCGTGCATACCGCGGGCTTCTGCCACGGCAAGCAGCAGATGCTGAAGCGGGGTGTAGGGGAGCATAACGCCAAGCTCGGGCAGGTCGTGCGCGACGGACGGTGCGAGTACGAGGGCGTCGGGAGAATCGCCGTCGCTCCCGCAAACAGCACGCCGGCGCAGCAGCACAATGGGGCGAATGCTGCCGGCCAGCAAGCCGCGCTCAACGTCGTTGACATGGCACAGGCGTTCAACGTCGGCAAGGTCGCGTACCATAACGGCAAGCGGCTTGTTGCTGCGGCGTTTGCGACGGCGCAGCTCGGCTACCGCCTGCTCGTTGGAGGCGTCGCATGCCAAGTGAAATCCGCCCAGACCCTTGATGGCGACGATGCCGCCGCTGGCCAGCAGCTCGACGCAGCGCTCGATGATAGCGTCGCTGGCCTCGCGTGTGGTGCCGACGGCCGGTGTCGCGGACGAATTCCCGCACGCATCGCCGTTCACAGCCTCGCGCCAAGTAATATGCGGCCCGCAATCAAAGCAGGCATCGGGCTGCGCGTGAAAACGCCGGTCGAGTGGGTCGGCATACTCCGCGGCACACTCAGGACACATGGGAAAACAATTCATCGACGTGGCCGCTCGGTCATAAGGCAGCGACCGGATGATGGTAAAGCGCGGTCCGCAGTTAGTGCAGTTGATAAAGGGGTAGTGATAGCGTCGGTCGGCGGGATCGAACAACTCGCGCAGGCAATCGTCGCAGGTGGCGATATCGGGCGAGACGAGCGTCGTGTGCGCGGTCTGGTCCTGCGATGCCACAATGCGAAAGCCCTGCTCATCGGCAGCGCTCCAGCCGCTAGGCTCCAAATCCGCAATATCGACTCGCTCAACGCGGGCTGCCGCAGGCGCATGCGCAGAAAGCGCGGCAACAAAAGCATCGAGCGCATCGGCCGGAGCGTGCGCCTCGATATGCACGCCGTCGCCCGCGTTGAGCACCCATCCGCAAATGCCATGCGCCATGGCCTCGCGATACACAAACGGCCGCATGCCAACGCCCTGCACAATGCCCGTCACATGAATATGCACATGTCGCATGCGACACCCCTCATCAAAACCGACCAAATAGGGACAGGTGCGCTACAGCCCCAGGCTCTGCTTGGTGGCGGCGCACGTGAGCTCGCCGTGCTTAACGCCGCGCAGGCCCAGCAGGCGGTCGGCTAGTTCGTAGACGCGCTCGCCGCGACCCTTGAGCGCCAGAATCTCCAAGCAGTTGTGGTGATCCAGATGCACGTGCATGGTCGATACGATCTCGTCGGTGTAGTCGTGCTGCACTTCGTCCAGACGGCGCGTCAGGTCGCCGGTATGGTGGTCGTAGATCATGGTGAGCGACCCGATAACATGCTCATCGGGCGTGCGCATCTGCTCCTTGGCGATCGAGGCGCGAATCAGGTCGCGCACGGCCTCGGAGCGGTTGGCCACGTCGCCGCGGCGCGCGATCTGTTCGTCAAAACGGCGCAGCAGGTCGTCCGGTGCGGTAACCGAAAAGCGGACCAGCTCGGAGCCGGAACCACTACAGTGGCAGCCCGCGTCACCGTCCGCCCCGTGCGGATGCTCGTGCTCGTACCCGCAGCCGTGCTCGTGTTCGGCCACGTTACACCAGCTTCACGGAGCCGACGGAGTTGTGGTCGGCCTCGATGGCCTCTTCGTAGCCCTCGAGTGCGTCGTGGGCCTCGTGCAGCGCGGCCATGGCTGCCTCGAGCTTGGCGCCGATGCGCTCCATGTCAAAATTCTCGGTCGCATGCAGCAACTGATGGCTCCACTCGTGAGCGAGCTCGATGGTGTCGTCGACCTGCTTGACGCTCATGGCAAGCTGGCTCATGTTCATTCCAACATCATGCATGGGAAATCTCCTTGTGTGGACGGTAATCCAGTGGTTCAGATTTTACTACGCCCGCTCTGCGCGCCGCTGCATAAGAAAACGGGTGCGAGTCTGTGCGACTCGCACCCGTTCACTGGGGGCTGTTTGTAGCTACCATACTATCCGTGGTCGCACGCGCCGCACCCGGCAGTCCGGCGAGCGGTGCAAAACCGCTCATGGACGGCGGGCAAGTAACAAGCGTATTACAGATGCTTCTCCAGCAGCGCCTGCAGCCTCGCCTTGGGCAGAGCGCCAACCGAGCGGTCAATCTCCTCGCCGTTCTTAAACACAATCAGCGTGGGGATGCTCATGACGCCATACTTCATGGCCAGGTCCTGGTTGTCGTCGACGTTGCATTTGGCAACGGCAAGCTTGCCCGCCAGCTCATCGGCTACCTCGTCCACGATGGGCGAGAGCGATCGGCAGGGCCCGCACCAGGGCGCCCAAAAATCGACCAGCACGGGCAGGCTGTCGTTAACGATGGAATCGAAGTTCTCGGGGGTAATCTGCTTAATGTCAGCCATGGTGACCTCCATAATACGACGCGGCTCGGCCGCGTAAAACTCAGTACGACCGTGCTTATACCCAGCCGCCCGCAAAGCAACCACTCGCGGGCAGCTCTTTTATATAATGGTGGGCACGCAAACGATTGGAGAGCGCATGTCCACGTCACAAAGCCAGAAAAAAGAAGCCATCGCCCAGGCGGCCGAGCAGGAGCTCACATCGCTTGCGGTCCGTGGCGTGCGCATCGTGGGCAACGCGTGCTCGCCGATCGTGCTGGTCAAAGGCGATTTGGACGAGGCCGAGCGTTCGGGCGGCGAGCTGGCTGCCGGTCCGGACGGTGCTGCGCTGCGCAAGGCGCTTGGGGCCATCGGCTACGCGCCCGAGGATTTTTGCGTGCTGGCAAGCGTCGCCGGCGCAGGCGACGGAGCGGTCGCGGTGGGCGAGACTCTGCCGTGCGAGCTGTTCCGCGAGGCGCTTGAGGCTCTGGATCCCGAGGCGGTGCTGCTGCTCGATAACAGCGCGGCCGATGTCATGCGCGAAACCTACGCCGATATGCTCGTGGCGATTGATGACTTCGACACCGCCATGCTCAAGCCCGGCCTGGTCGCCCATGTGCAGGGCCGCCGCGTGCTCGCGCTCGATGGCTTTGAGGCGGCGCTGACCGACAAAGCGGCCAAGCAGCGCATGTGGGCCTACATCAAGCAGCTGACCCCGGCGGTCGCTCCACTGTAGCGGATCGGCACCGGCGAGCGATTGCCTGGCGGGCGAGGCGCGCCGCGAGATCGGCGCCGTACTTCTACATCACAGCGCGCAGCTCAAACCGATCGCCGTTAATGCGGAACTGGCAGTTGCCGTTCATGCGCTCCACGGCAAGTTTGATGCTCTTGGTTCCAAAGCCGTGGCCCGCATGCCGGGTCACGGGCATGCCGTCGACCATGCGCGGCGCGCGGTCAAACGTGTTGGAAACTAACAGCAACAGCTGGCCGTCCTCAAGTCGCAGGTCAAGGTCGACGAATCGCTTTCCTTGAGGTGCGGCGCTTGCGGCGGTGATAGCGTTTTCCAAGGCATTTGAGAGCACGCTAAACAGGTCGGCGTCACCTACGTGGACGGTTTCGGGTACGGCGGCGCGCAGGTTGGCGGTAATGCCGTTTCTATTGATATCTGAGTTGAATGACGAAAGCGCGATGTTTACGGTCTCGTTGGCGCAGAAGCGGCGTACGGCGGTGCGGTCGCCGGCTTCGCAGAGCTCATCGATGCGTTTGAGCGCCTCGTCGGTGTGGCCCTCCTCAATTAAAGTGGCCAGGCCGCGTAGGAAGTGGCGCATATCGTGGCGAAGAATCGACAGCTCGCGCCCAGATTGACGCCAAGCCTCGAGCTCTTTGATGGCGGCGCTGTCGCGGGTTTCGAGCATCCAACGCTCTCGCTCGGCGGTTTCCTTTTCTTCGTATTCGCGCAGGTAAACGGCAAGAAACATAAGATAGAAGGCACAGAGCGCAAATGCCAAAAACTCAACTGTCACCACCGAGCCCGAGTGGAACAGCGTGGTGTAGACGTTGGTGGCGTAGTCAAAGATGTAATAGACGAGCGGCAGGATTAAAAGGATGCCCAGCTCGGTGGGGCTTTTAATCGCCAGGCGGGGTCCAATGTCGCCGGCCCAATGCAGCAGGACGGCAAAGACGCCGAGCGTGGTAGCGATGCGTGCCAGATAGTACGCGATCTGCGAATCGGTTGCGGCAAATGCGGCGATGCCCATCCAATTGCTGAACTGGCAGCTCAGATAGGCGCTGGTGACGCCCAACGTCGCGAGTAGCGGACTCAAGTGGTAGCGCGCGCATAGGTAGACGGTAAGCGGCAAGTGCACGACGAGCGGATAGACCTGACGGGCAAAAAGCTCTCCGCCAACGACATTGGCGATCGAAAAGGCAGCGCCGGTTGCGGCTCCGACCCCCACCAACTCGAGTGCATGGCGTCGATTGATTTCGATACCGCATAGCGCCGCCGAAGCAAAGACGCCAAAGAGTAGCGTTGTGGCGTGGTGGATTGCCCAAAGGACCATTTCGACCGAGGAGATCATCAGCGCCTCCCGCCCTCAAAGCGCACCGCAAAGTAGGCGTCTTGGAACCCCTGCTTGCTGCTGCGCGACAGCGGAATGCACGCGCCGGAGCGCATGACGATGTCCGTGCGATCGAAGTGGTCGATGTTGCGCAAGTTGACCTGGTAGCTACGGTGGCATTTAAAGAAGGTGGCATTTTGCACCAAACGGTCCTCGACGCTGCGGAACGACTCGAGTGCCTCGATATCGCGTCCGTCGCGCAGGTGGAAGACCACGTGCTTGTTGCGCGCCTCGGCATATTCGATGTCGGACAGGCGCAGGGCGTGGTAGCCAAAGGACGTTTTGATCACGAGCTCGTCGGTTGCCGCCGGGCGCATGCTCGAAAGTTCGTCGAGTAACTGCGCCAGGCGTTCGTAAGTCACGGGCTTGAGCAGATAGTCGAAGGCGCGGACCTCGTAGGACTCCAGTGCAAACTCGGGCGACGAGGTAAGGAACACCAGGCGCACGGCGGTGTCGGCCTGGCGCAATTCGCGTGCGGTGTCCATGCCGTTGACGAGCGGCATGATCATGTCGAGCAGGATGATGTCGGCGCGCGACGCGGCATGGCGCGCCAGCAGGTCCTCGCCGCGCGTGACGAGCGCAACATCGACCGCCGTGCCCGTCTCGATCGACCAACGGTCGATCATCCGGTGCAGTCTATCTAGAAAAGCGACGTCATCGTCGCAGGCAATAATCTTGAGCATTCTGAGCCCCCTTAGTAGTTCGATTTTGCCACATTGGGCGCGGACCACTCGCGGGGGGGGCGCCCGTTCGTGCCTCACGGTGCGCAACTCGCGCCGAGCGGTATTGCGGTGGCGAAAGATGCCTCCTGCGCTATCGAGAGCTCGGCTATCCTCAGCTTGCCAGTTCGAATATGGACTTGCCGCATGGTCGAATCTTTATTTCAACTTTACACCTAGGTTTACAGCTGTCTTGTCAGCTGTAAACCTAGGTGTCATACTAAAGCCCCAAGATTCGCCAAAAGAGAGGGGCCTTGATGGCACAGAGCGCGAACATGGATGCGTCGGAGCTTGCACGCGATATCGCGGCCGGCCTAGCATCGGCAACGACGGCAACGGAGCGCGCGGCACTGGTGCCCGCAGAGCTCGTCGAGGCCATTCAGCAACTTAAAACCCAACGCGACGCGGTGATCCTGGCGCACTATTACGTGGCGCCCGAGGTTCAGGCTGTTGCCGATTACGTCGGCGACAGCTTCTACCTGGCAAAGCTTGCCAAGAGCCTGCCGCAGCAGACCATCGTGCTGTGCGGCGTGGAGTTTATGGGCGAGAGCGCCAAGCTACTCAATCCCACCAAGACCGTGCTGCTGCCCGAGCTGGGCGCGGACTGTCCCATGGCGCACATGGTCAAGCGCGAGACGGTCGATGCGGCGCGCGCCGAGTACGGCGACGACCTGGCCGTGGTCTGCTACGTCAACTCCACGGTCGAGATCAAGAGCTGGAGTGACGTGTGCGTCACCAGCTCCAACGCCGTCAAGATCGTGTCCGAGCTGCCGCAGCAGCATATCCTGTTCATTCCCGACCAAAACCTCGGCCGCTTCGTAGCCGAGCAGGTGCCGCAAAAGCACGTCATTCTCAACAACGGCTACTGCCCGCGCCATCACATCATCACCGTCGAGCAGATCGTCGACGCGACGGAGGCCCACCCCGACGCGCTCGTGCTGGCGCACCCCGAGTGCAAGGCCGACGTCCTGGCCGAGGCCGACTACATCGGCTCCACCGCCGGCATCATCAAGTATGCCGAGGAGTCCGACGCGAGCGAGTTCATTATCGTGACGGTTCGCGGCGTGCTCTACGAGCTCGAGCGCCGCTGCCAGGGCACCGGCAAGAAGTTCTACTTCCCCGCGGTGCAGCCCACCTGCGTCAACATGGACCTCATCACGCTCGAAAAGCTCGTGCGCTGCCTGGAGACGGGCGAGGGCGAGGTGCAGATTGGCGTGTCGGACGAGGCCGCCGATCAGGCCAAGCTCACGCTCGACCGCATGCTCGAGTACGCAGCGCGCTAGAACAATGCGGCATGAGGGACGGTCCCTTATGTCACATTCAAGGGAGAGGATTCCTGTGGAAACCAAACAATACCCCGATATGGAGTGCGACGTCGTCATTGCCGGTTGCGGCGTGGCAGGCCTGTATGCGGCTCTCAATCTGCCGACGAGCACGCGCGTGATCATGCTCTCCAAGGGCGCGGTCGACGAGTGCGACTCGATGCTCGCGCAGGGCGGCATCTGCGTACTGCCCGAGGGTTCTGACTACGATGCCTTCTTTGAGGACACCATGCGCGCCGGCCATTACGAGAACCGCCGCGAGAGCGTCGACATCATGATCCGCTCGAGCCGCTCGGTCATCAACGACCTGCTGGCCATGGGCGTGGACTTTGAGCGCAAGGCCGACGGCAGCCTCGACTTTACCCGCGAGGGCGCGCACAGCCGCCCGCGCATCGCCTTCCATGCCGATATTACGGGTAAGGAGATTACGACCAAGCTGCTCCAGGCTGTCCGCAAGCTGGACAACGTGCAGATTCTCGAACACGTTGCCATGACCGACATCCTGGCCACCGAGCGCGATGGCGCCACAGTGTGCACCGGCGTCGTCGCTGTCGCCGTGGACGAGGACGATTCAGCTCGCCCCGCCGACGAGCTGGTAAACGCCGCCGAGGGCGTGCATGTCGGTGAGCCGTTTAAGATCCATGCCCGCCACACGCTGTGGGCGACGGGCGGCATCGGTGGCGTGTACGACCATTCGACCAACTACCCGCAGCTCACCGGTGACGCCTGCTACATCGCGCAGGAGCATGGCATTAAGATGGAGCACCTGGACTACGTGCAGATCCACCCCACGGGCCTGTTCTCGCCGCAGCCGGGTCGCACGTTCCTGATCAGCGAGAGCTGCCGCGGCGAGGGCGCGATTCTGCTTAATGCCGCCGGCGAGCGTTTTACCGACGAGCTGCAGCCGCGCGACGTTGTCGCTGCCGCCATCCGCGAGCAGATGAAGCAGGACGGCACCGAGCACGAGTGGCTGAGCTTTGCCCCCGTCGAGCGCGACGTGGTGACCGGGCACTTTGCCAATATCCGCGCGCGCTGCCTGGAGGACGGTCGCGACATCCTGGACGAGCCCATTCCCGTCACACCCACGCAGCACTACTTTATGGGCGGCGTGTGGGTCGACAAGGACGGCCGCACCTCGATGCCCGAGCTCTACGCCGCCGGCGAGACGGCTTGCAATGGCGTGCACGGCAAGAACCGCCTGGCTTCTAACAGCCTGCTCGAGTCTCTGGTTTGGGGTCGCCGCGCCGCGTGGTACATGCGCACCGGCGAGTCGCTGGCCGTGGAGCAGGCGGGCGAGCCCGCGCTCGATGGCCGCCATCGCGCTCTGAGCGCCGATACCCTGGCAATCGATGATTTGGCCCGTGCCGCCGGCACGCAGGCCGTGGAGGAGTAGACCATGAATCCCATTACCATGAAGCTCGTCGTCGATGATCTGATTTTGCAGGCTCTGCGCGAGGACATCACGTTTGAGGACGTGAGTACGGCGAGCGTGTGCCCCACGGCGCGCCCCGCCACGGTGGAGCTTATCGCCAAGGCCGATGGCATCATCGCGGGCTTGGATGTGTTCGCTCGCACCTTTGAGCTGCTGGATTCGCAGAGCTCGGTGCTGTTTGATGTTGCCGACGGTGACGAAGTGCACGCCGGCGACCACGTGGGCCAGGTGCGCGGCGATGCGCGCGTGCTGCTTTCGGGCGAGCGCGTGGCGCTCAACTACCTGCAGCGCATGAGCGGTATCGCTACCTATACGCACAGAATGGCTGCGGCGCTCGAGGGTACCAAGACCGTGCTTGTCGACACACGCAAGACCACGCCGGGCATGCGCGTGTTTGAGAAGGCGGCGGTTGAGATCGGCGGCGGCAGCAACCACCGCTACAACCTGTCGACGGCCGTCATGCTCAAGGACAACCACATCGATGCCGCCGGTGGCGTGACGCGCGCGATCGAGATGGCGCGCGCCCACGCGTCGTTTACCACGACGGTCGAGATTGAGTGCGAGAACCTGGACATGGTGCGCGAGGCAGTTGAGGCCGGTGCCGATATCATCATGCTCGACAACATGACCCACGATGACATGGCTACTGCGATTGAGCTTATCGCCGGTCGTGCCAAGACCGAGTGCTCGGGCAACGTAGACGCCGACAACATTCGCGCCCTGGCCGACCTGGGTGTTGACTTTATCAGCTCGGGGGCGCTGACGCACTCTGCGCCGATTCTCGACCTCTCGCTTAAGCACCTGCGTCTGCTGGACGGTAAATAATGAGCGCCCGCGAGCGTCGCCGTGCCATCATGGCCGTGCTCGAGGGAGCCAAGGGACCCGTATCGGGCAGCGCGCTTGCCCGCGAGGTGGGTGTAAGCCGCCAGGTCGTGGTGCAGGACATCGCCCTGCTGCGCGCCGATGGGCACGATATCGTGGCGACCAACCGCGGCTACGTGCTGCAGGAAGCCGCGAGTAGCCCCGCCGTGCCCACGCGTCTTGTTAAGGTGCGCCACAGTGTGGAGCAGGCGGGCGACGAGCTTACGAGTATCGTCGACGCAGGTGGCGCCGTGCTCAATGTGATCGTCAACCATCGTGTGTACGGCAAGATCACGGCCGACCTGGACATCCGCAACCGCCGCGATGTCGAGCGCTACCTAGAGGGCATCGCCAGCGGCAAGAGTTTCCCGCTACTAACGGTGACGAGCGGCTATCACTTCCATCGCATCGCGGCGGAGGACGAACAGACCCTCGACGAGATCGAGGCCATGCTCAAGGAGAAGGGCTACCTTGCCGATTTAATGCCCTACGAGGACGACCTGTCCTAGTAACGACGAATGCAAAAGGAGGCCTCCGCGGCGATGCGGAGGCCTCCTTTTTGTGCACGGTGTACTTTTGAGTGTGCAAGTGGGGGAGTTGTTACTCCTCGACGATCTCGGTGATCGCGCCAGCGGGGCAAGCGTCCTGGCAAGCGCCACAGGCGACGCAGGAGTCCTCGTCAGCGACGGTAGCGACGTCCTGGAGCTCCAGAACGCCAGCGGGGCAGGAGTCGACGCAAACGCCACAAGCGATGCACTCGTCGGCATCAATTACGGGATGAGCCATGGTAGTTTCCTCTCTGTTGACCGACGCTACAGGCGATGCGCGCCGGTTTGATTCGGGCAAAAACATACCACGGGAGCGACCGTTTGCAATACCCTCTGGCCGGCATCTTCATACCGTTCGCCGAGTATGCCAAGGTTTACTAAAAAACGCGCAGGTGGGGCCGTTGAGCTGCGCAAATGTTAGCTATAGGTGACTTGAAATATAGGGCGATTGAGCGTGCTTGCGGAAACCGCATCCCATTATTTGGCCGAAAAACGGGTCGAACTATCCCCAGGGAAGCCCGGGGCCGCCATGTGCGCTCCCAAGCCCAAACCTCAGCCATCTCTACATAGATCTCAATAGATCTGCCGAGAACTCAAACAGTGCATCTACCTGCGCATTTAAGAACCTAAACTCTCAACAATAAGAAATCTTATATGAATTGACTTAGATTTTGTATATTCCGGCCCATAAGGGGATACACTACATCCTGAAAGACAAGCCGAAACACCGCTCGGCAGACCGCCGAGTCGGTGCAAACGCACAAGAGAGAGGGAATTTCTAATGGGCAAGATTCTTGGTATCGACCTTGGTACTACTAACTCCGCAATGGCCGTTCTCGAGGGCGGTTCTCCGACCATTATCGTGAACGCCGAGGGCGACCGCACCACCCCGTCCGTCGTGGGCTTCCGTGCCGACGGCGACCGCGTCGTGGGTAAGGCCGCTAAGAACCAGGCTGTCACCAACCCCAAGAACACCGTGTTCTCCATCAAGCGCTTCATGGGCCGCAAGTACTCCGAGTGCACCTCCGAGATCAAGACCGTGCCGTATGAGGTCAAGGAGGGTCAGGGTGGCCGTGCCGTCGTCGACATCGAGGGCAAGGATTACACCGCTGAGCAGGTGAGCGCCATGACGCTCGCAAAGATGAAGGCCGACGCCGAGAAGTATCTGGGCGAGACCGTCACCGACGCCGTCATCACCGTCCCGGCCTACTTCAACGACGCCCAGCGTCAGGCCACCAAGGATGCCGGTAAGATCGCCGGCCTCAACGTCAAGCGTATCGTCAACGAGCCGACCGCTGCTGCTCTGGCCTATGGCCTGGACAAGCAGGGCACCGACCAGCGCATCCTGGTCTTCGACCTGGGCGGCGGCACCTTCGACGTCTCCATCCTCGACCTCGCCGACGGCGTGTTTGAGGTTCTGTCCACCTCGGGCGACAACCACCTGGGCGGCGACGACTGGGATCAGCGCGTCATCGACTGGATGGCCGATAAGTTCCAGCAGGAGAACGGTGTCGACCTGCGTCAGGACCCCATGGCCCTGCAGCGTCTGAAGGAGGCCGCCGAGAACGCCAAGAAGGAGCTCTCCGCAGCCCAGCAGTCCACCATCAACCTGCCGTTCATCACCATGAACCAGTCTGGCCCGCTGCACCTCAACTACACGCTGACCCGCGCCGAGTTCGAGAAGATCACCCGCGACCTGCTCGAGCGCTGCAAGCAGCCTGTCACCAACGCCCTGCGCGACGCCAAGCTTAAGCTCTCCGATCTGACCGAGGTCATCCTCGTCGGCGGCTCCACCCGTATGCCCGCCGTCCAGGATCTGGTCAAGACCATGACCGGCAAGCAGCCCAACATGTCCGTGAACCCCGACGAGGTCGTTGCCGACGGCGCTGCCGTCCAGGGCGGCGTGCTCACCGGCGACGTCGAGGGCATCCTGCTGCTCGACGTTACCCCGCTGTCGCTGGGCGTCGAGACCATGGGCGGCATCATGACCAAGATGATCGACCGCAACACCACGATCCCGACCTCCAAGACCGAGGTCTACTCCACCGCTGCCGACAACCAGACCAGCGTCGAGATCAACGTGCTCCAGGGCGAGCGCGAGCTTGCCCGCGACAACAAGTCGCTCGGTAAGTTCCAGCTGACCGGCATCCCGGCTGCCCGCCGCGGCGTGCCGCAGATCGAGGTCACCTTCGACATCGACGCCAACGGCATCGTCAAGGTCTCCGCTAAGGACAAGGGCACCGGCAAGGAACAGCAGATCACCATTTCCGGCTCCACCGCGCTTTCCGACGACGAAGTCGATCGCATGGTCAAGGACGCCGAGGCTCATGCCGAGGAGGACAAGAAGCAGAAGGAAGAGGTCGAGGTCCGCAACCAGACCGACAGCCTGTGCTACTCCACCGAGCAGACCCTCAACGAGCTCGGTGACAAGGTTTCCGCCGACGTGAAGTCCAAGGCCGAGGCCGCTATCGCCGACGCCAAGAAGGCGCTCGAGGGCTCTGACGTCGAGGCCATCAAGGCCGCCGGCGAGTCCCTGCAGTCCGTGGCCTACGAGCTGGCCCAGGTTGTCTACGCCGACGCTCAGCAGCAGACCGACGGTGCCGCCGGTGCCCAGCCTGCCGATGATGACGTCGTCGACGCCGACTACGAGGTTGTGGACGACGAGGACAAGTAATCATGTCCGCCCGTAAAGCTCGCACGGAGGCGGCCGCCGTTGGTGCCGCCCCCGTTGACTCTGAGGAGAAGGACGTGAAGATTCCCGTAGAGGCCGTCGACGATACCGAGGTCAATGAGGCCCCGGCCGTCGAGGCTGCCGAGAACCAGGTAGAGGATTTCAACAAGGAGGCGACGATGACCGAGGACGAGATGGTGGAAGCCGCTATCCGCGCCGGTGAGGAAGCCGCCGACAACGACTTTAAGCTCAAGTTCGAGCAGGCCCAAAAGGAGCTCGCCGACGTGCGCAGCGAGCTCGATGCTGCGGCAGAGGCCCAGAAGGCCGCCGAGGACAAGGCAAAGGACGCCACCGAGCGCACCGCCCGTCTGCAGGCCGACTGGGAGAACTTCCGTCGCCGCACTGCCAACGAGCGCATCGCCGAGCGCGAGCGCGCGACCGAGAAGCTCGTCACTGCGCTGCTGCCGGTGGTCGACGATATCGAGCGTGCGATCGACCATGCCCGCAGCCAGGAGCTTGCCGACGACTTTAAGCAGTTCGTCGACGGCGTCGACGCGGTGCATGCCAAACTGCTCGATGTGTTTGCGCACGAGGGCGTTGAGCCCATCGACCCCAAGGGCGAGGCGTTCAATCCGCTCGAGCACCAGGCCGTGGGTCGCGTCGAGGACGCGTCGCAGTACGACGAGACTGTCAACGACGTGTACCAGAAGGGCTACCGCATGGCGGACCGCATCCTGCGTTCCGCGATGGTGACGGTGACCTACGGTGGCGAGAAGCGCCCCGCACCGGAGCCCGAAGCGGCGCCCGAGGATGCTGCGGCCGATACGGCCGAGAGCACCGAGGAGTAATTGAGAAGGGCCCCGGGGCAACACCCGGGGCCCTTTCTGGCCTAGTGCCATATGAAAGCATGAGCCGTCGTCTGCATGGACGGCGGACGTAACAGGAGAGGAGCTACGATGGCTGCAGGCAAAACCTTCTATGACATCCTGGGCGTATCCAAGAGCGCCTCCGACAAAGAGATCAAGAGCGCGTTTCGCAAGCTCGCGCAAAAATATCACCCCGATGCCGGCGGCGACGAGGCCAAGTTCAAGGAGATCAGCGAGGCCTACGAGACGCTTTCGGACGAGAAGAAGCGCAAAGAGTACGACCAGATGCTCATGTTTGGCGGCATGCCGGGCGCAGGCGGCGCGTATGGCGGCGGCTACGGTGCCGGCGCAGGTGCCAGCGGCTGGGGCGACATCTTCGACAGCATCTTTAGCGGCAACGGCGCCTGGGGTAGCGATTGGGGCTCGGGCTTTGCCGGGGCTGCGGGCGCTGCCGGCGCCGGCGCGGGTCGCAGCCGCGCTCGCAAGGGCGGCGACCTGTCGCTGACCGTCGATGTTTCGGCCGAGGACGCGTTTCGCGGCGTGACGCACAAGGTCACCTACCGCATTCCCTCGACGGGCGAGCAACAGACCATTACGGTCTCGGTGCCTGCGGGCGCGGTCGACGGTGGCAAGCTGCGCTACAAGCGTCGCGGCGAGTATGGCGTTGCCGGCGGCGAGCGCGGCGACCTGGTCGTGACCACGCACGTGGAGGAGCATCCACTGTTTAAGCGTAAAGGTGCCGACGTGACCATGGAGGTACCGGTCTCGGTCTATGAGGCGGCGCTTGGCTGCACGGTTGACGTGCCGACGCCCGGCGGTGCGACGGTTCGTCTAAAGGTGCCCGCGGGTACCCAGACGGGCAAGAAGTTCCGCTTTAAAGAGATGGGTGCGCCTGACGTTAAGCATCGCGGGCGCACCGGTGCACTGCTTGTCGAGATCAAGGTGCAGGTTCCCACGAACCTATCCGATGACGAGCGCGATGCCATGACCAAGCTGCGCGAGGCCGACACACGCGACTATCGCGAGAAGGTCAACCGTTACAAGGCGACGTACTAGGGCGGTCGTGGCGCACGCCCGCGCCCGCGGGCTTATGATGGACGATAACGAGACGGAAAGGGGTCAGGTAGCATGGCCGAGGACAATAGGAACAAACCGCTGTACATGATCAGCGTGGCGGCCGAGCTGACCGGCATGCATCCGCAGACTCTGCGCGTCTACGAGTCCAAGGGCCTGGTGAACCCCCAGCGCTCGGGCGGCAACACGCGTCTGTATTCGCGTGCCGATATCGAGCGCCTGGAGCTCATCAACCAGCTGACTGACGAGGGCATCAACCTTGCCGGCGTGGTGCGCATTCTCGATATGAAGGAGCGTGCCGAGGAGCGCGAGCGCGAGAACGAAAAGCTCCGCGCCCGCGTGCGCCAGCTCGAGGACGAGCTGCACGAGTACAAGATGCAGAAGAAGATCACTGCCTTAGCCCCGCGCGACGGCTCAGTCAACCCCGAGCAAGTCATGCGCAAGCTGCTGGGCGCCGGCGGGGATTTGTAGTTACGCGGTTTTGCCAAACCGCGTAACGGGCCGACGCTGCGCGCCGCCCAGAGCGACAATTTGTCATTCAAAAGGCAAGGCATGACCAGAAGGTCTATGCCTTGCCTTTTTCATGCCAACTTGTACGTTCTGGACGGCGCTCGCTGCCCGTCCTCTGCCTGCGGCGTTGCCTTGCTCCGGATACGGTAGGGTAGTCATTGGGGACGTTCTTAAATGACTAGTCAAAGGGGACACTCTTGCGGCACTTGGCAGTTGGGGACGTTCCTTTTGTGCCGGCACTTTGGGACACTCCTTGTCAGGAGAGTGATGCGAGGTGCTCGTCCTATGCTTTACCGAGATAAAGTGAACGTGCAGATTCGTAACCCGCTGGCAACCGTTCTATGGCACGATATTGAACGAATGTATGCTATGCGCCCGAGCCTTTCGGGCAGAGTGGGAGACAGTATGGTTAAGCTGTACGAGGACGGCATCTACCTGCGCGGCGGCAGCGAGGTTGTGCCTGCGGCCGAGGCTGCCGAGCGCGGTATTACGCAGACGCCTGAAGATGCCAAGCGCGGCACCATCGCGTATTCGATCCTCCAGGCACACAATACGTCTGGCGACCCAGAGGCACTCAAGATTCGCTTCGACGCCATGGCGAGCCACGACATCACCTTCGTTGGCATCATCCAGACGGCGCGCGCCTCGGGCATGGAGCAGTTCCCGCTGCCTTACGTGCTCACCAACTGCCACAACTCGCTGTGCGCCGTGGGCGGCACCATCAACGAGGATGACCATGTCTTTGGCCTTTCCGCGGCCAAGAAGTACGGCGGCATCTTCGTTCCGCCCCATATCGCCGTCATTCACTCCTTTATGCGCGAGAACTTCGCCGGTTGCGGCAAGATGATTCTGGGTTCCGACTCGCACACCCGCTATGGCGCCCTGGGCACCATGGCCGTGGGCGAGGGCGGAGGCGAGCTGGCAAAGCAGCTGCTGCGCGACACCTACGATGTCGCCTATCCCGGCGTCGTGGCCATCTACCTCACGGGTGCCCCGCGCCCCGGCGTCGGCCCGCACGACGTGGCGCTCGCCATCATCCGCGCCGTCTTTGCCAAGGGCTACGTCAAGAACAAGGTCATGGAGTTTGTGGGCCCGGGTATCGCGAACATGACGACCGACTACCGCAACGGCGTCGATGTCATGACCACCGAGACCACCTGCCTGTCGAGCATCTGGGCTACCGACGAGGACACACACGCGTTTTTGACCATGCACGGCCGCGGCGACGACTACCGCGAGCTCAAGCCCGCCGATGTCGCCTACTACGACGGCTGCGTCGAGGTCGATCTGTCGAGCGTCAAGCCCATGATCGCGCTGCCGTTCCATCCTTCCAACGGCTTCGAGATTGACGAGCTCAACGAGAATCTCGAGGACATCCTGCACGAGGTGGAACTCGAGGCCGCCAAGATCGGCGAGGGCAAGACGCACTTTAGCCTGCTCGACAAGATCGCCGACGGCAAACTGCACGTGCAGCAGGGCGTTATCGCCGGCTGCTCGGGCGGCAACTACGATTCCGTGGTCCAGGCTGCCCGCGTGCTCAAGGGCGCCAACACCGGCTGCGGCGAGTTCTCGCTGTCGGTTTATCCCACGAGCCAGCCCGTGGCACTCGAGCTTACACGCCGCGGCTATATCTACGACCTCATGGAGGCTGGCGCGATCGTGCGCACGGCGTTCTGCGGTCCGTGCTTTGGCGCCGGCGACACGCCTGCCAACAACGGCCTTTCGATCCGCCACACTACGCGCAACTTCCCCAATCGCGAGGGTTCCAAGCCGGGTAATGGCCAGCTGAGCGCCGTGGCCCTGATGGACGCCCGCTCCATTGCGGCGACGGCTGCCAACGGCGGCGTTCTGACGCCGGCGACCGACCTGCCCGAGGAGACTTGGGACGAGGCCTGCGAGTACACCTTTGACGACGCGCCGTACAAAAAGCGTGTGTACTGGGGCTTTGGCAAGGCGGAGCCTGCCGACGAGCTTGTCGAGGGTCCCAACATCAAGCCGTGGCCCGCGATGGAGCCTCTCGGCGACGACATCCTGCTCAAGGTGTGCTCCAAGATCATGGATCCGGTCACCACGACCGACGAGCTCATTCCCTCGGGCGAGACGAGCTCCTTCCGCTCCAACCCGCTGGGTCTGGCCGAGTTTACGCTCAGCCGCCGCGACCCTGCCTACGTGGGTCGCTCCAAGGAGGTCGACGCCGTGGAGAAGCGCCGCGTTGCCGGTGAGTCCGCGGGCGATCTGTCCGCGCTCGATGCCGAGCTTGCCGGTGTGTTTGAGGCGTTGGCCGGCGCGGGTGTCGCGGCCGATGCCAGGGCAACCGAGTACGGCTCCATGCTCTACGCCAAGAAGCCGGGCGATGGCTCTGCCCGCGAGCAGGCCGCGAGCTGCCAGCGCGTAATTGGCGGTCTGGCAAACATCGTCCACGAGTACGCCACTAAGCGCTATCGCTCCAACGTGATGAACTGGGGCATGGTGCCCTTCCAGATGGAGGCCGAGCCCAGCTTTGAGGTGGGCGACTATGTCTTTGTGCCGGGTATCCGTGCCGCGCTCGACGGTGACCTAAAGGACATCGCCGCCTACGTGGTGCGCGCCGACGGTGCGGTCGAGCAGATTGAGCTCTACATTGCCGATATGACGGCAGAGGAGCGTGCCATCGTCAAGGCCGGCTGCCTGATCAACTACAACAAGTTCAAGGCCGCTGCCGAGTAACGCACTTAATTGTCCGCCCGGGGCTTACCCTTTCCCGCCCGCTCACGCGCTTCGCGAGGGTCGCGTTCGGGAAAGGGTAAGCCCCGGGCTACATTTCTGCGTTCTCGTTGGGTCTTGAGGGACGCTAATAAATAGACTTGCTTGATGCCGCCTCTGTTATCGGGGCGGCTTCTTTTGTCGAAAACCACCATGAAGGGGTAGGCGCCTTTGCGGTGGTTCCGTTTGTCTCGACCTGTAACATCTGGGCCCCTATTTGACGAGCGGTTGTTACAGATTGAGACAAACGATCGCCGCCGATCATTTCATCTCAATCTGTAACATCTAGGATCGAAAAGGGCCGCTAGATGTTACAGATCGAGACAGTGGAACATCGGAGCCGAAACCACCACAAAGGTGCCTGCCCGGCGGGTCCTTATTTCGATGGGGTCCAGGTTATTTCATCGTCAAATAGCCAAGTGCGTGCCGAGCCACTGTTGCGCGCTGTCTGCGGATCGGGTTCGCAGGTTTGTTCGTAGGCATCCTCGGTACACCGATCCATAAAATCGACGACTGCCGTCTGGTCGCCCTCCATGACGTAGATTACGTCGCCATCCGAGATATAGACCCCCGGTCCTTCATTGTCCACGCAGCCGGGGTCGTATGAGACGTTGCACAATTTGCTCCCGTTTGCCGCATCGAGCTCAAGGGTCGAATGATACCCGCCAACCATTTGGCCGTTCTTGGCTCGATATGTTGCGGCGCCGTACCACCGCTTAAACGTCTTGCCTTTGAGTAAACTGGTTGCCTTACCGATAAGCTGCTCATCTTGGGTATAGCGCGTGGCTCCAAGTTCGATTCGGGGATAGTTACTGACCCCAAGCGCTGCGGGCGTACCGTCGAAATCGACGGTGATCGAATCGGGTTTGACGATATCGGTGAGGATTTCGATGGGGTAGCTTACGGTTTCAACCGCCGCCTGCGTTGCCGAGGCAGGGAGAAATGCGAGATAGATAATTCCTACGCCGACTGCGGTAATCGCAAACGCTAAGACGAGCAGGCCGATATAGGTGGAGCGTTTCACGGCGGGTACCTCGCAAACAGTATGCATTCATTAAGATAAGTGATACCAGCTTACGACAATATTCAAAAGAAAGCGATCGGTCGAAATGACGGGGCGAAAAGGCCCTATTGGGCTTCGATTTGACCTCTAATAGGAATATTTGCCCCACTCATTCTGGGCGAGAGGTCAATAATTCAGTTCACGAGTCTTGAGCGATACTATTCTCACTAAACTCACTATTTTCACAGTAAGCACTATAAATACGATAGGGAGGACGACGAGAACGTTGTGACGTGCGATAGCTAAGCCGTTTAAGCCGGACTCTGACCTTGAATCTCCGCCTCTATCTGTGCGAACGGGCTATTGTCGGTTCTCGATTCCATCGCTGCGTTTTCGTTGGGTCTTGAGGGACGCTAATAAATAGGCTTGCTTGATGCCGCCTCTGTTATCGGGGCGGCTTCTTTTTGTCGAAAACCGCCACAAAGGGGACAGGCACCTTTGTGGCGGTGGGGACGAGCTCGATGTTGTTGTGATCGTTGAGCGGCATGTTAATGGGCACCTCTACAGAATTTCATCTGGGCTGGCGGGTTTGGTTGTTTTGGGGATGCCGAGTTTGGATGACGCGAAATCGTCAACATTGTCCTTAATTCCGTCTTTGGTGTAGACAGTGACCATATAGGTGCTGTGTCCGAATTCGCCCTTGTCGCGTGTTGCCCAGGCATCCCAGTAGGCGGCCCCGTTTCGCCCTTTGATTTTTCCGACACGGCGGAGTTCTGTTCGCTTTAATTAAAGGCTTTAGCCTGTGCGGGGCGCGCAGCGCGCCGCATCAGAAACCACCCG